>JBILGV010000001.1:0-94234 GCA_044350865.1 Pseudanabaena sp. | reverse complement strand
AAAAATAATGAGTTATCAATACAGTATTCTGATTCAGTGGTCGGATGAAGATCATAAATATGTAGTTAGTTTGCCTGAGTTTGGTCCCTATGCTCATACTCATGGTGATACCTACACAGAGGCTCTAAAGAATGGAGAAGAGGTAATCGAACTTTTAATAGAAGAGTATCAAGCATTAGGTAGAACTTTACCTAAACCTCTAATGGCTGGTTCTTTTGCTTTTAGTCATTAACAAATTTGCAGAAAGCCACTATGACAAAACATATTTCTAATCATTTCACCATTGAAACAGAACAAGAAGAAGATGGTCGTTGGATTGCGGAAATCCTCGAAATTTCGGGCGCTTTAGTATATGGGAATAGTCAACAACAGGCGATCGCAAATGTGCAAGCTTTAGCATTACGGGTTATTGCTGACATATCAGAGCAAGAAAATCTATGAGAAAGGCTAAGATTTATTATGCGCGGATGGATGAGTTTTGGCGCAAGGAACAGAAGTTAAGTTGTTTGGAGAAGTTTGAAAGTTTTCAAGATGTTGATTGGCAAGAGATTAAACCAGACAAAAAATATGTTTGGCTAACAAATGGGATGGAAGATGAATTTAGTGAGTTCATCTCAATTGGCAATAAAGATTCTAGATCTCGAAAAGATGATTCTGTAGATTCGATTTTTCAAGTATTTAGTAATGGAGTCCATTCTAGCCGTGATGCTTGGGTTTACAACTTTACTTATGAAAATCTAGCGTCTAACGTGCAAAAGATGGCTAGTACTTATAATGAGCAATTAATTCGATGGAATCAAAAAAATGATAAGTCTGCTGAAGTTGATCAATTTGTAACTAATGACAATACAAAAATAAGCTGGTCGCGTGATTTAAAAAAATATTTCAAGCGCAATATTACCCTAACATTTAACGCCAAATTTATTAGGAAGTCCACTTATAGACCTTTTACATCATGCTTTCTTTACTTTGCTCCGTATTTTAATGATGTTAGAGGACAATTTCCTGATATTTTTCCTGCTTCTGAAATATTAAACACAGTAATTTGTCTTACAGGCTCAGGATCTGAGAAACCATTTTTAGTAATTACTACTAATCAGCTTAGTGACTTACATTTGAGTGGATCTGGATGTACTACTCAATGTTTTTCTTTCTATATCTATGATGAAAATGGAAATAACCGCCGCGCAAACATTACTGATTGGGCTTTAGAACAATTCCAAACCTATTATCAAGATCCCAAAATTACCAAATGGGACATCTTCCATTACACCTACGCCCTCCTCCATCATCCCCACTATCGCCAACGTTACGCTGCCAACCTCAAACGCGAACTACCACGCATCCCCTTTGCACCAGAATTTCATCCCTTCGCGATCGCAGGAAAACGACTCACCGAAATCCATATCAACTACGAACAACAACCCGAATATCGCCTCAAACATATCGAAAACAAAGACCTCCCAATTGATTGGCGAGTCGAAAAAATCCGTCTCAGCAAAGACAAAACCCAAATCAAATATAACGACTTCCTTACGCTTACAGGTATTCCTCCCGAAACCTTTGAATACAAACTAGGCAACCGTTCCGCCCTAGACTGGATCATCGATCAATACCAAGTCAGCACCGACAAACGAAGCGGTATTACCAACGATCCCAATCGCCTTGATGACGAAGAATACATAGTGAGATTGATTAAGCAAGTCATCACCGTAAGCTTAGAATCAGTTAAAATTGTCAAAGGTTTACCAGATTTAGGATTACCACAGGATTAAAGGAGGAAATAATTTGCCAGCTAGAGACTCCATTCATGAAACTGTAAAAGAAGCAGTTATTAAAGATGGATGGGAAATTACTGACGATCCCTATGTTATTTCCTATGGCGATCGCTTTTTGTTTGTCGATCTTGGTGCAAGTGGGTTTATTGGGCTTCAGCAAGGAAATAAACAAATCGCGATCGAAATAAAACAGTTTCGAGGTCAGTCTCAAGTGAATGATTTAGAGCAAGCGATCGGGCAGTATTCTTTATATCGGATATTGCTCAATCAGATTGACCCAGAGCGTGATCTGTATTTGGCAATTTCTGAGGCAACTTATAGCGATATATTTAATGAACCAATTGGTAAACTAGCGATCGCTGAAATCCGGTTAAAACTTGTTATCGTAAATCTAAGTACTAAGGAGATAACTCAATGGATATCCTCAAATCCTACCAAGCAGTAATCAAGCAAGTAATTAGTGAATATGCTAAGCTCCGTCCGTCTCATGGCAATATTCACTTAGAGCCGATATTTGATGATGTGAATAGTCGCTATGCATTAATGCAATTTGGTTGGGATAGAGATCGACGTGTGCGTGGTAATTTGATTTATGTGAGTATCAAGGACAATAAAGTTTTAATTGAATATGATGGAATTGAGAGTGGAATTACTCAGGATTTGATACAGAAAGGGATTCCTGAGCGAGATATTGTGCTTGCCTTTTTACCTAAATTTCAAGCTGTTGGCGTGAAATGATTACAAAAAGGTTTCAATTTTCGCTTTCAGATAGCTCATTACAAAAAATAAACTAAAAAATAAAAAATTGTACTCAAAAACCCATCTATTTAGGTTATGATCGGTAACTGTCGCGAATTGTATTAAATTTTTAGACTTACCTTACCTCTACATCCCCTGATAGAACCGAAATGGCTAAGAAAAGCATGATCGAGCGCGAAAAAAAACGCGCTAAGTTAGCTGAAAAGTATGCAGCTAAGCTCGAAGCACTTAAAGAAAAGTTTGCCAGTCCTGAACTGACACAACAACAAAAAGTCGCAGTACATCGCGAAATCCAACAAATTCCTCGTAACGCTAACCCCACTCGCCACCGCAACCGTTGCTGGATGACGGGTCGTCCTCGTGGCTATTACAAAGATTTTGGCTTGTGCCGCAACGTCCTGCGTGAGATGGCGCACCAAGGCTTATTGCCAGGTGTCGTTAAATCTAGCTGGTAGTTTGACTAACACAAAAAAGCCGTTGCCAACTGGTGACGGCTTTTTTTATGGTTCTCAAAGGGTTGCATTTAAGTTTGCTTTAAGAGCGAATCGGTAAATCTGAAACTTGCAAGTTTTGATTATTAGCACGAGCTAACAAATCTTTTTCGCTAGGCAATCTCAGTTTGGATGCTAACTTCAAAAATTCTAACAACTTAATAAAACTAAAAGTGGGATCGGGGAGATAGGCAACCTGTCCATCATGAATGGTAATCCCATGCCGACTTGATGATTGAAAAGCATGATGCAGATTATGCCAGCCCTCACCCAAGGTGAGCAGGGCAACAAATCCGTTGTTGCGACTGTGATCAGTGGTTATAAATGGCTGCTTACCAAACAAATGACTAAGAGAGTTAACGGTTTGTACACCGTGAAAAAGTAATGTCGTGCTGAGAAAAAAAGCACCGAGATATTCCAGCCCGCCCATCAAATATGAAATTACACCCAGCGCAACTAAAGGTATAAAGTGCAAACGATCAATCGCCCTTAAGACGCGATCGCTTTCGACATCATTGGGTAGTTTATCGGGAAAAAACTTCGGTGAAAGTAACCAGCCCCCTTGCGACCACAAAAAACCTTTGAGTCCCTGAGATGGGGTATAGGGAGAGTGAGCATCGAGTGGTTGATCAGAATTTTGATGGTGATTCATGTGATGCGCTTTCCACCAACTCGGTCCCATCTGTCCCGCCGAAGCGCCAACAATGCATCCCAGCCACAGGAATAGCGGCGGAGTCTGATAGCTCTTGTGGGTAAGCAAACGATGGTAGATGCCCGTAGTAGCCAGCATACGGATCAGGTATAACCCAACAATCCATGCGATCGCCCCCCATGATAGTCCAGTCGTAAATACAAGTAGCGAACCAATGTGACTGAGGATAATCAAGATTGGACCGATTACATAAGAAATTATAGTGAGTGGAGAATATTGCCGCATTTATTGTCCCGAATTTATTTGTCCTGTGTAATTGTTCTGAAAATAGCGATATTTAGGCTTCTCGCTTACATCTATAATGACACTAGCTTAGCTATGGTCGTAATCACAATTTTCGGCTGAAGCACTGTAACTGTTGCCTTCGCTACGGAAGTAATGCTGCTTTTAAAGTGAGATCAAGATTTGCAGCAAATCGAAAATCTGTCCAAATTACAAGTCAAATCACCCGCCTAATAACCTATGCCTAGCTTACCAAGCACGATTTATCCCATTGGCGCTTATAACCTTCACGGTTTAGTGTGGCAAACTGATGCTCATAATGGCTCAAACGAGAGCAAGCCCTACGCCCTTTGTGTGGATGCTTATCAAGGACATTTGCTGAAAATCGATCCATTCTCCGAAGGTGCAACGGTACTCAATAATTACACAGCAGCACAGTTTCGCGATGCCACGGGTTTAGCGATCGCAGGTGAGACACTTTGGATTACCAAGGACAATGGCATTTATTACAGCAATATGGTTGATTTTGACTTGCAACCATTTATGGAGCTACCCAACAAAATCGATGGCATTGCCGTATCTGAGGGCGGTGTGTATGTGAGTTCTAAGGAAGTTGGCAAGATATTTGTATTTGGACGCGCCACGCGCACTTTATTACGGATTATGGATGCGCCTGGGGCAGGATTTGAAGCCTTGACATTGCGTGGTGAGGAGTTATGGATCAGCGATCGCACCGAAGAAACGGTTTATCGACTCAATGCCAAAACTGGTGAAATTTTACATCGTGGGTTGACTCCTTTTCCGAATCCTTTGGGTTTAGGCTTTTTAGGAAATGATTTGTATGTGGTTTATTCAGGCGATGAGAACTACATCCGCGAAAATCCTAATGATCTCGATGAGCCATTCTCAGTGGCGGCGCGGGAAAAAACCTTTATCCATCGCCTTAAGTTCGATCAATATCAAGATGGCAAGTTAAACTATACGCTCACCACTGGCTACAAAGTGGAAATGATCTATCTCGAAGAACTCTCTTCCGAAGAACCAACTTCTGTCTATAACCTTACATGGCGAGTTGCTTACCCCACCGATAACTATCGCCAAAAATTATTAGCGATCGAGCCAATCGGAATTCCCTTTGAAGAAGAAATTGTCGATGATCAAAGGGTTGCTGCTTTTAAGCTCGGTAATCTCAAGCCAGAAGAAGCGCGGATGTTTGGTTGGAAAGCGACTTTAGAACTGCATGGAATCAAGTACGAACTCAAAGATAGCGAAGTAGAGTTTGTTCCCGATCTCTCGCCTGAAATGCAGAAGCTCTATCTAATTGATGATGATGGTTTGAGCATGGACAATCCCAGTATCCAAGCTGCTGCAAGGGAGGCTGTTGGCGATGAAACCAATATTTTACGGAAGATGCTTTTAATTCGTGATTATGTTTACGATAAGCTCTCCTACCGAGTCACACCTTACATTGCCTCGCCCGAAGAAGTTTTAGTTAGAGGTACAGGATCTTGTGGCGAATATGTGGGTTTATTACTTGCGCTCACCCGATTAAATGGCATCGCTTGTCGCACAGTTGGACGTTATAAATGTCCCCATGATGGCGAGTTTATGATGAATACTCCTTTACATCAATACTATAATCACGTTTGGATTGAGTTTTATATTCCTAGTATTGGTTGGTTGCCAATGGAATCTAATCCCGATGATACTGGCTATCGCCCCTATCCGACTCGATGGTTTATGGGACTGCCTTGGTATCATGTCGAAATTGGCAAAGGTATCTTTTTTGAGACGATTCAACCGCAACCTTACTCGATTGGTGAGCTAGCTCTCAATCATGTGCGATTTAAAGTATTAGAAGAAATCTAAGCAGTAGAATTTTTTAAAATTAAGCGTAGTGGCAATTCATGAATTGCCACTACGTTGTTAGAATAAGTACTTTCTTATAGTAAATCTGGTAGAGCTAATGGTGTATTTAGTGAACTGTAAACGATTACTAAGTTTAATGAATTTAGCTTAAGAAGAATTTTTTTGTGGCTATCTACCTCATAGGATTATGAGTATTAATAAACTTGATAGGTAATTAGACTTAAGGAAAATACATTTATGACACATCTAACATTTAACTTACTTGCCGCAGTTCCCGCGACTCCCACATGGTCGTTTAGTGTTGCCTTGATTATGATTACAGCCAATTTGTTTGCTTTGGTTGTAGGTCGCTACGGCATTAAAGTCAAAGGTGTTGGACCTAGTTTACCAGTAGAATTACCTGGTTTGTTTTCAGGATTTGGATTACCTGAATTACTTGGTGTTGCTAGTTTTGGTCATGTCCTTGGCGCAGGTTTGATTTTAGGCTTAGCACAAGCTGGGTTGCTTTAATAAAAAAACAGGGTGCATTGCACCCTATTTTTTTAATCAAATAGTTAAACAAATGGTGCGGAACTTCCCCATTCACCAGTAAAAACAAAGCTTGATAGAGATTGCCGATCGCGAGCAGCTTTTTCTCTCTCCTGCAATTCTGGTGACAGATTACTAACTTCTCCCTCATAACCGATCGCGATCGCTGCTATGGGTTTTGCGGTATCTGGAATATTAAATGTGGCGATCGCCTTGTCAGCGTCAAATCCTCCCATTTGATGGGCGACTAAATTTAAAGCAGTAGCCTGTAAAACTAAAGTTGCGGCCGCCTGCCCTGCGTCATAATCAGCCCAAGCATTAGGCTTACCATTGTGAGTAAAGTTTTTTTGCGCTACGATGATTGCCAATACTGGAGCAGCTTGCGCCCAAGATGCATTGAAAGGAACAAGGCAATCTAATAGCTTTTGGTAGTTTACAGTGTCATCTTTAGTAGCGACAATGAAAACCCAAGGCTGTGCATTAAAGCAAGAAGAAGCCCATCTTGCAGCTTCAAACAACTGAGCCAGTTTTTCAGTTTCGACAAGCTTGCTATCAAAAGCGCGGGGACTCCATCGCTGAGAAATCAAAGGATGAATTTGATGATTAGTAATTGCAGGATTTTCCATGTTAAGTTAATAGCCCTCGAAAATTTTTTAGATGATCAACATGCATTATTCTAGCGGCTTTATTTTAGTACATGGCTTGTTGGGGTTAGCAGAGGTTATATAATATTTTCAGCACAATTACCTAGAATGATCTAAGCGTATGGATACCACCCTCGATACTCAAGCGATGCGAAGAGCTTTGCATAAGTCTCCCAACTACTTTCGACAAAGTTTTGGACATGGAGAAGAAGCTGAATCGACAATGCGATCGCAGTATCATAGTGACCTGATTCAAACTATTCGTGATCGCAATTATGTTTATACGCAAGGTGATGTGACGATTTATTTGGCGAAATCCTTTGGATTTTGTTGGGGTGTGGAAAGAGCTGTCGCAATGGCGTATGAAACCCGCACCCAATTTCCTAATGAAAAGATTTGGATTACCAATGAGATCATTCATAATCCTTCTGTCAATGCTAAATTGAAGGAAATGGAAGTTCAATTTGTCCCCGTTGCTGCTGATGGCACTAAGGACTTCTCGGAAATCGGTAAGGGTGACGTGGTGATTTTGCCAGCCTTTGGCGCAAGTGTACAGGAAACCCAGTTATTTGCTCGCCTTGGTAGCAAGATTGTGGATACAACTTGTCCTTGGGTATCGAAGGTGTGGAATCGGGTGGAGAAACATAAAAAAGCGGATTTCACTTCCATTGTGCATGGTAAGTACAACCATGAAGAAACGATCGCCACTAGTTCCTATGCTAAGCGTTATTTGGTGGTGTTGAATATGAAGGAAGCTGAGTATGTCACCAATTACATGCTCAATGGTGGCGACCGCCAAGAGTTTCTCACGAAGTTCAGCAAGGCTATGTCAGAGGGATTTGATCCTGATCGTGATTTGGAGAGAGTTGGTGTCGCCAACCAAACCACAATGCTCAAAGGCGAAACCGAAGCGATCGGCAAACTCTTTGAACATACGATGATGCAAAAGTATGGGGTAGAACATCTCAACGAACATTTTTTAGCATTTAATACAATCTGTGATGCGACCCAAGAGCGTCAAGATGCCATGTTTGAGATTGTGGAAGAGGATCTCGATTTGATGATTGTCATCGGTGGTTACAATTCTTCAAATACTACGCATTTACAAGAAATTGCGATCGAGCGCAATCTTGCTTCCTATCACATTGATGATGTCCATCGGATTATTTCAGCAGAGGTAATCGAACATCAACCTTTAGGCAAAGCGATCGAGCAAGCCACAAATTGGCTTCCCGAAGGCAAAATCAAGGTTGGCATTACATCTGGCGCATCAACCCCCGATCGCGTAGTCGAAGATGTCATCAACAGGATTTTTGCCCTAAAAGGTTAATCAGCCAATAAATGAAACTTTGTAGTGGCAATTCATGAATTGCCACTACGTTGTCCCGCTACAAACTGCTTACAAGATCATTTCACTAGGGATCGATACCCAAACATTAAATTTATTGACATCAGGCACGATTAATACCGCCATGCCCAAGTCTAAATCTCTCCGACATCCTGCGATCGCTTCATTGAGCGAGTTATAAGCTTTATCGATTACAAAGGTTTTCCCTAAAAACACGATCGCTTTTTCACGACCAACAATGGTGTTGATTATGGTTGAGCGAACTTGGTTTAATGAATCGAGGATCATTGCTTCAGCCTGTTGAAAGAATTTCCTTATGGGTTTAGTATCTCTTTTTGTCAGAATTGGCGATGCGATCGCAAATTTACGTTCCCGTGATTTTGAGTGTAAGTAAATGCGATCGATATCACAGGCGATCGCGGTTAAGTAACTAAGCACTGTAAAATCGCTGTTAAGATAAAAACAGCCGTTACAGTATTAATCGACGCAAGCGTCATGACATTAACCTACGAAAAGACTTTGGCAGATCAGGTCAGAGCAGATTTTGAGATATTAAATCAAGAGGTCAATGGTAAACCTCTCATTTATTTTGACAATGCCGCTAGTTCCCAAAAACCCAAGCAGGTGATTAATGCTTGGAAGTATTATTACGAGCATGACAATGCTAACGTCCATCGTGGCGCTCATACACTCAGTGCGCGAGCAACTGATGCATATGAGGGCGCAAGAGATAAGATTGCCAAGTTTGTCAAGGCAAAGTCATCGCAGGAAATTATTTATACTCGCAATGCTAGCGAAGCGATTAATTTGGTTGCCTATACTTGGGGTTGGGCAAATCTGAAGGAAGGCGATGAAGTGATTCTCTCGGTAATGGAGCATCACAGCAATATTGTACCTTGGCAATTAATCGCGCAGAGAACGGGTGCGGTGTTGAAGTTTCTAGAACCAACTCTGCTAGGTGAATTGAGCCTAGAGCAGTTCAAATCTCTACTCAATCCCAAAACCAAATTGGTATCGATTGTCCATGTTTCTAATACTCTTGGTTGCGTGAACCCTGTAGAAGAGATGATTCCATTAGCTCACGCGATGGGTGCAAAGGTATTATTAGATGCTTGCCAGAGCGTGCCACATATGCCAATTGATGTGCAGGCTTTAGATTGCGATTGGCTGGTGGCTTCGGGACATAAAATGTGTGCGCCAACGGGAATTGGGTTTCTCTATGGTAAGCGCGATATCTTATTAGAAATGCCTCCATTTATGGGTGGTGGTGAAATGATTGCCGATGTGTTTCTCGATCGCTCTACCTATGCCGATCTACCCCATAAGTTTGAAGCAGGAACTCCTGCGATTGGGGAAGCGATCGCCCTTGGTGCAGCCGTAGATTATTTGACCGGGATCGGTATGGATAAAATCCACGCCTACGAGCAGGAATTAATTAACTATTTGATGGATTATCTCGATGAGATTCCTGATATTAAGGTCTATGGTCCGCGCCATCATCGCGCTGGTTTAGCCTCCTTCACGATCGCCCACGGTATTCATGCCAATGACTTAGCAGCAATGCTCGATCAAGATGGGATCGCCATCCGTTCGGGGCATCACTGTACACAACCATTACATCGTTTTTTAGGAATTAGTGGTACAGCGCGGGCGAGTGTTTATTTCTATAATACTAAATCGGAAATAGATACATTTGTCGCTTCCCTTAAAGATGCGATCGCCTTTTTCAAAAGCGTAATCTAACTTACCTTACACAGACACAAAAACCACCTCTTGCTCTCGTTCTCCCAGAACGGAAGAACGAGAGCAAGAGGATCAAATTTTATTAGCAAATCAAGGAGATAATCAGCGATGATTCGGAATATCAATTTGCCAGATTCATTAAGCTTTTCTGATTATTTCAAGCTGAACTTTTATCCCGAAGAAATTCTTAACTATTTTGGTTATGCTTTTGAGATGAAGTTATTAGATTTCACCAAAAGTGTTTGTAATCTAGTAGAACTTGAGATGCTACAAAAAAGACTAGCTAAGAGTTTGCCTTATATTACTTTTGACAATGAAACAGCAAGACGGGAGTTTCTAATTGCGCCTGTGTTAATGGATTTAATTGATTATACAAAATCTAATTTGAAGGTTTCTTATCCTTTGAACGTGAATAATCAACTTAGAGGAGAACTAGACTATTTTATTGAGTCTAATATCAAGGCTAATGGTGAGGTAAATCATCAATTTTTGGTGATAGAGGCAAAGGACGAAAATTTAGAGCGTGGTTTTAAGCAATTGGCGGTAGAGATGGTGGCGATCGCTCATGTTCTTGAATCTGGTCAAAGATATATTCACGGAGCCGTGTCGATTGGTAAAGTTTGGCAGTTTGGACGCTTGGATCGACAAGATAAAATAGTGGTGCAGGATTTGCATTTATACCGCGTGCCAGAGGATCTCAAGGATTTGATGGCAATTTTGGTCGGTATTTTACAGGAGATTTAAAGAATATATTTACCGAGATTTAGCTTAATCGCTTCGAGATATTCATCAATAAAATTTTGCCAACCAATGACTATTAATTGCTTGTGCGTTAAATTTTCTGGGTGAATATCATCATAATCAAAGCCAATTTCGCGACCTTGGAGATCGCAACAAACTAATCCCGCCGCTTTCGCGATCGCCAAAGGACCAACGGTATCCCAAAGTTTGACGCGACGATTGAGATAGATGTAGGCGCTTGCTCGACCTTCGACAACTTCCATTACTTTTAAGCCAAAGCTGCCGAGGCTATAAAACTCGACATTGGGAACGGCGGCGCGAATTGCATCACCATAGGCAAGATCGTCTTTTTTACTAACGATGATGCGATCGCGACTTTTGCCGATCGGCTCATGGGGGTATAAAACTTCGGGAACATTGCCATTAGTGACCGTAAATAAGCCATCGATCGCGCTGCCACCAAAGTAGAGGCGATCGCTTTTGGGAGCATAGACCCAACCTAGCACGGGTTGAAATGCTTCTAAAATACCAACCATGACCGAATAAAATTCCCGATCATGGATAAAATCATCAGTGCCATCAATGGGATCGATGAACCAGAATTTTTTATTATTATGTTTATTGCTTCGATCTTGTTCTCGCCAGATTTCCTGCGATCGCGCATTCTCTTCACTAATCACAATGTCATCGGGAAACCAAGCTTGAAACTGCTCACTCAACAACCGATCCAGAGCGCGATCAACATCAGTGACATAATCATCAAAGCCTTTTTCGTCAACTTGAAAACCTGACGCTCTCAGAGCGATCGCTTTCTGTCCAGCCTCACGAATGCACTGATAAATTTTGGTTAGAGTTTCTGGATTCATGATGACTTACGGCGAGAAAATATCCGAAAGTAGAGCGATCGGCAAAATTCTTTAACTGGATAGGCGATAAAGGTAATCGGATTGACAGTGACGATGATATCTCGAAAATCCCGTTGAGCTAAAGCGGCGATCACCCAAGCGACAAAGCTGGCTGACATCACACCATAGGGATTAAGCTCACTTTTAAAAGGTCCCAAAATCAATTTACGGATCATGCAAAGGTTATCCAGACGGCGTAACGTTACCAAATCACCAATCGCTCGTTTGGAGAGTTCATAGAGAGGGCTGAGGGCTGGGTTTACTTCTGCTTCCGATGTATTTACCCAAATCTCTTTGGTGGCAATATGTTTCGATTCGGTTACAGTTTCTAAAAACAAATCCATCCATCGAAAAACTGAAAAGGTGTTCACTTCGTAGGATTTATAAATTGATTCCGAATCCCTAGCTCCCATCACATTTACGCCATGATTGAGAATGAGAATATCGATTTTTTGAAGGCGATCGACCAATGCAGACTCGTTACCTAATTGCCAAGTCAATACTTCCACTTTATTCTTATTGTCCTGAGCAATCTCAAAATTACAAGCATCAGGGGAAGTGGTTAAGGCGATCACTTTTGCGCCGCGCTTGGCAAGTTCAGTCACCAAAGCTCGTCCCAATGTGCCTGATGCGCCTGTAATCGCAATAGTTTTACCTTTAAGTGCCAAAGCTGTACCCAAAAATCTATCGACAAATGTAAACGTACTACAAAAGTAAGCCTCACCGCGATCAAAGTGATGTCGCCAATGATAGGTACGATTTACAGTCCAATGTGAGGGCAACTGCACCAAATCCCCTGGTTCATGGGTGAGATCAGTTTTTAATAACAAACCCTGCGATCGCGCAAAAGCTGTAGTGAGGAAGGCAAAGGAATAGATCGAACCTAGCACCATCCCCCAGCCATAACCATAAAAGTGCGCTAGCCATGCGATCGCGCCTGTGGCTAAGACCATAAATGTCGCTTCTGGCACATCGTTAAATAGTTCAGACTGACGATAGATGTCCATGCTGACTTTGCTGAGATCAGCCCGAAAAGCTTTGTGATGGAGGTTATGCCAAGGCATCAATGGTCGCCAATAATGCCCCGCGATGTGATAGCAGTCGCGTAACACCTCAGCAATAAGTACCGAGCTAATAGCAAACAAAATCTGCCCATAGTTATTAACTACCGATGCTAATAAACTAGATACAAGACTAGACACAATATCTGATAACTCTGAGAACATAGAATGATTGATGGCGATCGCACCTGTAATATAGCAGTTTTTCGATGATTGCCTAAGTACTTTAAAACCTGATTTGCTCGCTTCGTGGGCAAATCAGGTTTATATTTAATTTACTTATTTTTGTTTGAGAACTAATAACGTAATATCGTCATAGATTTTTTGAGTACCAATATGCGAGCGCAAATCATCAATAACTGCATGACGAATAGCGATCGCTGGCTTATCAACATTTTCACAAACTACCTCACATAGACGATCCAATCCATAGAGTTGTCGATCTTCATTTTCGGCTTCGGTGATGCCATCGGTATATAGCACCATGACATCGCCCCTATCTAATTCAATTTGCTTTTGATCGAGAAAAGAAAATATTTCCTCCTCTAATCCAATCGGGAACCCAAGATCAATCGTATCAAATCTTTCGAGATCTCCATTTTTACGCACCACAATAATTTCTTCATGTTGACCGCTTAAAGTCAATTTACCATCTTCATAATCGAGCATTGCTAAAGTTAAATTCTTATCCGATGACATTCTCTGAACATTGCCATAGATCGTGCGATTAAGAATATCTAAAAAACGCACGGGATCATTCTCTTCGCTCTGTAATAGAGTGCGTACTGCGGTCTGTACCATGATCATCAACATGCCACTTTCTAGCCCATGCCCAGTCACATCACCAATGCCGATTTTAATGCGTCCATTTTGTTGTAAGACATCATAATAATCACCACCAACTTCCGCCGCAGGTTCCATATAGCCAGCGATATCTAATGCATCAATCAGAGCAAGTTCTTTGTCTTTGGGTAAGATCATTTTCTGGAGTTTGCGTGTGACATCCAGTTCATTTCCCATGCGTAAGTTCTCTTCTTTGAGAAGTTCATTTAGAGCCAGAATCTGTTTGTTGGCTTTCTCTAGTCCTAGTTCTGCAAGTTTACGCTGGGTAATGTCTTCTACCGTACCTTCATAATGGATGATATCCCCATTATTATCTCGTAACACTCTCACATTTTCACTAATCCAGATGATACTGCGATCGCGTTTATGTACTTGCGATTCAAATTTCGTAATTGTTTCATTGGCTTCCATTAAAGCCAGAAAGTGGCGGCGGCGATCGTGATCGACATAGATCTGGGTCTCGATATCCACAACTTCACGGAGCATCTGTTCAGGTGAATCATAGCCATAAATTCTTGCCAGAGCAGGATTGACACTCAAGTAGTGACCATCGACGGTTGTCTGAAAAATACCATCCACGGAATTCTCAAAAATACTGCGATATTTTGCCTCTGATTCTTTTAGAGCGATCGCAATACTATTAAAAGATTGCACCACCATCGATAGTTCATCTTTGCTATCGATCTTAATGGAGATCGCTCCGCCAAATGTCATCTGCTTCGCGGCAATATCCAGTTGATGTACCGTCCGCATCACCGATAGATAAAAGCCAAAAAATAAATAGATAATTGTCACAAATATCACAGCTACAAAGGTCAAAATAAATTGTTTGCGCTGTTCAAATCCTTGAATACGATAGATCAACAATTCATCAAGGCGATCGAGCACCTGTCCCCAGAGCATAAAACTTTCCTCTGAAGTGCTTTCCATCTCTTCTTTATAAAAACTGCCAGTTAGAAAAGACTTACCCTCTTTACCAACCAATTGATTCATGTAGGCATTCAGTTGATTGACTTTGGCATTAAAATTGCGAAGAGGGATATTCAGATCTTTCCGAAGATTGCCACGAGGATTATTTTTAAATGCACGTTCCAGATTTGACTCCAGCTCCTTGTTGTAATAATTCAAAGAACTCATCAAACCAATCAACAAAGCCTTCTGTTCTTCAGTGATTTCCTGCTTAAATGTAATTTCTGCTTCTGTCAGTATAATCTTATGCAACAGTTTTTGCATCTCTGGCAGCTTTAGCGCTGTTGCATCCATGAGATAGTAGGTATCCAAGTCAGGATCAAGAATTAAATTAGATGCATCAACTGCATAGATTCGGAAGCGATCAATTTGCTCAATTAGTAAATCGTGATTACGGAATTCAGCAAATTCCTGACCATCACGCAGCCCTTGCCATGAAATTTTTATGTCTTTCAGATTGTCCCCAGTCTGTAATATGGAACTTAATTTGCGATCAACTTCTGAAAGCTGGGTAAATCCTTTCTCGATCTTATCCTGTAAATCCAATAATTCCTTCGTTTGTGATGGATTTTCCCGTTCTAAACTTTTTGAGTTTTTATAAAATTGACGCTGCAAAAACAATTGTCTTTTGGGGATATGTTGCCATAGCTGACTGATGGGGCGGAGGTAAGTAGTGCCATAGAGTTCTTTTTGGGCAAATTCCACGCGGCTGTTGATCTCTGACAGCAAGAAATTCATCACCAATGCTAGTGGTAAAACAAACAGCAAGCTGATCAAGAAAAACTTTTGGGGGTATTTCAATTGATTCATAAGGGCGATCGCTGGTTTAAATAGCATCATATTTTGCTTGCGATAATTTTCTAGGCTATTTCTCGTCACATTATTCAGCCCCTCAATTCTTGGAGATCTTTACTTCGCATACATTTAGCGATTTTCACTAACTCTAATATATGTTGTGAAACTATCACAATACAGAGCGTCAAACAATAAGTTGTTAAATATAGGTTAAAATAAGGTTAAGGTGGGGTTAATAAAGGCATTAGTGATGGTTAATCTTAATGATGATCGAGATAATGATCGAGTCACTTGCCGCCGCCGACAACAAATTTATTCACCCTGATCTCAAAAGGAGGGACGAATTATGCCTGTTACAACTAAATTTTTGTTTCCCCAGTCTCGTTATTACGGCGTATTTTCACCAGAGAATTTATTGTTTAACGCCAACCTACAAGAGTTTTCGCATCGGGTCACGATTATATGTGCTTTAGAAACTGGCGGTAAAATTTCAACGCAAGAAGCATATCAACAGATCGCCGAGCTATGGCATCAGCTAGAGGAGTCCAAACAAAGCTTGCTCCCGTAAACATTAACAAGCGGCCGTTTTTTATTTCTAAAAAAAAGCTATGTGTGGATTTGCCGACAATTAATTTAACTTTTAGTTTAACTTTCACGCTGCTTAGTGCTAATCTTGTAGATGGCTCGGATCTATGCGATCGCAACGCCCGAATCGTGTCAGGGTCGGAAGACAGCAGCACTAAGGGATGCTTGAGATAGGCGTAGTACCCGGGCTACTTTTTTAGGTATAGAAATCGGTTTAGGAGAGATCCATGGGTCGGGCGAAAAAAGTCGTACTTGCGTATTCGGGCGGCGTTGATACATCTGTTTGCATTCCTTATCTCAAGCAAGAATGGGGTGTCGAAGAAGTCATTACCCTTGCAGCAGATCTAGGACAAGGCGATGAGTTAGCGCCCATTAAGCAGAAGGCTCTCGATTCGGGAGCATCCGTCTCCCTCGTTAGAGATGTCGTCAAAGAATTTGTCACAGACTATGCGTTCCCTGCGATTAAAGCCAATGCGCTTTATGAAAATCGCTATCCTTTAACCACGGCTCTGGCGCGTCCTTTGATTGCCAAAATTTTAGTTGAGGCTGCCGAGGAGTACGGCGCGGATGCAGTCGCCCACGGATGTACGGGCAAGGGTAATGATCAGGTGCGTTTTGATGTGTCGATCGCCGCGCTTAATCCCGACATTAAAGTATTAGCCCCTGCGCGTGAATGGGGTATGAGTCGGGAAGAAACGATCGCCTATGGTGAAAAGTTCGGTATTCCTTCACCCGTTAAAAAATCTTCTCCTTTTAGTATTGACCGTAACTTGTTTGGACGCAGTGTTGAGGCTGGTCCCTTGGAAGATGCTTGGAATGAGCCACCTGAAGAAATTTATGACTTCACCAAGGCGATCGCTGATACCCCTGATGAGCCTACCTATACAGAAATTGGCTTTGAGAAAGGTATTCCCGTATCCCTTGATGGTCAAGCTCTTGAGCCAGTGGAGTTGATCACCCAACTCAATGCGATCGCAGGTGGCAATGGCTTTGGACGCATCGACATGGTAGAAAATCGCCTCGTGGGGATCAAGTCGCGTGAAATTTATGAAGCCCCAGCTATATTGGCACTGATCCATGCTCACCGTGATCTCGAAAGTCTCGCCTTACCCTCCGACTTAGCGCAGTACAAGCGTGGCGTTGAAGAAACTTATGCCAAAATCATATACAACGGACTTTGGTACAGCCCACTTAAGACCGCCCTTGATGCTTTCATTGATAAAAGTCAAGAGCGGGTCACAGGCGTAGTTCGCATGAAGTTCCATAAGGGTAATGCAATTATCGTTGGTCGTAAATCGGTTAACTCCCTTTACGATGAAGATCTCGCCACTTATACCAGTGCCGACCAGTTTGATCACAAAGCTGCTGAAGGCTTCATTTATGTTTGGGGTCTACCCATTCGTGTCTGGGCTCAGAAAACCAGATAGACTTTTTTGAAGGAGTGCTTAAGCGCTCCTTCAAAGTTTAAAGCGCATTTGAATAGTGATATGACAAAAATACCTTTGCCCGATGAGCGTATTCTATTTAAAGGTCATCCTGCGGTTATTGGTAGTGTGACGCGTTTGCTCGTGACAATTTGCACTTTAGGTATCGGTGCAATTTGGTTTTGGTTGAAGTCCATCAATACGCAATATTTGATCACATCCCAACGGATTGTCGTCGAAACTGGGGTTTTCTCAAGGAATATCGAAACTTTAGAAATTTATCAAATTGATGATATTCATCTAGAGAAACCCTTAAATCAAAGGATTATGGGAACAGGGAATATGGTTTTGCTAACCCGCGATCTTTCGTCTCCAAAACTCCTATTACAGCGCTTACCAATTGATGTGAGGGAGCTATATGAACAGATGCGCCCTTGCATTCAACAAGCAAGAATGCGTTTTCATGTGCGTGACGAAGAAAATTCTAGAGACATTTATTGAAAATTCCCGCGCCGATGGCATGGGAATTTTTTTGTAGCGATCGCATCTGGCGATCGCATCTGGCGAAAACTCAAGCTAAACTAGAAAAAGAATTTTAACTAGGGCAAAGTTTTAGCAACAATGACTTCATCATCGGTTTCAGTTCGAGAATTGCCCCTGTTCCCTCTACCAGAGTTGGTACTTTTTCCTGGGCAATCTTTGCCGCTCCATATTTTTGAGTATCGCTATCGCATGATGATCAATACGGTCTTGGAAAGCGATCGCATGTTTGGCGTACTGATGTGGGATTCAGAAACAGGTAAACCTGCGAATATTGGCTGTGTTGCCCAAATATTGCAATATCATCGATTGCCAGACGATCGCTTTAAAATTTTGACATTGGGGCAGCAGCGCTTTCGGGTTTTAGATTATGTCCGCGAGACTCCCTATCGTGTTGGCTTGGTGGAATGGATTGAAGATGAGCCAAGTAATGATGCACCATATTTGCTTGCTACAGAAGTCCGTGAACTGCTCAATGATGTAATTCGTCTATCTCAGAAGCTCACCGATCAAGCGATCGAAATGCCCAAGATTCCGCGTAGCCCCATCGAGTTATCCTACTGGATTGCCAGCAATTTTCAAGGGGCAAGCCTCGAACAGCAATCACTCCTAGAAACCTGTGACACTTCAGCACGTTTGCGACGTGAGGCGGAAATATTATCCTCGACGAGAAGTCAATTGGCAGCGCGAACAGTTTTGAAGGATACTTTCAAGGGACTTTAAACTTGATACCATCCACTAATTGCATCTACGGTTAACCTGCATGGGAAAAATTTTGATTCTTTCCAAGCAACATATCAAGCTGATCAGATTCATTATCGCGATCGCGATGGTTGCCCTAGTTTATTATGGGCTTTCAGAAATTTCTCGCCATGTAGCATCTACGCCGAAATCAGTGACACCTGTTTGGATACCAGATGGGTTTGCTTCGGCAGTAGTGCTTATTTGCGGTTATGAGATTTTACCAGGAATTTTAATTGGTTCATTTTTGGCAAATATTTGGGCTTTTTTTGATAGAAGCAATGGCTATGGCGCAATTTCTTCAGTCCTAGTGGTTTTGGGAATTGCGATCGGTACAACTGCGGGGGCAGGGATTGGTAGGTATTTATTAAACAAAAAGGTTAATTGTAGAAATGTCTTCAAAAATCTAGGTAATGTTTGTCAGTTTTTGGTTTTTACAGTCACTTTAGCACCGATGATCAACGCTACTGTTGGTGTAAGTTGTTTGTGGTTAGGTAATTATGTAACTTGGGATAATTTGCTAACAGTTTGGTTCACTTGGTTTGTTTCCAACCTTGCGGGAATATGTATTTTGACACCTGCAATTTTGAGTTGGTGTAACCTATATTCTATAGCTACCAAAGGCAAAACGAAATCAATATTAATAGGCTCCAAGTTATTTAGAAAAGTTGATTACTGGCGACTAATTGAACTAATTCTTTTGATTGTATTTGTAACTGTAGTAAGTTTTATTTCCTTCTGTCTTGGATATGATTTAGAGTATATTTTAATTACCTCTATAGTATGGTCATCGGTGAGGTTTGGTCAATTTATCTCAACAAACTTAATTGTCCTTATCTCCATAATTGCTATTATTGGAACGGTTCAAGGGCTAGGAACATTTTCCATACAAAATAATGATCCATCAGGCGGTCATTCATTAGTTTTATTACAGTCTTTTATTGTCGTCATTGTTGTAACTACGCTTAGTTTAATTGGCATACTATCTGAAAAAAAACAAGCGATCGCCAAATTGCAAAGATCGCAAACAATCCTAATTGAACAATCAAGACAACTAGAAAATAGCAAGTTAATTCTCAATGAAAATACCTTGATATTAGAACAAAAAAATACTGCTCTAATTGAGTCTAAAAAGCTTGCAGAACAGGCTAATCGAATTAAAACTGAATTTCTTTCCAATATGAGTCATGAGTTAAGAACTCCACTCAATGGCATTTTAGGATTTGTGCAACTTTTACAAGATTCTCAGCGCTTAGATAGTCAAGACAAATCAGATTTGCTAGCAATTTATCAATCTGGAACACATTTACTCAACTTAATTAATGACATTCTTGATATTGCCAAAATTGAAGCAGGAAAAATGGAGTTGCAACCATTGGATGTCTATTTTCCTGCATTTTTATCAGATTTAGTCGGAGTCATGCAAATTCAAGCAACTAATAAAAATATTGATTTAATTTATGTTTATCCTCCAGATTTACCAGAGTTAGTAAATGTCGATGCTAAGAGATTAAAACAAATTTTATTGAACCTGTTGGGAAATGCCATTAAATTCTGTGAAAAGGGTCAGGTAATATTTAAGGTTAGCTGCGATAATTCAACAGTTAGCAACTCTTCGATGCCAATTAATTTTAGGGTCGAAGATTCGGGTATAGGTATTGATGAGAAAAGTTTGGAGACGATTTTCCTGCCTTTTGAACAATTTGGAGAATCAAAATTTCAAGCTCAAGGCTCTGGACTAGGTTTACCAATTAGTCAAAAAATTGCAGAGCTAATGGGAAGTAAAATCACGGTTAACAGTCAAATCGGGGTTGGAAGTGTGTTCCAATTTACGGTGGATATAGAGGTGATTGAATCCAAAATCGATTCGGAACAAAATACTGAGCAAGATAACGAACAAAATATAGCGCTAGTCAAAAATAAATCTGCCTTCGATCAAAAGTTATCGCAAAAACTACCATTACGAATTTTATTAGCAGAAGATAATGTGGTTAATCAAAGAGTTGTTTGTAAGATTTTGGATCGGCTTGGTTACAAAATTGATGTGGTTAGCAATGGCTTGAAAGTCTTAGAATCAATGCGTTCACAAATTTATGATGTGGTACTGATGGATATGCAGATGCCTGAAATGAATGGGCTTGAGGCTACTAAGCATATTATCAGTGATAGCAGTTTTGAATATCGCCCTTATATTATTGCGTTGACAGCCAATGCGATGGAAAGCGATCGCTATTTTTGTCTGGAAGCGGGGATGAATGATTTTATTAGTAAGCCAATTAATGTGGATTTGTTAGTCGAGGCTCTATGGCGATCGCGATCGCAAAAGAATTGATTTTAATTCCTCAAAGATAAGTCATTTGGAGCAAGATCTAAACCAACAAATCATTGTATCCTTATTGACTTAAACATCAAACCTACGTGCATTTTGGCATTATGCTTGATCGAGCATCACTAACCGTAGCTATTTCCCTATGCCCTGAAGAGGCTGTTTGCTACTTGGCGAGGGTCTACACAACCGTAGTAGTTTTTAATCCGCCTGAATTTATCAAAACTGCTATTGGTAGTCGGTTGTTGATTCATTCTCTTGGCTATCCCGATAATGCTGATTCAGCACATACCTGTAAGCAACTCATGGATGAGTTTGGGTTTGATGCGAATACTTTCCCAGCCTTTGCAATCCAAGGACTTGCCACGATCGCTGCGATATTTCCTTGCGATCGCCAAAATTTTGAAGTTGATTTTGAGTTAGAGCAGCAGTTTGATATTGCACCAACTAGCCTGATCGATATGCAGTCAAGGGTAGAAGATCAATGTCAATCGGCATGGTTATTGCAGTTAAAAGAAACCTACTTTTTGCAAGAGCCTATTTATGATGTTTTACCGCCAATGCACATTGCATCAGGTAATGTCTGGCTACCAAAACATCGTGGACATTTGGATAGTTTTCAACAGGCTCTAAGCCGCGATATTTTAAGCAGTAAAGTTTAGATTACTGAAAGAAACAAAAATCATAATAAATTTAGCAACAATAAAAATTGTTGGGCATATTTGTGATTTGATCTTGTATGGTTATCCCTGTTTTGCTAGATTTAGTAGTACTTTAGTATCAATAAATACATTCAAATCAACTTTTAAATTAACTTTTAAATCAACTTTTACCTATTTTTTATAAGGATTGGTTCGCAATTATGAGCAGTAAGCCTAGCAAAGTTGTCGTGATTGGAGTTGCAGGAGACTCTGGCTGTGGTAAATCCACATTTTTACGCAGATTAAATGATCTGTTTGGTGAAGAGTTTATGACAGTGATCTGTCTAGATGATTATCACAGCTTGGATCGCAAACAACGCAAGGTGACAGGGATTACTGCACTTAATCCGCGTGCTAACAATTTTGATTTGATGTATGAACAAGTCAAAGCGCTCAAAGAAGGTAAATCGGTATGGAAGCCAATCTATAACCATGAAACAGGTTTGCTCGATCCGCCTGAATTGATTCACTCTAACAAAGTGATTGTGATTGAAGGCTTGCACCCAATCTATGATGAGCGGGTTCGTGATCTGCTCGACTTCAGCGTTTATCTTGATCTTAGTGATGAAATCAAAGTGGCGTGGAAAATTCAGCGTGATATGGCGGAGCGTGGTCATAACCTTGATGATGTCAAACAAGCGATCGCCACGAGAAAACCAGACTTTGAAGCCTATATCGATCCCCAAAAAGCTCATGCTGATGTGGTGATTCAAATTTTGCCGACTAAACTGATTCCTAATGATACTGATCAGAAAGTGATGCGGGTACGTCTGATTCAGCGCAATATTACACCCAATAGTCCGGGTAATAGAATAGAAAGTTTGGCTCCAGCCTATCTCTTTGACGAAGGTTCAACTATTACTTGGATTCCTTGCGGGACAAAGCTGACTTGTTCTTACCCAGGGATTAAGCTATTTTCAGGACCTGATAGCTGGTGTGGTCAACCTGTGAGTATCTTGGAGATTGACGGACAGTTCGATCGCCTTGAGGAAATGGTCTATATCGAAAATCATCTCAGTTGCACTGGCAGCAAGTATTACGGTGAATTGACGGAGCTTTTACGCAAACATCCTGATTATCCTGGTTCTAATAATGGCACTGGGTTGTTGCAGATTATCGCTGGCTTGAAGATGCGGGCGACATTTGAGCGCATCAATCAACAGGAAGAACAACTTGTTGCTGCCTAAGAAACCATTTAAGAATTATTTTCTACGGTCAAAGACTCTAAGAGATCCCCCTCAATCCCCCTTAAAAAGGGGGAAGAAGATAATTTAATTGATTCTCCCCCCTTTCGTAAGGGGGGCTGGGGGGGATCTAGATAATTCTTAAATAGGTTCTAAAGTCTCTACAAAAGGACTGGTAAACCAATATCCGTCAGAATCGTGATTAACAAAAAGCAAAAGCCTTCGACATAAAGCGATCGCATCGGGAGTAAGTAAATAGAGATTCTTAACGGCTTGTTCTAGAGATAACTGATCGCGATCGCTAATTGTAGATTGTCTTGTGACGAGATCTATCTGCAACACCTGTTGCAGAGTTTCCATCTGAATTGGGAAGTCTTGCAATTGTAAGCAACTGTGGAGTAGGGATAGTAAATAGGGCAGATGACCATGACTTGCTAGGCATAAATGGTCTAATGTTTCGGAGCGATCGCAAATATCGGTAACTTGCTCTAGACTCTTCTCTTCTGAAATATCTTCTGAAATATCTTGCGGGGGATTTGGAAATATTCTCTTTAAGATAACTTGGCGTAGTAGATACAAACTTTGGGAATTAACGATACCTTGGCGATCTCGAAGATATATATTTGGTAAGAAAATAGGTGCGTTACCTTTGAAATTATGCTGAAATCTTTCCTGCCATTCCTCATCAGTATGGGCGATCGCTAATAGAGGCAACGTGTAAATTACATGACATTGAAATTGGCGTAAATATTTACCGCCTTCACCAAAGAGAACCTCAGTTTGATGCAAATTTAGGCGATCGAGATTATCCACAATAATTACTAATCCCTTCTTTCCCATTTGCTTGAATCGATCTACAGCGATCGCGGTTACTTCCTCACCCGCCGCTAATAGTGAGCTTTTCAGTCTTGAATCTCGACTTTTCTGCAATTGATTATAGTTAGAAGGACTTTCTTGTAACGCTTGAATAATTTTTTGGATGCGTGGAGAATAAGTGGCTATTCCTATGGGAGCAGCTACACGCAGCCATAGTTCAATTTCGCGGATTGCATTGGGCAAATAAGCCAAGGACAAAGACTCACCTTGTTTCTCTAGTTGTTGGATAACTAAACTAAGTATCACCAGCCATAGTTCTGTCAAACCAATCGCCGTAGTTTGCAAATAATCATCAACTGCACAATAAAATACTTGAAACCCGCGCTGTTCCAATTCCATTTTTAGACGCAACAATTCTGTGGTTTTGCCACTACCGATATGTCCAGCCAAAAGTTGACAAGTCGGTTTATTGGGAGATAAAACAATCGCCCTTCGCATTCGCTTCACGACATCATCACCTCTTCCATCAGTCAAATCAACATAACCATCCAAACCCATATAATCACTTCTCAATTTTTGAAACCAACCCTCACAATTAGGATTGCAGCCCTTAAATCTAATTGAACAAAGACTCGATCGCACAAACTCGACACATTTGCCATCGTGATATTTCACCAATTAGTGCTGGGCGATCACATCGCGGACATGATGGTAATTGATTGGTTCTTAACTTCATGACGGTTTGCCAACGTTGAAAAGCTTCACTGGCATTTTCAGGTGGTTTAGGAATAGCAGGAAGTTCTAGTTCCTTAGATTTCAGGTGAGGTTTATGATTAGCTTTAGGGTTGGATGGAGCGATCGCAGGTAAATAACTAGGATGCTCTTCCATCACAACCTTGGCTTCGGCTAGGGTTTGCTGCTGCGTTGCCCATTTTGCGGTTGAGAAATGAATGTCGGCGATCGCTAAACTATTATCTCCCCCTAATAATGCATTAATTTTAGCTAAGATCCGCACACGCTCAAAAGCAAGCGCCTGTGACCAAACAGAACTAGATACGGCAACCTGTAAAGTTTTTTGATAAACTCCCATTGGACAAGTTTGTTTCGTCACCAAATCACCGACAATCTCTGACCATTTTTCGAGAATGAACAAATATTGTCGGCGCTGTTGCCAGCTACTGCGCGATTGAATGTCATGCAGAATGTTTGGTAAACCAGTTAAGGACATGAATAAACCAGTTCCATTTCCCGAACGTCTTACAAACCTAGCTCAGCCAAAATATCGTTGGCATGGGTGGCTGTGCTGACTGAAGCATCTACATGGATAATTTTTCCATTGCCATCAATGACATAGGTGACGCGCTTGGCATAACCGCCACCATCAACATCGTAAGCTTGGATTAGCTGTTGGTGAGTATCGGCTAACAGAGGGAAATTGAGATTGTATTTGTTAGTAAATGCTTGATGAGAAGCTTCATCGTCAGCGCTGACTCCCAAAACTATCACCTCCTTAGATGTATAAGTATCTGCGGCATCACGGAAGCTACATGCTTGCTTGGTGCAGCCAGGGGTATCGTCTTTAGGATAAAAGTACAATACTACGGTTTTACCAGCGAAATCAGATAAAGATACCTCATTACCATTGGTATCTTTGACTGTAAATGTTGGAGCGTCTGTACCTACTGCTAGAGGCATAATTAACCTTTTTGATGTTTGTTTACAATGTTGGGATCTTAGCAAAGCTTAAACCTTGTTGGGATTTTAGCACAGCTTAAACCTTCATTCGACAGTTATGCGATTAGTTTCTTCGCTGCTTCTACTTGAACTTTGACCTGCTCAATACCAGTACCACCATAGCTATTACGAACCTTAACTACCTGCGCGGGGGTGATCGCCTCGACAATATCAGCTTCAAACTGAGGATGGAAAGTTTTCCAACGTTCAACCGATAAATCCTTAAGCAAAATTCCTTCGCTAGTGCAGGTTTTTACCAACTTCCCAACTAATTGATATGCCTCACGAAATGGAACTCCCTTAGCCGCGAGATAATCGGCGACATCGGTAGCATTTGAGAAGTCCTCGGCAACTGCCTCAGCAAGACGTTTCGGCTGAAACTCAATACCCTCATCGATCAAAATCGTCATTGCTTCCAAACAAGCACGAACTGTCACCACTGCATCAAAGATTCCTTCTTTATCCTCTTGCATATCCTTGTTATAAGCCAGAGGCAAGCCCTTAAGAATTGTCAGCAAGCCCTGCAAATGTCCAAACACCCGTCCAGTTTTACCGCGTACCAATTCAGGAACATCGGGATTTTTCTTCTGGGGCATGATGCTTGAACCAGTACTGACGCGATCGCTGAGCTTCACAAAACTAAATTCCTGTGAAGACCACAAAATCACTTCTTCCGACAGGCGGCTCAGATGCACCATGATCAAACTCGCTGCACAGAGAAACTCTACGGCAAAATCGCGATCGGACACACCATCAAGGCTATTGCGTCCTACGGAACCAAAATCCAAAAGTTCAGCACTGTAATGGCGATCGATAGGATGGGGCGTACCTGCTAAGGCTCCTGAACCAAGGGGCGAGACATTTACTCGTTCATAGATTTCATTCAGTCTTGTCCAGTCGCGCTGCGCCATCTCGAAATAAGCAAGGAGATGATGAGCGAGGCTAATCGGCTGGGCGCGTTGCAGATGGGTATACCCAGGAATAAAAGTCTCAATATTCTGCTCAGCCTTTGTAACCAGAGTTTGTTGCCAAGTCCGCAGATCTCCCTGAATCTTACGAATCTGGTCACGCAAGTACAAACGCACATCGGTGGCGACCTGATCATTGCGCGATCGCGCTGTATGTACTTTTTTACCGACATCGCCAATCAACTCAGTCAGGCGGCGCTCCACCGCAAAATGCACATCTTCAGCATCAACTCCAGGATTAAAATTACCAGATCGAAATTCTTGGCGGATCTGCTCTAAGCCATTAACTAGCATTTCCCCCTCTGCGGCGCTAATGATCCCCACTTTGGCGAGCATTCGTGAATGCGCTTGCGATCCCGTGATGTCATATTCAATTAAATTAATGTCAAAACTGATGCTGGCATTAAATAGGGCGATCGCAGGATGCAGCGCTGTCTCGAAACGCTGACTCCAAGGTTGGGGGGCTGGTGACTGGCTCATACAAAAAAAACTGTAGTACTTGAAGACTTAGTTTACTTTTTGACTGGCTTATTGAGTTGTAACTTTAGGCTCTTTTGTCATGAGTTCATCACTATAGCCCACCATAGCCTCAATCAAGATAACGTCAATGTTTGTGTATCAACGGTAAGCGGCTAAATTAAGTTGCTGAATTCTAAGATAATTAGCATTGAATATAATTTGAAAATTTTGAGTTGTGTTTCGCCAATTCAAGTATGAAATGCAACGCCTAGATATCTTTACATAAAGGGACTCACAAGGATATTCTGATATTAATCACAATAATTAGGATATCTCATGAGCTTTAAACATCTTAGCACCACAGAAACTTACGGTTCGCTGATTTTTAGGGAGGGTGATCAGATTGTAAGAGAAGGCGAGTATAAATCTCGATAGGGAAGTTTAGTAACTGTAAATTTTTTTGCTGAAGAGGAGAAAGAGAATTCAAATGGGGCAATAACTTAGATGTTCGACTACCCGCAGCGATCGCCCATGCTGCCCATCTTCATGTAAATCAAAGAGTAAAACTATCCGTTGTTGATGGTGTAGTTATTATTGCCCCTATGCTCAGTACTATCGCCCCTTCACTTAAAGCACCAAGCAGCCATCATCTATTTACAAACTTACAGTAGATTATTCAATCCAAAATTTAAATCGAATTTTCCCCGACTCGACCTTACCTAAAAAATTTGCAAAACAATCGAGTTCTGAAATGATAGTTTCAACTGCTTGATTACCATATTGAGTAAAAAGATCAGGATTCTTTCTCAAATACTCGATCAAACCATATATTGTTCTAATGGCAATACTGGCATGAGACGGGCTAAACCAATCAGGACAATTAGCTAACTCTTCCAAAATTTTCTGCATTGATTGGCGTAAATCTTCATCATCAGGAGTATCGCAGGATTCCAAAGATTCTCGATAAATTTCGTCATCTATAACTATAAAGTTGCTTAATTTTGTAAGTCCATTTCCTTCAGCTATCTGTTCTAACTTTTCCCAGACTTCCATGATTGATATATTTTGACTGGGTTTTGGTAGAGATCCTATCCAACCTTGACTCTCTAGAGCAATTCCAAAGGCGACCGACATAACTCAAATCTCCACAAATCTCGTGAATTAACAATGGTGGTTTGACAAGTGTTTCACTCATAATTTGGTACTGCCCCGTTTCAATGACTTAAAAAGCCTTACTCTCAATATTACACAATTTTCTTGGTCAATATTTGGATCGGATGAGCAGAGATTTTAAAACAGTTAAGACAGAAGTTACAGCTTGGAAAAATTTTACATTAGCCGATAAGGTTTACGACCTATCTCACCTCAATGCTCATTGGGTTGAATATGTTGACGACAAAGATGAAATCAATCCAGTTATGTATCGGTTTATTGTCACCTATGGCTTACACTGCTTTACCAAAGACTCTGACGACCTTTCGAGCGAAGAATTACAGTCATTGAATTACAAAGCCCCAAGAGAATCCAGAGCATTTAACCTTGAAAGGTATGAATTCTCGAAATATTTACCGAAAATCATAGCCTCATTGGCAGAACGATCAACGTTAGTTTGTCATGCAGGATATGGAAAATTTGCGATCGTCAGAGTTGTAGACTCACGTGGTAATGAAGTCGATTATTTTGTTGTATTCACAGTGTTTAAAGAAGAAAAGAAGCTCAGGTTACACGTCCAGAGCGCCTACCTAAAATATGAAGGTGTGGGGAAAATCAAAAAAGTCGGCTTCTTCGTCATAGCCAGAAACTTATTGAGCAACAAAAAATTACCATCCCCATAAATAACAAAGACCCCTTAAGGGGTCTTCGCCAAAAACTATGTTTTGAGTATATTTTTTGGTATTCAGAACGTCTTTACTGGACTTGCCTCAACCCCTAAAGGTAACGGGATGTCATACTAAAAAAGTATGTCTGCTGCATCCTTAAACGTATTATAACGCTTTTTTGTTTCGATCAAGTGTACGATCGCCTCAACCAAATCATTCAGCTATAAATCATTTTTAAGCTTAACCACCACATATACTTTATTTAGAGCTTTTCGGTAAACCCGCGATCGCTTGATGACCATTAAATGATATTTTGAGACACAGTTAGCTTTATATGCGATCGCAAAAAAAGTTAAACTTTTATAGTTTGACCTATTGCATTTTCTTGCACGTCATTTCATCGCAAATTTTTTAGAATCTAATTTAAGAGGCTGGAGTAAACAGCAAGCATGGTAACAACCGCAGAGAAAGTATCCGTCGGGCGCATCACCAAGATCATCGGTCCTGTGGTCGATGCCGAATTCCCCAGTGGCAAAGTCCCCGAAATCTATAACGCCGTGATCGTCACGGGTCGTAACTCCGCAGGACAAGACATCAACGTCACCTGTGAAGTACAACAATTATTAGGCGACAACCAAGTTCGTGCTGTAGCGATGAGTACCACTGACGGCATCGTTAGAGGTATGGATGTTACCGATACAGGCGCAGCCATTAGCGTTCCTGTTGGACCTAACACCCTTGGTCGTATCTTCAATGTATTGGGCGAGCCTATTGACGAAATGGGTCCTGTTACAACCGAAGAAAAATTCCCAATTCACCGTCCATCTCCTGCCTTCACTAGCTTAGAAACCAAACCCAGCACATTTGAAACGGGCATTAAGGTAATTGACCTTCTTGCACCCTATCGTCGTGGTGGCAAAATTGGACTATTTGGTGGTGCTGGCGTAGGCAAAACTGTATTAATCCAAGAATTAATCAACAACATCGCGAAAAAGCACTCTGGTGTGTCGGTGTTTGGTGGTGTCGGCGAACGTACCCGCGAAGGTAATGACCTTTACCATGAAATGAAAGAATCGGGTGTACTTCAGTACCTCGCTCTGGTTTATGGTCAAATGAACGAGCCACCTGGAGCGCGTATGCGTGTGGGCTTAACTGCTTTGACAATGGCAGAATATTTCCGTGACGTGTCCAAGCAAGACGTATTGTTGTTCATCGACAATATTTTCCGCTTCACTCAAGCTGGTTCCGAAGTATCGGCGCTACTTGGTCGGATGCCATCGGCTGTAGGCTATCAGCCAACTCTTGCTACAGACATGGGTGCTTTACAAGAGCGGATTACCTCCACCAGCGAAGGTTCGATCACTTCTGTCCAAGCGGTATATGTACCTGCGGATGACTTGACTGACCCCGCTCCTGCTACGACATTTGCTCACCTTGATGCAACCACCGTGTTGTCTCGTGGATTGGCTTCTAAGGGTATTTATCCTGCGGTTGATCCTCTTGACTCCTCTTCGACAATGTTGCAGCCTGGTGTCGTTAGTGACGAACATTACCGTGTTGCTCGTGGCGTACAAGCAATTCTTCAGCGTTACAAGGAACTTCAAGATATCATCGCGATCTTGGGTCTAGATGAACTTTCTGAAGATGACAAATTGGCTGTAGCCCGCGCCCGTCGCATCGAGCGCTTCTTGTCTCAGCCATTCTTCGTTGCTGAAGTATTTACTGGTTCTCCTGGTAAGTATGTCACCCTCGAAGAAAGCATCAGTGGCTTCGATCGCATCCTTAAGGGTGAACTCGATGATCTCCCTGAGCAAGCGTTCTACCTCGTTGGTAACATCGAAGAAGCGATCGAAAAGGCTGAAAAGTTGAAAGCTAAAGCTGGTAAATAGGCATTTTGGCTATTAGCTGTTAGCTATTAGCTTCTAGAAAGCTAACAGCTAATAGCTAACGGCTAACAGCCCAAAAGCTAAAACTTAAAACCTATTACCAATAATTTTAAAAAATGACATTAACTGTAAAAGTAATTGCCCCAGATCAAACGATTCTGGATACTGTCGCAGAGGAAGTGATTTTGCCTAGTTCCACAGGGCAACTTGGTATTTTGACTGATCACGCTCCTCTGATTTCGGCACTCGAAACAGGCGTATTGCGTTTTCGCAAGGATAAGGCTTGGGCGGCGATCGCTTTAACAGGTGGTTTCGCTGAAGTTGAAGAAAACGAAGTAACTGTGTTGGTTCGTAGTGGCGAATTGGGCAGTGCGATCAATCCTGATGATGCACGCAAAAAGTTGGAAGCGGCTGAGCAAGCTTTGGCTGGTATTAAGGCTGAAGATAAGCAAGGCAAGATTCAAGCTGAGCAAAATGTGCGGACGGCTCGCGCTAGATTGCAGGCTACGACTGCTATTTAATTGATTCACAAAAAAACGTAGGGGTAATTCATGAATTGCCCCTACGTTTTTTATGAGATTTTATTTCACCAAACAGAGACGAAAACCATCGCGCAATTGATCATGATCGAGATGTCGTCCGATAAATACTAATTGATTTTTGCGAAGTTCATTCTCTTTCCAAGGGCGATCGCGAGTTGCGTCCATTTGCATATGCACACCTTGAAATACCAAACGCTCTTGCGAACCAGAGAGATTGATAATTCCCTTAGAACGGAAGATGTCCTGACCTTGAGTTTTTAGTAGCTCACCGATCCATGCTTGAAATTTGTATGGATTCACTTCACCTGTTTCTAAAATGCTGACTGAGCCAACTTCTTCGTCATGGACATGGTGATGATGTTTATGCTCATGTTCATGGTCGTGATGTTCGTGGTCATGATGATCATGGTCGTGATGTTCGTGGTCATGGTCGTGATCATGGTCTTCTTCCATTTGAGCCGCGAGAAACTCAGGATTTTTTTCGAGAATCCGATTTAAATCGAAGCCGCCGACATTGAGAACCTTATCGATACTTGCGCTGATATCTGGTTGATTTAGCTGTACGCGATCGATTCTGGCAAGAATATTTAGGTGTTTGATTTTCGCTTCAAGTTCCTCTAGCTCCGCTTCAGTCACTAAATCTGTTTTATTTAGCAAAATCACATCGGCAAAACCAATTTGTTCGAGAACTTCGCGATCGCCCCAATGTTGTTGGACATGCTTCGCGTCAACCACAGTCACAACCGCATCAAGTTCAACTTGACGATGGATATCCTCATCCATAAAGAAAGTTTGAATTACAGGACCTGGATCAGCTAAGCCAGTGGTTTCGATTAAGAGATGATCGAATTTGTTACGGCGGCGCATGAGATTACCGATGATCCGCATTAGGTCGCCGCGCACGGTGCAGCAAATGCAACCATTATTCATTTCAAAAATTTCTTCGTCAGCACCGATTACCAGTTGTTGATCAATACCAATTTCTCCAAACTCATTGACGATTACCGCAACTTTTTTGCCATGCTCCGCCGTGAGAATGTGATTGAGTAAGGTGGTTTTGCCTGCGCCAAGGAAGCCTGTAAGTACTGTAGCGGGGATTTGTGATGATGCGATCATAACTGTTAAAAAGCTATATTGTAACTATATTAAACTTTTTCTAGATTAGGGCATTGCGCGAGGTTATTAGTATGGTGTTTAACTGGTTTCGGCGAAAATTTGATGATGATCAAGATCCTAAAACCCAAACTGTAGCGCCAGTCACTGAAGAAAAAGCACCCGAACCTACATCTGTTGATGAATCTAGCGATCGCTCTAGCCTGAACGCCTCACCCGCATCCCAAGATTTATTAAATTGGGCTAAGGCAGCCTATGCCAATGTCCAGCAGCAATCAGAAATTTCGGAAGTATCTGAAGCAAAAACATCTGAACCCGAAATTTCCGAGCCAGAAATTACTCAGCCAGAAACGCCAATTGCCGAGACTGAGACTCTCCAATCAGAAATTACTGAGATTACTGAGTCTGATAGTTCGATCGCCACAGACACAACAGAAGTTACCTCACCAGATTTATCAGTTACTACATCTGAAGTTTTAGCTCCTGAAGGTATCGAACTGAGTGTTGATACAACTGACAAAATTATTGACACAGTTAATGAAGTTGATGAGAGTAGTGTTGAGGAAATTACACCAGAAGTAGAAACTGCCTCTGTACCTTTTTGGATGCAGTCAGAAAGCGATCGCCTTGCGCGGATTGCCGCCCTTGAAGCAACAGCGATTATCACACCAGAGCAAGAAGTTAAACCCACACCTAAACGCAAAGCCACAATCAAGTTTGATGACGATTTCATCTGGTCAGCCGAAGTCCTCTCTTCACAAGGTCGCCGTCCCGAAGAAATTTCGGTCGAAGAAATCACATGGCTAAATCGTCTGCGTCAGGGGCTAGACAAAACTCGCCTGTCCTTAGTTAATCAACTAAAAGCGATCGTTGGGCAAGGTCCCCTCAGTCCTGATTCTGTTGATGATATTGAAGCTTTGTTATTGCAGGCTGATGTGGGTGTCAAAGCAACGGATCAGATTATCGCTAAATTGCAAGACAAACTTCGCCAAGAAGTCGTGCCACCCGATGAGGCGATCGCCTATCTCAAACAGATTTTGCGCGAGATGCTTGATGTTTCAGCTAAGAAGACTGGTGAACCAATTCCGATGCTAATTCCCGAAAAAAATCAACTAAATATTTGGTTGATTACGGGTGTGAATGGTGCGGGTAAAACTACTACAATTGGCAAACTGTCCCATTTAAGTGTCAAGTCTGGCTACAAAACTCTGATTGCCGCCGCCGACACTTTCCGCGCTGCTGCCGTTGAGCAGGTCAAGAGTTGGGGAAAAAGATCGAATGTTGATGTGATCTGTAATCCTGCCCAAAATGCCGATCCTGCGGCTGTGGTATTTGATGCAATATCTGCCGCCCAAGCTAGAGGCACAGAATTATTGCTAGTGGACACCGCAGGTAGATTGCAAAACAAGAAAAACCTGATGGAAGAACTGAGCAAAATTCGCCGCATTGTCGATAAAAAATCGGCTGACGCGAAAATCGAATCTCTGCTAGTTCTAGACTCGACTCTCGGACAAAATGGACTGAAACAGGCCGAAATTTTTGCTCAATCCGCAGGGATCACAGGCATAATTCTCACGAAACTTGATGGGACGGCTAAGGGTGGTGTAGCGATCGCGGTAGTCCAACAACTAGGTTTGCCAATCCGTTTTATCGGTGCTGGTGAAGGGATAGAAGATTTACGTCCATTTTCCAGTTATGAATTTGTTGAGGCTTTATTGAGTAACTAATTAACGTGAGTATCACATCTCTGAGCAATGTTAGTGTAGCCGTGACATTGTTCGGGGATATGTTAAGTTTTGGACATTCAGATATTTCATACCTAGTTTTGGATGAAAGCAATTTGGGCGATTTTCTAGATATATCTAAATTTTAGCCTACTCCAGATGTTTAATATTGGGGCGATCGCTGCCTCAATCTGCTATTAAGGATTTATATTTGATATCTTATAGCTAATACCTATTATCATTTTGGGAAAGGAGTATAAAAGTATGATTTCAGGAACTATTGAACCTTTACAAATTCTGGAATTACTTTATCGACAGGGATATCGAAGTAATTTAATTGATCGTTCTCTTAATAAGATTATCGATTTAGAAAGAGCCAATAATCTTAAGCAAGCTTCGGAACTACAAGCAAAGTTGCAAGCATACGAATATCAATATCAAATGCCATCAGATATTTTCTATCAAAGATTTTGTGAGGGTAGTTTAGGTGATGAGATGGACTATTTTGAATGGAGTGTTTTCTATGACCTTTGGCAATCTGTTCAAGAGCGTTTGCAGGTTTTACTGCCAAATAGACAGTAATCATTATGGAATCCAGTCAATATCTTGAAAATATTAAGTCTAGACTGATTGCCAGCAATGCGATCGCTGCTTTTACAATCGTTGAAGAATTAGATTTTGGCGATCGCGGTTATTTTCGGGCAAGGGTTACGCTCAGTAATGACGATTTTTTGGAGGTTGCTGAGTATTTCAAAATTACGAATAATATTGCAACAACAACGAGGTATCGCTATCAGTGGATGGAATGCGATCGCACTAAATTACGCAAACGTTGGGACAATGTTCCGCATTTTCCAAATTTGCCTAATTTTCCGCATCATATTCATGTTGAGTCGGAAGAAAATGTTGTTTCTGGTTATGCGCTGAGTATTCAAGATCTTTTAGATATTCTTGAGCAAGAGGTTGAGATTTAATCGCTTGAATAAAACTGAAAAATGAAAAAACAATGACATCTCCCAAATCTCAAGACAATCCATCGATTAAGCAATCTGCTCTAGAAAATGTGACGGCAGGAGGCAATATTAATGTCACTATTCATCAAGCGGTTTCTGCTCAATCTACTAAGCAAAATCCAAGCGGTAACATACAACAACAGATGAAACAGCGACAGATTGACACACTTAAAGCTGAAATTGAAGCGAATAGTAACCAATGGGAATCTGCTCTCAGTGATGAACAGCGTTTACAATTACAAAAACGTTTAGATCAGAAATTTAAACAATTAGGGGAATTAGAAAATGGATGATCTAGAGCGCAGAATTCGCGATCGCCAAATTAAAGTTTTGGAAGAAGAAATAGAGGAAGTCCATCTTCAGTGGGAAGCTGCCACAAGTGACGAACAAAGGCTAATGCTTCAAAGACGTATAGATCAAAAATTCGATCTTCTAAGAAAGTTGAAGGGCAATGGCAATAACGAGCGACAAGAAGAGAGAAATATTTCTGGACTTTCTCAAAATATCACACCACAAAATAATGATGCTGATGCAATCAAAGCTTTTGAACGTGGATATGAACAAGAACAAAAAGGTGAGAGTCGATTAGCATTGATCGAGTACACAGAAGCACTTCGTCTTAAGCCAAACTATGTTCTTGCCTATGTCAGACGGGGTTTAACTTTCACAAGACTTAACGAAAAAGAGATTGATGTCAAAGATTTTAAGACTGCAATGAATCTATCAGTTTATACATATGAAGATTATTGCGGTATAGGCATCGCAAAGTCTAACTTAGGAGACAAAGAAGGTGCGATCGCCGACTTCAACAAAGCCATACACCTAAAGCCTGATTTGACTGATGCTTACTACAATCGCGGGTTAGCGAAGTCTGAATTAGGAGATAAACAAGGGGCGATCGCCGACTACGACGAAGCTATCCGCCTCAATCCCAATTATACTGAAGCTTACAACAATCGCGGAGAAGCGAAGTATGAGTTAGGAGACGCAAAAGGGGCTATCAATGACTATAACAAAGCTCTCAGCCTCAACTATAAGGATAATGATATTTATTTCAGTCGAGGGGTTGCATATTATTGTTTAGGGTATAAAGAAGCAGCGATTGCCGACTACAATATAGCCATCATATTCAATCCAAGTAATCCCCATGCCTATTACAGTCGTGGGTTAATCAAAAAAGAAACTGTAAATATGTTTAGTGTTTTTTTGGGGAATAGTAATAAGAAAGAAGCGCTGGCAGATTTTCAGAAGGCGGCGGAACTCTATAAATTGCAAGGTAATACAGAATGGTACAACAAATCTCGCGATAGGATTAGAGAGCTAGGATGATGATGACCGAGGCGATGGAATACAATGTTAAGTCCCAAGCAATGAGGCAATGGAGGTAAATTATGAGTCCCTTATTAACTAAAGTTTTAGCCGACGCGACACAACTCAACCCCCAAGAGCAATTACAACTAGTTTCGCATCTGATGAATACTTGGCAGCAACCACCACACCTAAATGAAATATCTAATCAAATATCTACCGATAAAACCACTAAAAGCCCAACATTAAGCCGTAAACATCTTTTTGGCTGTATGAAAGGCAAAATAAAAATGGCTCCAGATTTCGATGCTCCCCTTGCTGATTTTGCTGAGTATATGTGATGAAATTATTATTGGATACTCATATTTTGATTTGGTTGTTAGAAGGTAATCAAAACCTTAACCCTAAAGTCAAACAGGTAATAGAAGATGAAACCAATAGTCTGTATATCAGCATAGTGAGCCTATGGGAAATTGCGATCAAAACCAGCCTTAACAAACTCCAATTAGAACTTCCACTAGAAAAAATTATCTGTGATTTTGTGTTGCCTAGTGGAATCAATATTTTACCAATTGATATTGCACATTTACTAACACTACAAAACCTACCATTTCACCATCGAGATCCATTCGATCGCCTATTAATTGCTCAATCAAAATCAGAAACTTTAACCTTAGTTTCAGAAGATCGCATCTTTCGTCAATATCAGGTAAATGTACTCGGACAGAAGTAAAGCAGATAAAATATGATAGGTCAAATTAAGATTAACCCCTGAATATGACACAACAAGAACTATTCAAAGTCTTCGAGTCATTAGCGATCGAAGCCCAACGCCCTAAACAAGGAAAAAGTTTAAAATAAAGATCGTTAACTAGACAGATTTATTTATGGCATTGAAACCATTATGGCAAAAGATCTATTTCACAATGAAGTTAGGATTGCATTAGAGAAAGATGGATGGCAAATTACCCACGATCCCTATCGCTTGCGTTATGGAGTCGCAGACATCTACATTGATCTCGCTGCCGAAGAAGCGATCGCCGCCGAAAAACAAGGACGTAAAATTGCAGTCGAAATCAAAAGTTTCTTTGGAGGTTCAGCAATTTCCCAATTTCATACAGCATTGGGGCAATTCCTCAACTATCAAATTGTTCTAGAATCAGAAGATAGCGATCGCATTCTGTACTTAGCCGTTCCCTTTGAAACTTACGAAGCATTTTTTCGCTTTGAGCCAGTCAAAACAGCGATCGCCCGTTTTCAGGTTAAGCTGCTTGTTTACAATACAGAAAAAGAGGAGATAGAACAATGGATCGAGTAGAACATTATCGCCAAATCGTGCGTACCTTTCTCGAAGATTATGCCCAAGAAAGCGTCTCACCCAATGAAAACGTCACTGCTGAACTAGTATTTGATGAAAAACGCGATCGCTACTTATTAGTTCATGTTGGTTGGCAAGGCGCTCGGCGAATTTACGGCTGTCCTATGCAGATTGATATTATTGATAACAAAGTTTGGTTACAACATAACGCTACTGAAATATTTGTCGATCGCGAACTCATTGCTAAAGGTATACCCGAAGATGATGTGGTGTTAGGACTACAATCACCTCGTATTCGTAAACTAGTCGCGGCAAAGAAGAGCAATTCAACATCTCAGCCACTACAAAATGAATATACAAATAGCCCGTAATTTATTACAGGGCTGTTGTCTTTCTACGGTCAGAGACTCTAAGAGATCCCCCTCAATCCGCCTTAAAAAGGGGGAAGAAGATAATTTAATTAATTCTCCCCCGTTTCGTAAGGGGGCTGGGGGATCTAGGCAATTCTTAAATGGTTTCTTAAATGTGCGCTGCGCGTTTATAAGCTTCATCCAAAACTTCGCTGAGCGTTGGGTGAGCATGAACAATTGTCGCCAATTTCTGCACAGTGGCGCGATCGCGGATTGCAGCAGACGCTTCATGGATCAAATCTGAGGCATGAATACCAATGATATGCACACCCAAAAGTTCTCCCGTATCCTCACGGTAAACGATCTTCGCTAAACCATCGGTTTCACCCTCAGCGATCGCCTTAGAATTTCCTTTAAAGTAGGACTTCGCCGTACTGACCTTAAAGCCCTCGGTTGCGCCCTTTTCCTTAGCCTGTGGTTCTGTCAAGCCCACAAAACTGACTTCAGGATGGGTAAACGCCGCCGCAGGAATGCTTTGATAATCGACGGTTGCAGGGCGATCGCATATATTCTCAACTGCCACAATTCCCTGTGCTGAAGCGGCATGGGCTAACATCATCTTGCCTGTTACGTCACCGATCGCCCACAGGTGCGGTACAGAAGTTGCCATTTTGTCATCAACATCGATAAAGCCGCGTTGATTGGCTGCAATTCCGACCGTTTCTAAACCAAGATCCTTAGTGAGGGGAATCCGACCTGTAGCGACAAGGCAAGCATCAACTTCGAGAACTTCAATTACCTTCTTCGTCTTAGCATCGGTAAGCTCGATTTTGACGGGAGAACCTGGGGTGATTTTGGTGGCAAATACACTGGTACGGGTTTCGATGTCGCGAGGCTTTAGCAATACGCGCTCGGCAATTTTGGCAATGTCAGGATCAAATCCTGGCATTAATACATCTAACGCCTCGATCATGGTTACTTCAGAACCAAGCGCCGTATAGACATCGGCAAACTCTAGTCCGATATAACCACTTCCGATGATCGCGACCCATTGGGGCAAGGTTTCCAGACGAACGGCTTGATCACTGGTGTAGACTGTTTTGCCATCGAGTTGCACGCCGCGAGGCACAAATGGCTCGGAACCTGTAGCGATGATGATATCTTTGGCGCTATAGATTTTCTCTCCAACACTAACTTTTTGCGTACCAGCCACTTTGCCACGACCTTGCAAAATATCTACACCTAATTTTTTAAGGCTATTAGTCAAGTCGCCGCGCAATTTCAAAACTAAGTTGTCGGCATGACTAGCGATCGCGCCGCGATCAAAATTCACCTCACCAACATCAATACCCAAAGCCTTTAGGTGAGACTTCGCTCGCATTTCTCGCACCCGTCCTGAAGCTGCTAGTAGGGCTTTGGAGGGAATACAGCCGCGATTAACGCAGGTTCCACCCATCACACCATCCTCAACGATCGCCGTTTTTAGTCCACAAGCCACCGCATGAAGGGCTGCACCATGCCCACCGACACCTGCACCAATAATTATTAAGTCGTAATCAAACTTATCCGACACCGATTTTTCTCCATTAGAATCTATTTACTATTTTCGCATCGTTTTGTGACTCAAAGTTTAGCGCCGCAGACTTTGCAAAATTTAGCATCGCTATCATGGCTAGATAAGCCGCAGCCAGAGCAAATAACGCTAGTCTGATTATTGCTAGTTTGATTAGTTGGATCATCGCGATCGCTTTGATTGGCTGTGACTACTAAGCGCTTAAATAATTCGCCTAGCTGGACTGGGATCAAGGCAATACCTGTGAGAACCATTAAAACTGTGACCAGCTTACCAGCCTCAGACTGGGGCGTAACGCCACTGTAACCAACTGTGGTCATTGTGAAAATTGAATAATAAAAGGCATCAAGAAAATTATCAAATTTGGGATTAATCGGATGTTCAACTTGATAAATTAATCCTGAAAAAATAAAGACGATCGCAAAAAGCGTGAAGAGAATCCTAAATAAAATCGCAATGTCTTCGGTCTTGTGATCAAATAGCGATCGTGACTCAATCAGGCGAATGAGGCGTAAAATCCGAAACCAGCGCAATAGCCTTAGAAATGGCAGGTTAATCGCCCCTAACAAAAAAGGTAAAATCGCCAAGAGATCGATAATCGCATAGAGGCTAAAGCAATATTTGAGTTTCTCCTCCGCGCACCATAACCGCAGTAAATATTCCAGTACAAAAGTCCCCAAAATCGTGTTGTCCAACGAATTTAGACTCAGGCGGACATCATTAGATATATCAAAGGTTTGGGCGACAAAACTTACGGCTGAGGCGATTACCAGAAAAGCGATCGCAATGTTAATCGACCGACCATTTTGGGTGGTGATGTCATCAAGGTAAAAGCTAATTTTTTGTTTTAACATAACGACCGATTAAGCATAGTGTCACGGTTTCTATTAAAGTTACAGTTGAATAGAGATTTTTGGTATCCCGTGGAAATTTTATGTATCAGTAACGGACATGGTGAGGATCTCATCGCTGCTCGTATTTGTATTGAACTGAAAAAATTAGGATTTTCGGCGATCGCCTTGCCGATGGTTGGTGTGGGACATGCTTATCGCAAGGCCGAGATACCAATTGTGGAGCAGTATACACAGGCTATGCCATCGGGGGGATTTGTGCGGATGGATAATCGCCAACTGGCGCGTGATGTTAAAAGTGGTTTACTGGGATTAACGAGCAAGCAGTTGGGGTTTGTCTGGCAATGGTCACGCGATCGCCATTATGGTAGCCACTATGGTAATCAGTATGGTAATCGCCTAATTTTGGCAGTCGGCGACATTGTGCCACTACTATTTGCTTGGCTACCCGCTAAGTTTGGCGGCTGTAATTTTGCGTTTGTCGCTACCGCCAAATCTGAATATTATTGGCGCGATCGCAAAGGGTTGTTACCTGATATCAAAAAGCCTTTTGGTGGCTCGATCTTTTTTCCTTGGGAACGTGCGCTGATGAAGAGTGATCGCTGCAAGGCTGTATTTGTGCGCGATTTATTGACGGCGGAACTATTGAATCGCGATTTTAAATTACCTGCGATCTATCTCGGTAACTCAATGATGGATGGATTGGAACCGCAGGGCAAGGATTTTGGCGTTGGTGAAAATGATTGGGCGGTAGCGATTTTACCTGGTTCGAGAGCGCCAGAAGCTTACGAAAACTGGATGACCTTAATGTTATGCGCTCAAGTTGTGGCGCGGACAATTCCCCATAATGTGCATTTTTTAGTGGCGATCGCCCCTGATTTAGACTTGGAAATTATCGCCCAAAGCATTATCCAGAAAGGTTGGCAGCGTTTCGATGAAATTACTTTTAAAGTGCAGAATGCCAGACTATTACTATTAAAAGAAGGGTTTAATGATTGTTTAGCCCAATCACATTTGGGTTTGGCAATGGCGGGAACCGCGACCGAACAGATGGTCGGCTTAGGTAAACCTGTAATCACGATCGCAGGGCTTGGTCCTCAATTTACGCGCCAATTTGCAGAGGAGCAAGCCGACTTATTAGGATGCTCGATTAATTTAATCGATAAACCTGCTCAAGTTGCCGATGTTCTCCATGAAATTTTGCAAGATCCTGACTATTTTCAAGAGGTGGGGCGCAATGGTTTGGAGCGTATGGGTGAGGCGGGAGCTTCAGCTAAAATTGCCAAATATATAGCCAATAAAATCTAAAAAAGCTGATTCGCCCTCGAAGCGGGAGAATCAGCGATCGCGGTTTGTCACAATTACGCAAAAGTGATGTAGAATCTCTCTCGTTCTTGTTACGCCCTTCTCACCCAAAATATTTAGGAAATTATTTCAGCTTGTAGCTTGCTCCCTCACGTCCTACAGCAGTGCATTCCCATGCCAAACTTTATTTTTCGCTCCCACCACAGGTCTAATTTATTGCCTAATCTAACGCCGAAGTATCTACCAACGGCTAAAGTCCAATCGCTGACTAGATTGCTTGTCCAATCAGTTAATTTGCGGTTGCTATCTCTCACCTTTGCAGGATTGATTGGTAGCTGGGTGATCGCATCTCCCACGGCTCACGCTAATCGCCTAGAAACATTTGTGTATGATTTGGCAGATAGCAAGATTGAGTTTTCGGTCAAAGATGATATCGATCCCAAGGGAACTGTAATTAGCAATCCCACGCGGATCGTGATTGATTTACCAGGGATTGTCTATCAAGGACCAACGGTGAGAAGACGTGTGGGAAAAGGTGTTGACTCTGTGCGCGTTGGTCAGGTTGATGCGAATACAACCCGAATGGTAGTCGAATTTTCGCCAGATATTACCCTTAATCCCCAAGATTTAAAACTCAAGTCATCTCAGCCAGGCAAATGGACGATGCAACTGCCTCAAAGTATTGCGGCGATCGACCTCAATAGCGTTGCCAAGTTTACGGCTCCCGTTACGGGAGAAATTAGTTCAGGATTTGGCTGGCGTGTCCATCCTGTCACTGGGGAACGAAAATTGCATAAGGGCGTAGATTTTGCGGCTCCCACGGGTACACCGATTTTTGCGGCGGCGGATGGTTTAGTTACCGATGCAGGTTGGACGGATGGTGGCTACGGGAATATTGTCGAGTTGCGTCACGATGATGGTTCGGTAACACTTTATGCCCATGCCAATTCGGTGTATGTCGCTAAGGGGCAAACTGTAAATAGAGGACAAGTGATCGCCGAAGTTGGTACGACAGGACGCAGTACGGGAGCACATCTGCATTTTGAAGTGCAGCCCGACGGTAAAAACGCTGTCGATCCAATGGACTTTCTCCAATTTCGTCAGGTGACACTTGATCTGGCTTCCAATAATTTTAAAGATTAGCAAATCAAATGGATAAATTTATTGGTTGGCTCGGCGCTTTGTTACTGCTATTTTTGGCAGGATTTGGGCTAACTCAGTGGCTCCATTTGCCATTGGGAAACTTCATCGATTGGCTAATTGGCGCAAGCATTTTTATATGGCTAATCATCATCGTCACTGTGCCTTGGAATGTCTACTTTCAGGCTAAATCCGTTCTCGATCAAGCGACAATTTCTCGACAGAATGGAATTAATGTTGATGAAGCCCAACTTCCCTACGTCCAATCGCTACAGACGCGATCGCTAATTCTCGCTCTTGCTTTGCATTTGATATCAGCGATCGCTTTATATATTTTTGCCGCTAGCGGCGTGGGAACCATCGGTTATGTGGGGGCGATCGCAGCTCTGTTGTTAACGATTTTACGCCCTGCGATTAGTGCTTATGAATATATTTCTCAACGCTTGAGAGCGATTTTGCAACAAATCAATTATCCTCGCGAAGATATCATGCTTCTCAGTCAACGGTTCGCCAATTTAGAAGAATCAGTTCGCTTAATTAATGAGCAGCTAAATACCGCAAATCCCTATTCATTAACAACAAAGTATGAGCAGTTTTCATCGGAAACTCGCAGGGATTTATCGCGATTAGGTGCAAATATTGAAGATCTCCGTGCCACTAATGAGCGTGATCATCAGCGTTTATCCAAAGAATCAGAACAGGCGATCGCGCAATTAAGTACCGATGGTCAATTTTTAGATAATGTGCGCGAAATTATTCGTTTCTTCAAGAGTGCTTAAGTTAATCAATGAAATTCAGCTAATGAATTCTAAAAAGTGGCTCTCCGTAATCGGTATTGGTGAAGATGGTTTATCTGGCTTAAGTGCATCGGCTCGATCGCTAATTGATACTGCCGAAATATTAGTTGGTGGCGATCGCCATTTGGCAATGTTACCAGACTCAACAGAAGATAGGCGATCGCAGATAGTTTGGGAATCTCCCATTGAAAAAACTATTCAACAAATAATTAGCGATCGCGGTAAAGCTGTATGCATTTTGGCAAGCGGTGATCCACTCTGGTTTGGAATTGGCACAACTTTATTAAAAAGAATTCCCATAGAAGAAATCTTAATCATTCCCGCACCTTCCACATTTAGTTTTATTTGCGCTCGATTAGGATGGTCAATTAATGAAGTGGAAACCCTGAGCCTATGCGGTCGCCCTGCCGCGCTTTTACAAGCTTATATTTATCCCAATGCCAAACTGCTAATCCTCAGTTCAGGCAAAGAAACACCTCAACTTGTGGCAAATATTCTCTGCGATCGCCAGTTTAGAAATAGTAAAATCACCGTTTTAGAACATCTCAATGGTACAAAGGAACGAATTATTTTCACTGTTGCCAATCAGTTACAGAACTTATCCGAAAACTTGCCAGAATTCGCCGATCTCAATGCGATCGCCGTGGAATGTATTCCCAATCCTGAAGCCAAGATCTTATCGCGAATGGTGGGGCTTCCCGATGATGCATATCATCATGATGGACAGTTGACAAAGCGTGAAATTAGAGCCATGACATTATCGGCTCTGACTCCCAATGCAGGAGAGTTACTCTGGGATGTTGGTGCTGGTTGCGGATCCATTGGCATTGAATGGATGCGAAGTCATCCCCGTTGTCAAGCGATCGCCATTGAGAAGTCTCGCACAAATTTTATTGCCGACAATGCGATCGCCCTTGGTACTCCCCATTTAAACATCATCGCAGGTGCTGCACCTGAAGTTCTGCAAGGTTTGCCAATACCTGATGCTATCTTTATTGGTGGTGGTTTGACAGTTCCCGATTTGTTGGAAACTTGTTGGGAAAATCTGCGATCACGGGGACGTTTAGTAGCCAATGTTGTCACTCTTGAGGGAGAGCAGAAACTGTTTCAATCCCAACAAAAGTATGGTGGCAGGCTCACACAAATATCCATTAATCGGGCGGAAGCGATCGGGAGCTTTTTGGGATGGAAACCAATGCGCCCCGTTACCCAATGGCAAGTTATCAAAGAATAATAAGCACTGTAAGGTCGGATCTAAAAGATTTTCCTGTAATATTATTTAAAACTTATTTAAAATAAACTTCTTTATTATGTACGACTGCATTGTTGTTGGGGCAGGACCCTCTGGTGGTTCAGCTTCCTATCATTTAGCAAAACTTGGACGTTCAGTTTTACTGCTAGAAAAAGAGAGCCTGCCCCGATACAAGCCCTGTGGCGGCGGAGTTTCGCCCATAGTTCAAGAGTGGTTTGATTTTGACTTTTCACCCGCAATATCCCTGACAGTCTCTAAAATTCGCTACACATGGCAAATGGGCGATCCTGAATTAGTCGAACTAGCCACAAAAGACCCAGTTTGGATGGTGCGCCGCGATGTTTTTGATCAATACCTTGTCCAACAAGCTCAAAAACTAGGGGTTGAACTGCGCGAGAATACTGGGGTAACTGGAATTGAGTGGAAAAGCGATCGCTGGCTGGTCAAAACCGAACATGATGTATTTGAAGCGAAATATGTTATTGCTGCCGATGGAGCAAGAGGCTCAATGGCAAAATGGCTAGGATTTAAAGAACGCAAACGCCGTATGGGAGCCGCCCTCGAAGTCGAAGCGCCTGACCCTGCGCCAGATGTAAGTGCTGCTCATTTTGATTTTGGTTCGATTCAAAATGGTTATATTTGGAACTTCCCTAAGATTGATGGATATTCCATTGGCTCTGCTACATTTCGTGGAGCTGAAAAACAAAACCTGAAAGAGATTGCGGCTAATTATGCCGAAAAATTTGGAATTAATATAACTTCCATGAAGCAATATGGACATCCTATTTGTCTATGGGATGGCAATCAACCACTGCATACTCAAAATGCTTTACTAACAGGAGAATCAGCTTGCATCGTCGATCCATTTACTGCTGAAGGAATTCGCCCTTCTCTTTTGACGGGAATGCTTGCGGGTAAGGCGATTGATCAAGCGATCGCAGGCGATACTAACGCACTTAAGCAATATACGCTCAAAGTTCAAGAAGCATGGAGTGAGGATATGCTATGGGCGAAGCGTATTGCCAATATTTTCTATCGCGTTCCTAGTTTTGGTTACAAAATGGGAGTGAAACGCCCCAGCGCTAATCAACGCATGGGTAAAATCCTCTGTGGGGAAATGCGTTATCGTGATGTAGCAGGAGCGGCGCTTAATCGTCTGGCGAAGGGCTTATTGGGAATGAGTTAAAAAATAGGATTGCGGCGCAAAGCGCCGCAATCCTATTAAAGCAGAGTGCTACAAATCCAATAGTTGCAAACAAGAACAGAAGCTCTCTATTTGTTGTTGAATTAACTCTTCCTCAGTCAAAGGTGAGTCTTGAATGCCATCAGTATTTTCTACATATAAGCCCTCAGATGCTTGCTGATATGTGTTCTGAATTGCCGACATCACCCTCAAAAAATTGTCCAGATTATCTTTGTTTTGCAGAGACTTAACCACAATATGACTTGGTAAATAATTTACCAGACTAGCAATATCGGCATTTTCAAGGTTATGCAACGCAGAAACAATTTTTTGATACTTATCGTTAACCTCTAGACTATCTTGACATTTAGCCTCACCAGTCCAGTTAGCTGTCACTGCTTGCTTCTTTTCCAGTACAGCAAGGTGATGCCCTACTTCTAGGATTTCCACTTCAAAACTATCGGGATAAACTGACAACCAATTCTTGAGAATAGTCTGCTCGATTTCTCGATTAAAATCATCCAAAATCACTAATCCCCCAACACGCAGTTGTTCATATGCTTGATATAAACAAGCTTCCCTGCCTCGCAATGTATAGAATGGCGGACCATCAATAATCACACAATCGATAGGAAATTTAGGCTTAAATGTGGGGTCTTGTGTATAAGACAAAATTTTGCCAGAGCCATATTCTCGAAAACTTAAAGGATGATATTTCAGTTCAAAAAGCTCTGATGGTTGCAGGAACTCTAGGGCAAGATTTTGTGTTTCTTGATAGTATTCGCGATCGCCGTCAATGGAAATGATATTAGTATTAGGAAAGTTCAACGCTAACCGAATCGAACTAACGCCGCTACCAAATTCCACGATACAACTTTGATTAGCATTCTTTTTGTTAAGTAATTCCGTGATTTTCTCAACAATTGTCGAAAAAGCGTCTTCCCCAATCCGCCAAGAAGAATCGAGATTCAGTTTGCGATCGCCAAAATCCATAGTTTTAATTTAGCGCTTTGCGCTCTAAAAATAGGTTAAAAATAGTTGTTTAATTGCATCTTCAATATTTTGAGCTACAGCTTGCCAAGAATAAGTTGTTTTGACTAAGTTGTAGGCAGATAGAGTTAGATTCTGTGATAAATGAATATCTGACCAGAGAGCATTAACCCCTTCAATAATATCAGAAATACTATCGCACAATAAAAGATGTTCGCCATTTTGAGCTTGTAAACCCTCTGCACCTCCAATTGGAAGATAGGGAATTTCTTTAACAATAAATAAAGTTTTGATGGGGGATTCGGTTTTCATCTGTTTTTTAGTTGTTGTTAGCATTAGCATTAGCAGCTAAAGCTCGATTATGTTAACATAAGTAGATATCAATGGCTCAATTTAAAACTCGATGAAGTGTCCTTTAATTTCCATCATTACGCCCGCTTACAAAGCTAAGGAAACAATCTTAAGAGCTTTTACAAGTGTTTTGCAACAGGACTTTCCAGAATGGGAACTTATCATCATTAGCGATGATGGTCAGGATTATGGTCAATTTTTTGCTGACAATCATATTATTGATGAGCGCTTAGTATTCACTTCTACTGCTAAAATTAGATCGGGTTCTAGTAATGCCAGAAATAAAGGGATAGAAATTGCTAGAGGTCGATACATCGCATGTCTAGATGCTGATGATACTTTTAAGCCACAAAAACTATCGGCAATGATTCCATTGGTTGAGAAGTATGGGGCTGCGGTTTCCGATATAGAGATTAGAGATAATGATACCAATCTCTTGTTAGAAAAATTTAATCAGACATCTAGCAATGATTTTCTGACTCCACAGGATTTACCTTGGGTTTGTGTGCATACTTGTAGTCTGTATTTGTGCGATCGCACCAAAGTTCCCGATTTACTCTATAACATTGATTTTCCGAGAATGCAGGATTTTGTATTTTTGATGTCTTTTTTCAACAATCTGGAAGTGATTGGATTTACTCCTGAACCTCTCCATGTTTACTATAAGCGCGAAGGTTCGTCTTGTAATTCTACCGATACCCACGTTATGTTTCATCAATCTAAGTTAAACTTTTTGGAAAAGCTAACCAGTGAGAATATATCGATAAAAAATGAATTGGCGAAAGCGGAAGCAAAAAGATTAATTGATTTTAGTTTAGCCATAGACGATATTTACGATCAAGAATTTGTAAATAATCCAACAGTTGATTGGGAAGATATTTTTAAAAGGAAACAAGCCCTTAATGTGCTAATTCCGCCGATTCAAATTTGAATTGGCGAGCCATCTAGCTGGGGCATTTGTCTGAAAGTTCCAACCAAACAAGTGAAAACGTTTGTGCTTATGTTGTAACTTACGCAGGATCTTGACCACTTCCATTAAATCCTCACGGTTGTCTGGAGACTTATTGTTGCGGAGTTGTCCAAAGGGCAAAATCACCCCGAATTGAGCGGCAGCATTACAAAAAGAGTTGAACATGGCTCTTTCAGGGGCATGGACACCGATGGTGGCGGAGCCAACCTGAATCAGGCAGCCTTTATCGCTACCCGTTGCCTCACGCTTAATACCATCAATAGTCAATGAGCATCGCATTGTAATGTAGTCGGAAACTGCTACGGGATCAGAAAAGCTGACTTGCCAATCTTGTCCAAGAGCATCTAACCGAGAGCAGAGCATGAGCCAAATTGCAAAAAACTCTGAAAAGTTCTGGCGATCGCTGGCACTGTCGGCGGCAATCCCAAACGATCGCGCCTTAGACGCAGACAACAGCAAAATCGGATCGGAAGCAGGGAAAAGATGACTCATTGCGAAAACCCAATAACGCTTTGAATAATGTACATTTATCATTGAGATATGTCATCTCCCATTTATGGCTAAAAACAGGGATTATCTAGTCATAAATTGTTTTTTCTGGCTTAAGGTCGGTTTTTGTTAGATTTACTGCTCTTTATAGTTGGAGATCGCTTGCAATAGGGATTTAGGCAAAAGTTTGTCCTAAGCTACAGTACCCGCTTCAAAAATCTGATTAGCTGTCAAAATTAATTCTGGAAAAGTAGGTGATATCAGGCGATCGCCACCTCTAAATGCAGTCACCTGATATTCTCCATCGATTAGCTCATGTACTAAGATGGTTGGTTGCTTTGGATTGCCAATAAACCTTCTACCAGCAATTCCCAAATAATCCACAACCCAATATTCGGGAATTCTCATCTCCTCATAATCATTGACTTTCTTCAAATAATCAGTCCGCCAATTTGTACTGACAACCTCGATCACTAAAGGGATTGATGCACCTTGAGTAACTGTTGATGTCTTTTTCCATAAAGACTCATTAACCAAATTAGGTCGATTTAAAACTAAAACATCTGGAGAGTAAGCCGATTCAGCATCGACTGGTTTGATTAATACAGTTTTCGCAATTATGTATGGTAAACCTAAGCGAAGATACTCAACCATCACTTTTTCAGTCAAAAAGCTGGTAATTTCTTCATGATCTCCAACAGGTTGGGGCATATCAATAATTACTCCGTTATGTAATTCATAAAACCGATTTTCTGGCTTCCATTCTGCAAATTCAGTAAAAGTCACCAGTTTGGGTTGCGCTAGAACTTGTACCATGTTTTTCTATCTCGCAATACATTAGATCTGATTTTAGCTTAGAACTATGGTAACTGAAGATTAGCGATCGCCTATCCGCTTAACCATAAAAAGGCGATCGCTAACTTAAATAGACGGACGTACCACCCGAATTAATTTTCCGCGTAAAGATTCCTCGGCTTTCACTGCCTCATCAATCCGTGACGCAAACTGTTCCCAATTGCGATTATTGGTACAAACAATAATCCCGAAATGCTGATTATCAAGACGATACAAACGTATGAAATCAATTCTATTGATAGTCAAAATTGATCGCTCTTGACCTATGGCAAACGCCAACACCTGATCATCAGGTATCCGTTGATTAGCATTTCCTGCTTCTTGTACCGTTAAAACATCATGCCCAAAATTTCTCAACAATTCCACAACCTGAAAGGGAAACTGCTCATCCGCATAAAAACTTGCCATGCCTTAAGCTGCCTCATTCTGCTCAATTACCAAATCAATTTCATCTGTATGAGCCGCCGCATATACCCAAGCATTTGCCAAATCCGTAGCCGTAATCGTTGGATAGCTAATTAACAAGTCAACATCGCTATATCCCAGACGGCGAGCTTCTACAAGCACCCAAACAGGAATTCTGGTATTCACAATGCAAGCCTGTCCACCACAAACTCTAGGCGTTTTCTCAATTCCCTGCCAATTGCTACTAAGACTTTGAGCAAGTAACTGGATCACCTGCACCTTTTCATTAGGTCTGAGGGCAAGAAGTTGCTTTTCTAACTTTTTGACGATCACTGATGTAAGTCCTCATGCTTTTAGCAAACTATATTCACCATTTTACATCCTATCTAATAAAGATAAATAGGCTAGAAGCGATCGCCTATCCGCTTAACCATAAATGTAGAGGCGATCGCTTCCTAATCGATTTTGTCACGAATATTTCTAATCGCATCGAGATCGATTCTTAATCTATTAACATTGGAATCGATAATGGCGCGTCATGCTATATGCTATGGCTAACGCACTCTACTTACTACTAACATCTTTTTATGAATAGTAACTTAGAATCTAAAACTTCAATATTTCATGACATGATAGATGCTGGACAAATCGAAGAAATCGAAGCACTTATTGAGAGAGGTGTAGATGTTCAGTATATAGATGATTGGGCTTGTACTCCATTAGAACATGCTGTTGAAGTTGGTGATCTAGCAATTGTAAAAATATTACTGAATGCTGGAGCCGATATGTATTTTGGAATCGGGTCTACCCCATTTGAAGATGCAATAAGAACAGGAAGAATAGATATAATGATAGCTTTTATCGATACAGGAATTAATCTTAATTACGAGCTAGAATATGGCTTCACTTTTTTAATAGAAGCTATCCTTAGACGTAACCTCGATATTGTAAAATTCTTAGTTGAGAAGGGGGCTAATATTAATGTTATTAGAGCAGATGGGAAAAGTGCATTAATGTGCGCCGCCATCTGGGGTGGGTTAGAAATATTTAACTATCTATTTCCATTGAGTTCTTCAGAGATTAGAGAGCAAACAAATAAAGAAATGGCAGATAATTTAATTGTTCCAAAGCCAATAAGCAAAAAATTATCTGAAGAAATTTTATTCTGAGATTGTAAATTAGTAACTTAGGGTGTGTTCATGCAATAAAATATACCAAATAAATCTAGTTGAAATCTATCCTGTTATTCCAGCGATCGCCTATCCGCTTAACCATAAAATGTAGAGGCGATCACATATTCGCTTATTTTCACCATGTTTGAAGCGATCGTTTCCAAGCGATCGCAAGTTGAATCGATTTTTCTAGCTTATCCCTTTCAGTTAATTTAATGGGAGAATAATCAAACTTGGAAACTACATTTATCTTATCTAAAAATGGAGAAATATCAATAACTCTTTTTGAAATCAATACCAATTGTTGAGTAAAATATTTCTTTGAAGATAAACTCCATTCCAAAATCATTCTGTCACATAAAGAATTAGCTACACCAAAATAGAGTATCTGATCTTCAAGATGATAGAGAAATTCTAAATTCTTAGAGAGATAGTCAATTACATCTTCCCACTCCAATTTAATTGCTGGCAAAAGAATCTGAAAATGGTCGTATTTATCTGGATCAGGTTTTTGCAGGGCAATTACTTTAGCTTCTTCGTGGATTTGATTGATTGAATTCTGAGGAAGAATTTCTGAAATTACTTACTTATCAAGCTTATACAGTAATTCCCATACATAAAATAATTGTGATTCAGCCAGACAGTCAATTATCCAATTATGACAAGTAATCTTAGCTTTTAAATGCCCTAAATTTGCAAGAAATGTCCAATCACTAACTTCCATAGCCTCATCTAAGAGTTCTATCAACAGAGGATGGCAAGGATCTACTACAGCAGCTAGGTCATACCAATTGGAATGATCGCCTGGATCATCTTTGTACCATTCTTCTATTCTTTTTAAAGCAATTGTTCTAAATTGTTCAGGATAGTGATAGACAAGAATTTCCAGTACAGAATTGACATTGTATTTTGTATGTTGTTCCTCAAAAAGCTCTTTAGCAGTTTCTATCCACCAAGCCTCATCCACCCAAGCGTCACCACCTTTGCGATACATCAGTGGCTCATTCCATCTCAAATAGGTTTCTCCACTACGCATTGCCATCTTGAATCTTTCGATTACTTGATCAGCCCATGCTGTAGTTTCGTTTTTAAGGCTATCAGTTATGTCAATCATCGATATATCTCTAAGCAACAAATTTAAATAATGCCATATTTATGGTTGGCTTTGAATTGCTTGCAATACGGCTTTAGGCGAGAGCTTGTCCTTAAACCAAATAGTCAGGGCTGGTGTATCGTTAAAATTGACACCTGCTTTCTCCAGATTTAGCCGTTCGGAAATAGCCAAAATCAGATTTTCACAGTTAGCTTGCTGGACTTGATAAAACTTTTTGCGTAAATATTCGGGTCGCCAATAGCCAACAATTTCTAATAAATAATTGCGTCCATCGGGATGGACTAAGCGAAAGTCAGGGATCATCACGCTCCCAGGGATGGGAATTAGATCAACTTCTCTTTCCAACTTCCAGTCGGTTTTTAGTTCCGCCCAGCGTTCCGCAAAGGAAGCTTCGATCGCACTATCATACATTTTCCCCGCAGGATAGTGACTCTCCAAACCGCAATCAGAATCGAGCGTAAATAGCCCTGTGCGCTTTTGTTTAGAATAAGTATCTTTTTCCACCAGAGTCGCTTGGAGACTCCATTTCGTGACGTGAAGCAACGCGGGGAGAAGCTTGGCGATCGCTAAGCCATAACGAGTACTTGTACCGAACAAACTAGTCGCGCCATCAACTGTAATCGTAAAGCCATAATCGACATCTCCTTCGATATAGGACATCAGTTGAAATAATTTGAGGTAGCGAAATAACAACTTGTATTCCCCAGGGTCGTTACGATGCACATTGAGGGTCATGTGACTTGCCCGATAGAATATGCCTTGGACTTGAGATAGATTGTAGCGATGAATTAATGCTTCGGGCGTGGGGATTTCAAATTGAGTGAGAATCCGATTTTCGATTAAGTCAGCATATAGCCCTGCGGTAATTTGAAATGGCAATACTTCCCGATGCAGTTCTTCGGTTAAGGCAGCCGCTAGTTTAGATAGAGTTTGTGTAGTTGCTTGTTGACTGGGGATAATCTCGGCAGACAACTCAAAAATGCGGCGGCGTAATTCCTGTGGCTCTAGAGGGCTGATGATTTCAAAGGTACTGAAAGATGATTTGAGAATATGTGCTAATCCACGCTTAACCCGATAGTCAGGGGTATCACCTTCAAGTTCTTGCAACTGGCGATCGAGTTCACCTTGCGTACCGCCCTTAGCCTGTTCAAAAATGGCAATTAAATCTGTGGCGATCGCTTGATTTTTATCATCCAGTTTTAAACGCTTGGGAATAACGGTTTCGCCATTCAATCGATGCATTAGCAAGTCACTAGGCAGCATAAATTTTTTGGGCTAATTTTTACCAATAAATTCAATCTCCCCAAAAATCATCTAAGGTAACAATAGTTGCTGACTTATTAGAATTTGTATTTGATTTATCTTCTTCCTCAATGAGCGATAGTAATTTGTCAAGATTCTGTTTGGAGATTCTGGACTTAATCACATCAATATCTTCTTCTTGCGGCAATATTTCTGAACTCGACGAATTGATATCAGGCGATCGCTGATCAAATCCAAAGTTATTGAATAAATCTTGCTCTTCATCTAGCGGTCCTGTTTCATCATCCACTAAACGAACGGTTATATCGTCAGTACCCGTATCAGGAGAGGCATAATTACTAGTTGCAGTTTCAGGGAAATCATCAAACAATGAATTGACTGTTACAGAAGGTGATTTAGACCAATCCGCTATTTCTGTTACCTCTGAACTGGTAATATCTTCAAGTACTTCATCATTAATTACTTTATCAATTACTTGCAAGGTTGAAGTTGGTAATTGCGAAGTTGGTAATGTGGATGTCGGAAAACTATCAAATTCATCAAATAAAGAATCGGGAGTAATTCTTTCTGGCTCTGGATTCCCATTGAAACCCTTGGAAATATTCTGAGTAACTTCATTATTAGGCGCATGAGAATCAGCATAACTTACTGATTTAATTTCAATTTCTTCAGGCTCAATTTCTTCAGGCTCAATCTCTTCAGGCTCAATCTCTTCAGGTTCAATTTCTTCAGGCAGCGATTCGGTTAGATCCAATGTCACCCCTTGATGTTTATTTTCAGGAGGCTGTACATCTTCAGCAGGTTCCAAAAAGATTTTAGTCACCAGACGAATTTTTGCCTTTTGCCACTGTTGCCCAGGTTGTAAAATTGATAGATTTGTAATTACTTGATCGCCATGTTCGTCAGTCTTGCTAAATTCGGCGATCGTGTCGAGTAGACTGCGTAAATTGGGATTAGAAGCGACAGTTGTGAATAAAAAACTCGGTTTACTAATTACCTGAATTAATTCCGTCAAGGTTGTCAAGCATCGGACATTACCCGTCTGCTCATCAGTGAAACGAACAATTACATCCTGATATTCTTGTAGGTTTTGCTGGATTTGAGATGATTTCTGCACGAGGAGAACCCCACTAGAATTTTTAACGAGATTCATTGCTTGATCTTGCGTTGTTCTTACTTGTTGCGAATCCCTAGACTTAACAATTTGTGGAGATGGCAATGATTCCTTAAGATTATTGTTGAGGGTATTATCATTGAGAACAATTTCATATTGCCAAGCTAAATAGCTATTATCCGCACAGTAAGTAAAAATTTTGACACTCTTCAACTGCTCAACCTGTAATACCATCATCCCACGCTGAATGATCGTAACGATCGCTTTCTGACTGGGGACTTGCGCCGCTTGTAAAGAGATTTTAAGACATTCTGGTGATTCAAGCTCTGCGGATGCTTGTATCCCTTTGGATGTGAGAGATCTATTGATCAAAGCAGCGATCGCGTGGGGATCACCCTGCTTTGCCATCTCCATAAGGCTTAGTTGTGTCATATCCTATTCCCGATTGTCTACAAATTTCCTGAGCAATTACAGATATTTCGTAACTATCGCACCTAAATATCATACCTAAATATCATGATTGTATTCGCGCTTCGCCTTTGCCAATTTAAATGTAACTGAATTTCTTGCAAATTAACGGATTCAGATACAAATTTTATAGCGATCGGGCTTCTTCGACAAAAAATAGTTACCGCGCCAAGCACAGTAACTATTTTTTGTGTTTATTGTTTGTTTTTACAAAAAAGGAGCGCCACGCACCCCTTCACTTTTGGTAATTCAACAATTAGTCGTCATACAAACGGCACTCATCAGCTTCAGGATTATCATCACAATAGCGTTCGAGAGAATTCTTAGGCTTGTCTTGTTGCTGATGCGCCAACTCAGACTGTAATTCCTCTACGGTCTCCCAAGCAACAGCACATTCTTGAGAGCCAGTACCGCTAGTTTCGCAGGTTTCTCTGGCTTGTTTTACTTCTACTAGGATTTGTTCTTTAATGTTGCTCATGTATTTTGTCTGCTATCTATGATCTAAATACTAACAGACTGATGCTTGTTAGCCATCATGCGTCAGGAGTAGGAAACCGCTTTCTATAGTTAGCGATTAGCTGAAACCTAGAGTGGATGGCAACATTCCCGCCAAAATGATAAAGCCGATCCAGACATTTTGACCAAACGCTTTTTGATATAACTCGGTGGGAATTTCAGTTTGAGTCAGTCTGTTACATTGCCATATCCATATTAACCCTGCTGTCAAACAAGCAAAGTAATGTGCGTAACCAAGTTTGATCTCCCATCCCAGCCAAACCAAGCAAGCAAGGGCGATCGCTAGACATATACCGATCGCTAATGTCACATATTTACCAAAAAATAAAGCGCTGGAATTTACACCAACTTTGAGATCATCTTCGCGATCGCTCATGGCGTAAATTGTGTCAAATCCCATTGTCCAAGCCATCACGGCTGCCCATAATTCCCAAGCATGGCGATCTAGCCCCCCCGTAACTGCACTCCAAGGGATTAATACGGCAAATCCCCAAGCGATCGACAATACTAGCTGCGGTATAGGGAAAAAGCGCTTACAAGCGGGATAAATAGCAATTACGGGTACGGCGGCAAAGCATAGCCCAAAGCTCAGAGGACTCAGATAGGTGGACAGCAAAAATGCACAAAGCCCAGCCACCAATAAAACGGCGATCCCCACTTGAATTGATAGCGATCGCTCGGCAAGAGGACGATTTTTGGTGCGATCGACTTGGGGATCAATATCGCGATCCCAGAGATCATTAATCACACAACCTGCGGCACTGGTTGCCAAGCTGCCAACGATCACTACGCCCAATAAATTAAGGGGCGGTAATATTTGCTGCGTTTTGGCGGCAGCGATCGTTGACCAGAGTGCAGGCAACATCAAAATTAAGCGTCCTGCGGGTTTGTGCCACCGTAGTAAACGCACAATTTTCTGAAATGTCGATTCAGGCGGTGATTGATTATTGGTCAGTCCTGTGGTCATGGCAAATGATGGCTAAGTCTAATGGGTTGATTGAAATGTTGATCGATCTAAGTCTCTTTCCATATTAAGCAAAGTTGCTGGTTACAAGAGTTTTCACTATTGTTACGCTGGTTAGTGGGCTAAGAACATCTCTGTATTCGCAAAATAACAGCAAATACGAGATTTTAACATGCAATCATTCAAATATATTTTTCAGAAATCTGTAACTGCGATGCTGATGGCAATAATGCTATCAGGGGTTTTGGAGGTTAGTACGAAGAGCGCTACCGCCGAAACTGTAACTGGATTAACTACTGAGCTTAAAAATGACAAGACCTGTGACGGTACTGGGGGGATTCTTGCCTATGCTGAAACTAAAGACTATGCGCTTTATGTGTGCGCTGACGCTAAAGATCGATCGCTACCTCGCCACTATCGTAGTGTGAATAAGAATGGTACGCCTGGGGTAAAACTCACAGCCAAAACCTATAATCCTAATCAAGGCAACTATTTTGAATTTCATAATGGCGACTATGTGTATATGCTGCAACTACCTTCAGAAACGATCAAAAATCCGATGCTGATAGTCGAATTTCCCGATGGTTTAGGCTATGAGCAGAAAATAACGCGATTTTTGGTGAGTAATGATTTGCGATCGCTTATATCCTCGAAAAAATAATTAAAACTCGCGCAAAGCACGAGCTTTAATTTCTAGAGTTTTATATGCTAGTATTTATGAGCTTTCGGGGAATTAGCTCAGTTGGTAGAGTGCTGCGATCGCACCGCAGAGGTCAGGGGTTCGAGCCTCCTATTCTCCATTTTTTAGTTGTTAAACGATATTTTGCTGGCGGTGTCGATAGAGCGGAGATATTTTTAAAGCTTGATTGACATCGCTAGAATTATTGGAGAATAATTAAATAAATTATCCCTGACAGCGTTTATCCATTATGAGCGAAGCCATTGCATCTCTTGATCGTGAAACAGAGTCAGATTTGGTAGCAACAGATATAACTAATACCAGTAACGATAATCAGACTAAAAATCCTGATGTTGAACTTGAGATCAAATTAGAGAAATATGCGATCGCACTTTCAGAATTACAAGCTAATGCCCCAGCATCTCATGAAGTGATTTTGCAACTACTCTTCGCCAGAGATTCTCTGCAAAAATTTTTAAATAATCAAGAAGAAAGATCGGTGGAATTGCTAATCAAACTTTCTCGTCTAGATGAACAATTGAGGACACAAGCTCAGGCGATCGCAACAGGACTGCATTTGAGTCTATGGCGCAACATTTTGCATCCACCCGAAACTAATTGGTGGTGGTTTTTTGAAAAAATTGAGCCGATTCCAAACCCAAAAGCTTGGGATCATTTTGATTGGTTTTTTAACTTGTTAACCGCGCTGTTGCTAACAGGCATGGTCTCTTTCGGTTCCAAAATTGTGCCACTTATTTTTTCCAATGGCATTAGTCTATTTGAATCAGTCGGAGTAGTTGGACCAGGTGGCATGATTGCGGTGGTGCTATCAAGTATGCAGGGCGGAGACGGTCAGAAAAAGCTCCAAAATTGGATGGCTAAGCTGGGCATTCCCCCACAATATCAAAGTGAAGTCACTTTTTTGATCTCATTGCTATTATTTGTCGCTGGCTACTTTGCTCAAGAAAATCTACCGCAACAATACTTTAAAAACTATCGCATCGCAGGTGATAAAGCTTATAGCCAAGGACATATGCGTGAAGCAAGACATAACTATGAACACGCGCTAAAAATTGACGGTCAAGATCCGATAATGGTAGCGAAGGTACACACATCGTTGGGATTGTTAGAAGAATCTGTTGGTAATCCGAGTGGAGCTTTAAAGAGTTATTATCTAGCTCTGGATATGGGAGACAATAAAGTACTGAACAATTTAGGGCGGGTGAAAATTTCTGAGGGCAAACTGGATGATGCGGAAACATTTTTGTCGATGGGATTACAGAGAGTAGCCCCGACCGACATTAATGCTATGTATCAGCTTCATCGTAATTTGGGTTGGGTTAATCTTGAGAAAAAGCGCTATGACAAGTCTTACGAGTACTTAAATCAAGCGGTTGAATTTGACAAACAGATTGCTAAAGGCAACTTTGGTAAAGGGATCGCTAATTGCTTTAAAGCGAGAATTTATGAATTGCAGGGGAACCCAGAAAAAGCCGCAAATCAATGGAATCTTTGTTCTGAATTTGGGAAACCTGAAACGTTTCAAGAATATGAGGCAATTCTAAAGCTTAACCCTGAAGTTTCGGCAAAGTTAGATACTACAGGTGTTTTTAACTAAAAAACTGATATTACTTGTGTGTACACCGTAGCTCCCGCAAGAGAGGAGAACAAGAAAATAATAGGGTTTTGCTCACCTTCTCCTATGGGAGAAGGTGAAGAGGGTTCCACGTAACATCAGTAAGGAGTTATAAAATCTCAAATGATAAGTGGCAAAATAGACATTAATATTACAAGATTGAGGCGAAATGATGTCACTAAAAGCTGGCAAAGAGACATTGTTTGACATTGTGTATTGAATTTACGAAATTAGAAACTTTCAATGAATATAAAGCAACTTTAAGAATTAATTCTCGATTTGATAAGAAAATAGGCTCAAAAGAAATTTTCAATTCACTTTGATTGACATCGATAGAAGTATTAGAGAATAATTAAATCAATTATCCTTGACGGCATTTATCCAATATGAGCGAAGTTATTGTATCTCTTGATCGTGAAACAGAGTCAGATTTGGTAGCAACAGATATAACCAATACCAGCAACGATAATCAGACTAAAAATCTTGATGTCGAGATCGGTGTCGAAATTAAGATCAAGTTGGAGAAATACGCGATCGCACTTTCGGAATTACAAGCTAATGCCCCAGCATCTCATGAATTGATTTTGCAACTACTCCTCGCTAGAGATTCACTGCAAGAAGTCTTAAATGATCAAAGAGAAAGATCGGTAGAATTGCTAATCAAACTTTCTGGGTTAGATGAACAGTTGAGAAGACAAGACCAAGCGATCGCGACGGGACTACATCTACCAATGTGGCGTAAAGTTCTGCATCCACCCGAAACTAATTGGTGGTGGTTTTTTGAGCCTATTCAACCGATCCCCAAAAAACAGGCTTGGGATCAACTAGATTGGTTGTTTAACCTGTTAACGGTTCTTTGTCTTACGGGTACGGTATCTTTTGCATCAAAAATTATTCCCCTAGTTTTTGCTGGTGGATTAAGTATATTTGAATCGGTTGGGTTGATGGGACCAGGCGGTATGATTGCTTTAGTGCTGTCAAGTATGCAAGGTGGGCAAGGGCAGAAAAAATTACAGGATGGCATGGCGAAATTGGGTATTCCACCAAAGTTTCAAAGTGAAGTCACTTTTGTGATTTCATTTCTGTTGTTTACTGGCGGTTACTTTGCCCAACAAAATCTTCCAACTTATTACTTTAACTCTTTCCGCACAGCAGGAGAAAAAGCTTATGGTAATGGACAAATGCGTGAAGCCAAAGAACGCTACGAAGAAGCCCTGAAAATCGACAATCAAGATCCCGATCAGGTTGCCAAAGTTTATACAGCGCTGGGCTTATTAGAAGAATCGATTGGCGATCGGACGGCGGCTTTAAAGAGATATTACCAATCTCTTGATATGGGAGATGATACTGTACTGAACAATTTGGGACGGGTGAAAATTTATAAGGGTGAGTTCGATGTGGCTGAGACGTTTCTGCACTTGGGATTGCAGAGGGTAGATCAAACAAACGTTAATGCTCAATATCAGCTTTATCGGAATTTAGGTTGGGTTAGTCTTGAGAAAAAGAACTATGCCAAGGCTGAAGAGTATTTAAACAAAGCGATCGAATTTGACAAACAAATTCCTAAGGGGAACTTTGGCAAAGGGATGGCGAACTGCTTTAAAGCTAGGCTTTATGAGGTTCAGGAAAAACCAGATAAAGCGGCTAATCAGTGGAACAATTGTATGGAGTTTGGGAAGCCTGAAACATTTAATGAATTTCAAGCGATCCTAAAGCTTAATCCTGAAGTTGGTGCAAAGCTAGATTCCAAAGGAGTTTTTAACTAGTACGATAAAAATAAATGTAGGGTCAATTCATGAATTGACCCTACGAAAAAATAAGGGTTTGTCATTGCAAGCCTTGGATGATGAAATATTCTGTCCATATCGACTAATTTATCGAGTAGTTGAATCCCCTTTTCCTAAAACCGTTCAGATCTTTAAAATCTAAATAGCGAGCGCCTTACCAATTTGTGATCATCGTTATAGAGCGATCGCCTGATAATCACGATATGCAAAATTAAACGGCAAGGGGCTTAAGCCCCTTGTTCCAATCTCAGATTAATATGTTCCCGCTTTATTGGCAGTATCTTTTAGATTCGCATTAAAAAACATCGGAATGAATTTCTCAACAAAGGAGGTTGGATCTTTATCCCATGCTTTTTTGACCAAATCAATTCTAGTCTTTTGTAAATCAGAAGAGAACACCGTCTGAGGCATCCGATCCGCCAAATATTTTGGACGTTGCCATAGAGGGAGAGTATCGGCAATCTTCATTAAGTTCTCAATACGGCGAACTTCTGCACCAGCGAGAACATCCATCCCTGACTCATAGGCGGCTTGCTCGATCGCTGCATATTTACGCTTAGCAGTATCCACCTTAGCGTGGAGAGATTCACTCTTTTTGGCAATCTCCGCAAGCTTGCGATTACCCCACCGCACATGTTCTACCTCTTCAGGCATGATTTTCTCAATGGTTTCGCGAATCTTGATGTTTTCGGGCGTTTGCTCGGACTTTTGCAAAGCGCGAATGTGCGCGGCGAAATATTCACAACCGCGCTTTTCAGTGACATTAATGGCGGCAAGAGACTCAATGATGCCATCTTCAGCAGTAATAATCGTTTCATTGCTGATAAAGCGCTCAAATTCATCGATGTAAGAAGTTCCAGGAGGAGTACCAATATCTTCGCCGAGTTCATACAGTAGATCGGTTAGCCAGAGTGCATGACGAGCTTCATCGGCAACATGATGCGATAAATCTTTAATGAGATCGCGGGGTTTGCCATCGAGCTTTTCGATCAAATCAGTTAAGTCTTTGCAACTACGCTGCTCATTAAATCGATAGCGGTTGAGAGTAACCATGTGGATTTCGCGCTGACGCACTACTTGATCGAGAATGTCTTGGGCGCTTAGTTGTCCGCGCAGTTTGTGGGGGTATGCAACTGTCATTTTCTAAACCAGAATATTAATGTTACGGATAGAGTTGAGGCTCGAAGCGCCGCAACTTCATCAATGAGTTTTGTATATTTTAATCTTAATTTGTAAAGAAGTGTGAAGACTCAACCAATTACTCAACCATCTACGCCCTACGACTGGCTCGATCGCTCTTTAGACTCTATCCACAGAGCTAACTGGTATCGCTCCACGCAGACTATCAGCAGCAAAGCAGGGACGATCGCCCTTGTGGATGGGCGCGAGATGTTGATGTTTGCTAGTAATAACTATTTGGGGCTAGCGGGCGATCGCCGTTTGATTGATGCAGCGATTCGGGCGACAGAAATCTATGGCACTGGTTCCACTGGTTCGCGTCTAGTCACGGGACATTTGGCTTTGCATGAAGAACTAGAGCAAGCGATCGCTGATCTGAAAAATACCGAAGCGGCTCTTGTGTTTAGTTCTGGTTATTTAGCAAATTTGGGCGCAATTTCGGCAATTCTGGGACAGCGAGATTTGATTTTAGGTGATGAATATAATCACTCTTGTTTGAAAAAGGGGGCGGTCATGAGTGGCGCAACAGCGATCAATTATCAGCATCTAAATTTGTCTGACTTAACGGCTAAGTTGCAAGACCATCGCTCTAAATATCGCCGTTGTCTAATTACGACTGACAGCGTGTTTAGTATGGATGGCGATCTCGCACCACTCAGAGAAATTATGGATTTAGCCAATCAATATGACTGCATGGTATTAGTTGATGAAGCTCATGGCACGGGCGTATTTGGTGATCGCGGTGGTGGTTTGACAAATGCATTGGGAATTCAGCAAGATTTAATTCAAGTGGGAACCTTGAGCAAAGCATTGGGAAGTTTGGGGGGCTATGTGGCAGGTTCGGCTAAGTTAATCGACTATTTACGCAATCGAGCCGCGACTTGGATTTATACCACTGGGCTTTCACCTGCGGATACGGGCGCTGCGATCGCCGCCATCAACATCGTCAAATCAGATAACGCGCTTCGTGAGCAACTTTGGCAAAATGTGGAATTTTTTAAGCTGGGTTTACAAGATTTGGGTTTACAAGATTTGGGTATACAGGCGATCGCCTTTGATTCACCAATTATGGCGATCGAGGTTGGTGATATTGCTCAAACTATGCAAATGGCAAAGCATTTACGCAATAACGGGATCTTTGCCCCCGCCATCCGTCCGCCGACTGTTCCCACCGCCAGAATCAGAATTACATTAATGGCAACTCATACCAAGGAGCAAATTCAATCTCTCTTAAAGCATTTTATAATCATGACAAAGTAGCTAGCTAAAAACTATGGTTAATACTGCGATCGCCGAGCCAAAAACTGAGCCAAAAATCGAGTCAAAATTTGATCTTGCTATCTCTCCTACGATTTCCCCTACCATTGCCCAAAAGATTTCTCTAGACGAATGGGCGATCGCGCCACCATCGGACGGACGGGAATGGGTTAATGGCAATTTAAAGGAAAAAACAGGAATGACACTACAACACAGTCGAGTACAAAGTAGAGTTGGATGGCTATGGAAAAGTCATGTCGAAACCACAGAGATTGGTGGCGAAGTATATACGGAAGTACCTTGTCGCACCCTAGATCAAGGACGTAGACCCGATGTCGCCTACCTCACACCTGATTTGTTAGCTAAATATGGTGATTTACCGACTTTACCGCAGAGTTTTCCACTAATTGCGGAAATAATCTCACCTACCGATATCGCTAATGATGTATTTGCCAAAGCTCAAGAATATTTACGATCGGGTTGTCGAGAAGTTTGGTTAGTTTTTGGTGAAGAGCGGATGCTTGTGGTACTAACCGAAGATTCACGCAAGATTTATGTTGCTGATGAAGTTGTGACTTCGTTGGTTCTCGATGGCTTTAGTATTACCGTTAATGCTTTATTGGGGCTTGAAGCATGATATTTTAGCTTGAGATGCTTACACAATGAGTCTTGAAAAATAATGCTGCTTGAAGTCGAAAACCTAACTGTGCGTTATGGAAATGCCGAACCTGCGGTCGATCGCGTTACATTCCATTTGCAAGCAGGTGAAGCCCTTGGATTAATTGGCGAGAGCGGCTGTGGTAAATCGACAATCGGGCGATCGCTAATTAAGCTATTGCCTAAACAAGCCAGTATTCAGGGGACGATCTGCGTCGATGGAGAAGCGATCGCTGAGAAAAAAGATGGCACATGGCGCGGCGAAAAAGTTGGTTTGATTTTTCAAGATCCGATGACAAGGCTTGATCCACTAATGAGTATCCAAGATCATGGGTTAGAAGTATTAGCATCCCATTATCCTAAAATCTCCAAACAGTCAGCTAAACAACGGGTCGCAGAGGCTCTTAAAGCAGTACGCATCGACACATCTAGAGCAACCCAATATCCCCATGAATTTAGCGGTGGGATGCGCCAAAGAGTGGCGATCGCTCTTTCGCTTTTACTAAATCCTGTATTATTAATTGCCGATGAGCCAACTACCAGCCTTGATGTTACCGTAGCGACAGATATTCTCAAGGAACTTACTACCCTTCGCAAAACTCGCTCTATGGGATTATTGCTAGTTACCCATGATCTCGGTATGGTTGCCGAATATTGCGATCGCATTGCCGTGATGTATAAGGGCGCGATCGTGGAAACTGGTACGGTAGAAGAGATTTTTCGTTCTCCGCAACATCCCTATACCCAAAGTTTATTAGCCTCAGTTCTCCACTTTAATCCAGACATATTAAGTTCTATTCAAGAAACAAGTCTAGTTCATGGTGAGGAACCTTTAGAGGATGTTCTAGAAAACATTAGTGAAGAGATTCCAGAAAATGCCTCAGAAGAGATTCCAGAAAATACTTCAGAAGAGATTCTAGAAAACTTTTTGGAATCAGAACTAAATCTCTCAGATGCACAATCAGACACAAAAAAATCTGAGGGAAATCTGGTTATAGAACCTGCAAATGAGATCATACGCAAAATCACACCTAACGTAACTCCAAGGGTAATTCTTCATGTTAATAACCTCAAAAAATATTTTGTTACAGGTGGAAATATACTAACGCGGCTTGTTGATGCTTCGTCTGGGATAGTGAAAGCGATCGATGGGATTGATTTAGAAATATTCTCAGGAGAAACCTTCGGCATCATCGGTGAAAGTGGTTCTGGCAAAAGCACTACAGGTAGAGCGATTTTACAGTTAATTAAACCCGATCGCGGTTCAGTATCTTTTAATGGTGTAGAACTTACGAAACTCAATCATGAACAGATGCGGAAAATGCGATCGCAGATGCAAATGATTTTCCAAGATCCTCGTGCCTGTTTTAATCCCTATATGAATGTCTTTTCCAGCGTTGCTGATCCTTTATTGATCCACAAGCTCGTACCCAATCTGGAATCAGCAAGGGAAAAGGTTGAAGCGATTTTAGAAAGAGTGGGACTGAGTTCACAGTTAACAGAACGTTATCCTTCTGATTTGTCAGGTGGTCAATTGCAACGGGTAGCGATCGCCAGAGCCTTGATTACAAATCCTAAATTCATCATCTGTGACGAGCCTGTAAGTATGCTTGATGCATCGATCCAGAGCCAAGTTTTACAACTGATGCGTGATCTTAAGGAAGAATTTAAGCTAACTTACATATTCATTACCCACGATTTGGCGGTGGCTCAATTCTTTTGCGATCGAATCGCTGTCATGCATAGAGGCAAAATTGTCGAACAGGGAACTACTAGTGAAGTATTGACTAATCCTCAACATCGATACACTAAGTCTCTGATTGCATCGATTCCGCGTATTCCCTATGTCAATAATTAAAGCCCTCCATAATGTCCCATTTTCTTCCCGATCATCACCCAACTAAATTTCTCGATTCCCACTTTCTTAATCCTGATCGCTCTAATCTGGAAGCACTGCGTAAGCTAGGTTATGATTTTGTCGATTTGATTGTTGATTCAGTCTTAGATACTCAGAATCAGCCCTTTGTTGCCGATCATTCCCCTTTTGATATCAATATTCCTGAACATGGAACTGAGATTGTAGATTTACTTGCGGAAGTGCGATCGCAGATCTTGCCGCGTACAGTTAATTTCCAGAATCCTCGCTACATGGGACATATGGACAGTATTCCCAGCATAATCACGATCTGGGCAGATGCTTTAGTTTCTGCAATTAACAATAATATGCTCAGTTATGAACTAGCTCCCATATTTACGCAAATGGAAGCACAACTGATGCAATGGTTCGGCAATCTATTTGGTATGGGAACCGATTGTTTCGGAACGCTGACCGCAGGTGGCAGCCTTGCTAATATTTCAGCGATGTTAGTGGCAAGAAATTGGAAATCTCCACAGAGCAGAACCTTAGGGAATTACCGTCCTAATTCGCAGCAGTTAGTTGCTTTTGTATCCGAAGCCGCGCATACTTCCTTTGAGAAGGCGATGAATGTGGTTGGACTTGGGAAGGAGAACTTAGTGCGTGTGCCGACGAACTATCGTGGCGAAATTATCTTAGATGCATTAGAATCAGCAATTCAAAAATCTATTCAAGCAGGAAAGCAGCCCTTTTTTGTAGCGGCGATCGCAGGGACAACGATTACGGGAGCGGTTGACTCAATTCAATCAGTGGGAGAAATTGCTAAGCGTTATGATTGTTGGTTTCATATTGATGCTGCTTATGGCGGCGCAGGGATATTTACACCGAAATTACAGCACTTGTTTCAAGGGTGTGATCTTGCCGATTCTATTACCTTCAATCCTCAAAAATGGCTATGGGTAGCACGAACCTGTGCGATGCTCTTAGTTAAACATAAACAGCATCTAGTCGATGGGTTTGATGGGGAACTTCCCTATATGGACGATCGTGCTTTAAATTTTGGCAATCTTAATCTACAAGGAACCCGCCGTACCGATAGTCTCAAACTTTGGTTAGCACTTAAAGCAATGGGAACTTCTGGTTGTCGTTATTTAGTCGAGCGATCGCTTGATCTGTCGGACAATCTCAGACAATGGATAGATGCTTCCCCCGAATTAGAACTCGTATGCGAACCCACCCTCAATATCGTTTGCCTCAAATCCCATAATCCTCAAATCAGTAGTACTAAACTCCGCCAACAATGGATTGATGAAGGTAAATTATGGCTATCTCTACCACTTTGGAAAGGCGATCGTATCCTCAAAGCCGTAGTTTTACATCCCTATGCAGGTTAATTTGATGCTTGGATTGGTTATGATGGATGTAATAAATTACGTTAAAGTTTCGCTCATGTGGGTAAATAGGTGAAAGGAGACCCAAGAAGACAATCGGGAATCCATCAATGAGAGTGTATCGAAAATACTAACTGTTTTAGACAAATTACTTAATGTTGCATAAATCTTAATCTTGCATAAATATTTAGGCGATCACTTAAACTGAATGTATAGACATAAATAAACAGATATTTTCTAATCAAAGTTAAAATATGCCCAAATGGTTTAACACAGCAGGTCCCTGCAAAGCCGACATCCACTATATGTTGTCGTCTACAGAGCGAATACCAGAACTAACGCAACTAATTGCCCAGCAAAATTATTTTGTGATCCATGCCCCCCGACAAGTCGGCAAAACCACAGCGATGTTAACCCTTGCACAGGAACTGACCGCCAGTGGAGTTTATACCGCCGTGATGCTCTCTCTTGAAGTGGGAGCCGTTTTTTCCCATGATCCTAATCTTGCCGAACGCGCTATTTTGAATGAATGGGAAGATTCTATCGAATTTCGGTTGCCTCCTGAACTACAACCCCCTGTATGGGAAAAGGGAGAATCAGGTCGTCAAATTGGCTCAGCCTTGAGTACTTGGGCAAAACAATCATCGCGTCCTCTGGTCGTATTTCTTGATGAAATAGATGCCTTGAGCGATGAAACATTGATTTCAGTACTAAGACAACTGCGATCGGGCTATCCCAATCGTCCACAGGGTTTCCCCTATTCTTTAGGTCTTATTGGAATGCGTGATGTGCGTGATTATAAAGTTGCTTCTGGCGGCAGTCAACGACTCAATACATCGAGTCCATTTAATATTAAAGTTCGTTCCATTACTTTAGGCAATTTTAGTTTCCAAGATGTGCAGAATCTTTATCAGCAGCACACCGAAGCAACAGGGCAAATTTTCACTCCCGAAGCCGTTGAACGCGCTTTTTATCTAACCGATGGTCAGCCTTGGTTAGTTAATGCTTTAGCAAAAGAAGTTGTCGAATATATCACCAAAGATGTGACGATTCCCGTAACTGTAGAATTAATCAATCAAGCTAAAGAAATCCTAATTAAGCGACAAGATACACATTTAGATAGTCTTGCAGAGAGATTAAGAGAAGATCGGGTCAGGGCGATTATTCAACCAATCTTGTCTGGACTAGAGTTAGGAGACACGCCAGAAGACGATCGCCGTTATTTGTTGGATTTGGGGTTAGTGGTGCGGAGTTTAGAAGGTGGCTTAAAGATTGCCAATCCTATTTACCAAGAAGTAATTCCGCGAGTTTTATCTCAAGGAACACAGGATAGTTTGCCGATGATTCAGCCTAGTTGGTTGAATGCTGATGGAAACCTAAACACTCAAGTTCTGCTTGATACATTTCTAGAGTTTTGGCGACAACATGGCGAACCATTATTTAAAAGTACTCCCTATCCCGAAATTGCACCACACTTAGTATTAATGGCTTTTCTACATCGGGTTGTGAATGGTGGCGGCACATTAGAGAGAGAATATGCGATCGGTTCAGGACGAATGGATATTTGTTTGCGGTATGGGAATTTAACGTTAGGTATGGAACTAAAAGTCTGGCGCGACCGCAAACCAGATCCGTTAGTGGAAGGATTAAAACAATTGGATAAATATCTATCGGGCTTGAATTTGGATACAGGTTGGTTAGTGATTTTCGATCGCCGATCTGATTTGTTACCTCTAAGCGATCGCACCACCACCGAAAGCGTGACTAGTCCTGCGGGGCGCAGTATTATCGTGATTCGCGGGTAATTTTTCCTAAACAAAAAAGTAGAGGCAATTCATGAATTGCCTCTACTCAAAATCAAGGTTTGCCAAACGAGTTAAGCAACTGGAGTAAGTTTTACCTTCACGATGATGTCGTTGTAGTCCAAGTCACCACCACTGGGCAGATCCTCAAAGCCAAAGGTGTTATTTCCTAATAAACGGATGTGGTCAACCTTATCTGTGTTTGCACCCAAAAACGGAAAGTAAACGGCTGGATCGTTATTGGGGTTGTTGTCCAAAATTGCAGATGGATTTCCATTGATCACAATGAAAGGTGCAAAAATAGACCTAGCTTGGAAAATACCAGAACTCGTCTGAGTCGATTGATTCGCCGCAGTCAGATCAATACCTGATATCTGACCCGCGATCGCGGCTTGGATATATCCAGACTGACCGACAGAAACAATGGAGCCATCAGCTTTTTTGATGTCACCCTTGGCATTCTCAATCTTGTAGAAACCAACAAAATTGTTGAAGGCTGCTTCACGATTGACCGTGAATTCGGCTTTAACTTGAGAGAATGCGGTAGTATCAAATCCCTGCGTCAGGTCAAGGACTTCACCTTCATTTTTATCTTGCAAGCCAGTACCGATCGCTAATGTATCCTCGGAGGGCTTAATCGTGATATCGAGTCCATTAAAGTTAATCGAAAAACCGCCACTAGTCTCGGTGAGACTTAGATCTTTAATCGGTGAAAAATTCACTTTGTCATAGGCTTTACTATTCAAAACTGAATCAGTGGTTGCGCTTTTGTCATTGATTGTATAAAAGCGGATTCTGGCGGTATCGTTAAATTGCAGTAAACGGCTTAATCCACTTTCACTGAAACCACTAGGCTGGTTATCGATGATCGAGAAAAGCACCTTCGCTTTAGACAGAGCCTTTTCTGCGTAACCTGATTGATTGGGCGCTATACCATCAATCGTCCCTGCGGCATCATCGACGATGAATATACCAATTTCACTCGTCTGTTTAGCATTATTGCTATTCACAGTGACCAACAATGCAGGTTTGGGATTATCTTCAGAAAGTAGGGTAAAGACATCGGAATCGCTTTTGCCAAAAGTGACTGGCTCAACTACATTCTTGAGATTAACTGCGAACAGAGATTGAGCAGTTAATCCTCCTGCATCGGTAGCCGTAATCCCTAGATTGAAGATTGGGTTCTTTTCAAAGTTTAAATCGCTGGGGTCATTGACTTTGATTTCACCTGTGCTGCTATCGATGGCAAAGGCAGTTTTACCATTGCCATCGACATCGGTATTGCCACTAGTAATGCCAAATGTGATCTTCTCATTTGCATCAGGATCGCTAGCAACGACTTGACCGATCAATGTGTTGAAGATTGAATTCTCTTCAATACTAAAACCAGCATCGGTGACGGTTGGGGCTTCGTTGACGTTGGTGACATTAACGGTGAAGTTAGTTGTCGCATCAGGTGTAGCTCCTACGGTGCTGTCATCGACATTGACGGTGACGCTGTAACTGGTTTTGGCTTCGTAGTTGAGAACTGTATTGGCTTTGATGTATAAGCCTGTTGCATCAACTTCAAAGAAACTTGCATCGGTTCCACTGACGCTGAGACTGTTGGTTCCCAATGCATCATTGGTAATGGCAATATCGGCGACTTTGATGCGAGTTGTCGTGCTGGTGTTTTCAGCGATCGCTGTTACCTGATTATTCAAATTAACAGCAGTTGGTGCTTCGTTAACATCGGTGATGTTTAGAGTGAAGTTGGCTGTCGCATCGGGTGTATTGCCTACGGTGCTGTCATCGACATTGACGGTGACGTTGTAACTGGTTTTGGCTTCAAAATTGAGAGCCGTGTTAGCTTTGAGATAGAGAGCGTTTCCACTGATTTCAAAGAAGCTTGCATCGGTTCCACTCACGCTGAGGGTGTTGGTTCCCAATGCATCATCGGTAATGGCAATATCCGCAACTTTAATTCTTGTGGCGGTGCTGGTGTTTTCAGCGATCGCTGTTACCTGATTATTCAAACTAACCACAGTGGGGGCTTCGTTGACATCGTTGATATTGATGGTTAGAGATTTGTCAAAGCTCAATCCACTGTTATCAGTAGTACGAACAAGGATGTTGTATGAGGATTTAGCCTCAAAGTTTGGTGAAGCATTGATAAGAAGTTGACTGCCATTGATGCTGAAAGTAGCGTTGTCATTTACCCCATTCACAAAGCTATAGGTGAAGGTGTCGTTAACATTTGGGTCAGTGGTGCTGAAAGTACCGATGACATTGTTGACATTATTTACTGCGACGTTTTCGTTGATGCTGGTAGCACTTAAGCTCAAGTTTGTGGGAGCGATCGCACTGTACAGATTCAGCCCCACTAATACTGGATCGTGATCGGAAGAGCGAAATGGAGTAGCGCTATAAAGACTTGTGTCATTCCGCAATTCTGTGTTTGCTTCACCTGAATCAGCCACATTATCGTTGTAATCAAAGGCGATCGGCTCAGAGGAGTTGATGTTCCACTTTGCCGCGCCAGTTACTTGAGATACCAAGCTAGCAGATACGAGCGCATGATCGAGAGAACCTGTTTGACCATCAAAGACGTAGGAATCAGTGGCGGTTGTGAGTTTTGTAAATCCAGCAGCGCGTAAGATGTCGATTGGGTCTTCTTCGTTGTAGGCATTGAGATCGCCCAAAATCATCACATCGCCATCACCCGATGCAGTTTGAATCTGGGAAACGAAGTTGAGTAGGGCAGTTGCTTGGGTCTTGCGGGTATTGTTGTAAGCTCCCTGTCCGTCACCTTGGTCTGCATCTAGCCCTGTTGCGCCACTGGCACTCTTAGACTTGAAGTGATTGACGATCGGGGTAAATTTTTCACCTGTAGCAATAACACTGAAGGTTTGAGCCAAAGGTGGGCGACCGAGCGAAGTAAATGCAGGATCGTTGAAATAAACTGCATTACCAACAGGAGTAACCGCACTAGGCTTGTAAATGAAGGCAACTTTGATTTCGTCTGTGCCAGAACTGCCAGTGGTATTTGCTAGAGAAGTGAAGGCATAGGTTCCAGCGCCCATTGCCGCGTTTAAACCATTGACTAAATCGGCGATCGCTGAGTTTGCGCCATCGCCATCATTTTCAATCTCAACCAAACCAACGACATCAGCATTTAATGATTGAATTGCGGCAATAATTTTGGCGCGTTGACGACTAAACTCGGCGGCTGAATCTGCACCACGAGAAGTCGGGAAACCACCGCCCAATCCGTCTCCATTGAAATAGTTGAGGACGTTAAAAGTAGAAACTTTGAGGCTTCCACCCACGGTTGGCAATGTGGGACGGGCTTCGTAGTTGAATACTGGGGTTTGCGTGGCTTGAATCCGATAATTGTTAAAGCCAAAGCCGACAACACCCGTTAAACCTGCGATCGTGCTACCGATTCTCAATGTGTCATTTGTGAGATCGCCATCGGTGGTATTGACGTAGGGAACATCACTCAAGTTAGAAGCGCTGCTGCCATCATCCAAGATAATCCGACTGCGGTTGTTGAGGTCTTGCTGTGCGGTTACGGCGGCGACATTGCTATTACCAGTGGAAGAAGTTCCAGAGGCTGGGCTATCGTTGGGATCGATAATGTTTGTGGGATTAGGCAAGCGACCGTTGGCGGATAGGGAAACTTCACCAAAGCGTCCCAAGTTAAACACTTCGGTTACGGTCAGGGTTTCAGGAATGGTGACTAACATTCCTTCGTAACGCTCTAAATCGCCAAAAGAGGCAGTTGGTAGGTCGAGAACGGTAGCGGTAACGAGCGCCTGTTGTCCAGTTGCCAAGACGGACACAGAAGTTGGGGTGATGACAGCTTGGTTGAAGGATGGTGTGGAACTATTCTCGACAACTGTGCCTGTTAAGCGAACTTTGTCGCCGACATTTACAGCCGTTGAGGAGATAACAAAAATTGCTTCAGATGTTAAAACATTGCCATCGGCATCGGTATCTTCTTCTTGTAGGTAAAATCCACCAAGTTGATTCGCACCCTGAAAGTCGCCAACTACAATGCCTTCGATGGTATATGTACCTGCGGTTGCAGCCGTACCAGTACCTTGAATCTCGCTGATTTTGGTGGGTAGGATCGCTGTGCCTAAGTTGATTAGTTCGCTACGGAATTTTTGGAAGTTAGTTTGCGCGAGATCTTTGGAGATTGTACCGTTGCTGTACCAGTCACTATCACCGTTGTCCACTAAGAACTGAAGTTGAGTGCTGCTGGTAAGAGAGTTGGGAACTTCAACGATGGTTTCAAAGCTACCACCTGCATTCAAGGCGGTTAGATCGGCAGACCGCAATACAGGTGCATCAGTAGCAACGCCCGTCCAAGTGTAGAGACGGAAGTCATTGGGGGCTGTGCCTGTGGCTGCACCTGCAGGACCTGCAATGATTAAGTATTCGTTATTTGCATTGCGTTCAATGCTGCGAATGCCACGTCCACCTAAATCGAGTTGAATGGGAGCGCCAAAGGTTGCCGAACCAGCCGTGCCGCCTGAACCATTGAGAATGGAAGTAAAATTAGTGACAGGTACGATCAAGGCTTTGGTGCGATCCGTAGTTGGCTCGTTGGGAGCGCGGAAGGCAATGTAGCCAGTTGTGCCGTTTGGAGCTACGGTGAAACCTTCGATATTAAAGCCGTTGGATTGTTCAGGAACAACGTTATTGGCGGCACTTGCAGCTAAACCCAAGAAGCCAGCGCCCAAACCATGCCCGTTGGTATTGTCCCAAGCGATCAGGTCATCTTCGAGAAACTGGTAATAGCCGCCAAAAGTGAGGGTTGTGCTTGCGCCTGTGCCAGAAATGGTGGTAGAGAAAATGCGTTCACGATTGGGGCGATCATTTCCACTAGAGTTATTACTATGGGAACCAATCCAGTAGATGATATTGCCAATTTTGGTGGACGCTTCGATATCAACTTCGCTGCTGCCAAACAGCCCTAAAGAAGAAGTGAAGTCAAAGGAGCTTAGGGGTAAGCCAGAATCATTGCGATCATAGAGGCGAATGGTTTGGTCTTCGTCATCGGCAACAAACATATAGTCAGCATCGATCGCGATCGCGCTGGATGCATCACTGGTTCCTGTGAGGAAGCGCGTAGTGGTTGAACCTGCGGCAGAGGCTGCATACTTGATGACATAGGAACTCGATAAATTTCCATCGCTGACGGTGACAGTGATATCGCTGAATCCAACGCCTGTAGGATTGATTTTCAGATTGCGGCTAGTACCAGTGCCAGTAAGGGTGAGGTTGGCATTTTCAACTACTGCTGTGTTGCTGCTAGTGGCGGTGACAGTCAGAGAACCTGCATCTGTTTCGGCATCGCTGACATTAAATTCAATGCCAATGGTTTTAGCAGGGTCGGTTAGGTCGTTGATTACGCCGCTAACGAAGGCTGCGGGAGTAGCTGTAGGGCTATTATTGGGAAGGCTGAGGAAAGGTGTGATTTTGTCTGCGTCAATGACCGTTTCGTTGTCAGCAAGAATAGTTGGGGCGGTATTGCTGGGGGTAATTGGGTTTACAGTAGTACTAATTGCAGCAGCAGTATTATTATTATCGTTGCTTTCAACAATGGTATTACTAGGATCGACTATGGCAGTACCTGTAGTGAGTGTTCCTGTAGTAGTTGGTGTGACATTCACAGTTAATGTCGCGCTACCACTAGCATTGATGCTACCGCCTGAGAAAGTCACCACTCCGCTGTTTTGACTGGAAGTAAAGCCACTTCCACCAGTTGAGTTAAAGGTGACACCGCTAGGTAAGGTGAACTGAACGCTTATGCCCGATGCATTGGCATTGCCTGCGTTGCTAACGACTAAGGTGTAGTCGAAGGAATTGTTGACAGTGACTGAGGTGGGGGATGAGAGACTAACCATTAGATCTGGTTGGGTAGTACCACTGCCAACTGTAATACTCCCAGTTGGTAAAGCAGTCAAATTACTAAAAGTCCAGTTGCTGGAATTATTAATCGCCGCGAGCCATTGAGCCTTTGTACCACTACTAAGTATATTGAGATTAAATGCGGCATAAGTAGCACTAATGTTGTTGAAAAGAACTGCACTGTTGCTAGCTTGAGATAATCCTGTAATAATGTTGCCTTCACTTGCAGTCGTCGCGTTTTCAAACGTTCCTGTATTATCAATCTGATAAATAGCTGTGAAACCCGAATTTAGGGGATTATTTGTGTTTGTTGATTGAAAGGCTGCAATCTGTTCACCCGATTGACTTAAACTAAGGTCAGCGTAACTACCTGCGGTAGTAGTACCAATTTGTCCTGATTTCGCCCAAGTATAGTTAGCAGATGTGTCAGTGCTGCGGATAACTGTGCCAGCGGGAATATCGCTAATTGCTGTAAATCTGATGAGATTCTCATTACCATCACCATCAGTTGCAGAAGAACCTCTAAATTGTGTACCAGTCCAGCCATTATCAGTGAAGTAAATAACTGTTCCTGAACCAATAGGAACCAGGTTAACAAAAGAAAAAGAGTCAGGGCTACCGTTAGTAATGTAGCCTACGATCGCAATATCACCGACAGAGAGAGTAGTTGCCGCCATAAACAATAGTCCTTTGAAATTATTTTGATGTGTGTACAACCTCGAAAGTAAAATCAGTAAAAGTGCTAACCTATCAAGTTTTTGATAGGCGTTCGCCTTTAGTGATCGTTCATAATGTCTAGCGAAACTCAAGTGGGGAAACAGGCGATCATAGGCGATCGCCTAAAAAACAAAAACCTGAAAATATTATTAATAACGAAGCCATTACTCACAATATCTTCCGTACCAAAAGTCGTGTTAATAAATCTAATTCACCAATTCCATAACAAAAAATTCAAGGTACTAAGTTATAAATGTGAGTTGGCTAATGCTCATCATGATTTAGTCGTTCTAAATCCTTAAAGAACATCAAATAAAATCAAACACTACAAATCTACACCTAAAATCTAATTGACTAGGTTAAAGATTGGTATAGAAAAGATTAAGCAAAAAGGAGGATTAGCCATTTAAATGAACGAACAATGAGATTTAGGCTAAAATTCATCCCAAGATTTCAGGGCGATCGCGCCGCGAAGACTTCCAGCCGAGAACCTAGTTAAGCGATCGCTTAAACTAAATTCATAGACATCTATCGGGCTTAAATTTAGATACAGGTTGGTTAGTGATCTTTGATCGCCGTGAGGGTTTATTGCCACTAAGCGATCGCACCACCACTGAAAGCGCGACTAGTCCCGCAGGGCGGAGTATTATCGTAATTCGTGGGTGATTTTTCCTAGAAAAATATAGGGATAACTAATTTATGCAAAGACCAATTTATCTCGATTGTCAGGCGACAACACCCGTTGATGAGCAAGTGTTAGAAGCAATGTTGCCATATTTTCGAGAATCTTTTGGCAATTCTGCAAGCTCTGGACATCTCTATGGTTGGGAAGCCGCCGCCGCCGTTAAATTAGCGCGTGAGGCGATCGCTAACTCCATACACGCATCACCTGAAGAAATTATCTTTACCAGTGGCGCAACCGAGGCAAATAATCTCGCTATCAAGGGAGTTGCCGAAGCTTATCACTCAAAAGGGCGGCATATCATTACTGCCCAAACGGAACATAGCGCCATTCTCGATCCCTGTGCTTATTTGCAATCCCTTGGTTTTGAAGTTACTTATTTACCCGTGGAGACCGATGGATTAATTAATTTATCGCAACTGGAACAATCTATTCGTGCTGATACAATTTTGGTTTCGATAATGTCGGCAAATAACGAAATTGGGGTGCTGCAACCGATCACTGAAATCGGCAAAATTTGCCACGATCATCAAGTTCTCTTTCATAGCGATGCGGCTCAAGCGATCGGCAAAATTCCCATTGATGTGAATGCAATGCAGATTGATTTGATATCTCTGACGGCTCACAAAATCTATGGTGCAAAGGGAATTGGAGCCTTATATGTGCGGCGGCGTAATCCGAGGGTGAGCATTGCACCGCAACTACATGGTGGTGGACATGAGCGGGGAATGCGATCGGGGACGCTTTATACACCGCAAATTGTTGGTTTTGCGAAGGCTATAGAAATTGCGATCGCATCTCAAGCATCAGAACAACAACAGATTCTCAATCTACGTCAACATTTATGGCAAAGATTAAGCGAACTCGATCGCATTATTCTCAATGGACATCCCACCCAACGACTTGCAGGTAATCTCAATGTCAGTTTTCCTGATATTAACGGTCAAGCCTTGATGCTAGCATTACAACCGATTGTCGCTGTCTCTTCAGGTTCCGCTTGCTCCTCCGCAAAAACTGCACCATCCCATGTTCTCAAAGCATTAGGGCATTCCAATAAACTAGCTAATGCTTCAATTCGATTTGGTATTGGTAGATTCAATACTTTAGAAGAGATAGAAATAGTTGCCAATCATGTGGTGAAGTCAGTGCGATCGCTTCAATAGACCTGTTGGCAAATAATATAGGATTTACGAGAAAGAATCTAGTGTAGAGGCAATTCATGAATTGCCCCTACACCGATAGAATGATAGCATGTGTTATCGAAAAAAACGCTTGTAGTGAGAACTGTATAATTGTGATTTAGTGGATTTTGACCTACCTTGTTGAATGTGATTTAAAGCAGGACTAATCACAAATAAAGTCGTTCTGGTTAAATTTTCTTTTTGCGTGACTGAAGCCATATCTGCCAATGGAACCGTGAGAATCTTTTCATCTTCCCAACCCAAGCGATAACAAATAGCGACAGTAGTATTAGATGGATAATGCTCCATTAATCTTGCTTGAGCATTCTCTATATGATGGGCGCTGAGATAGAGACATAATGAAGCTTGGTGAGCCGCAAGACTCGATAATTCTTCTTTTTCGGGAACTTGAGTTCGTCCGCTAATGCGTGTGAGAATAATCGTCTGCACTAATTCAGGAATCGTAAGTTCTGTTTGTAACCGCGCCGCCGCTAATTGAAATGCACTGACCCCAGGAATAATTTCAAAGGGAATTTCAGCTTCAGTTAGAGCGATAATTTGTTCTTGGATTGCGCCATATAGACTCGGATCGCCATCATGCAAGCGTACTACAAGCTTATGCGATCGCACCCGCTCGATCACAATCTCCAAAATTTCCTCAAGAGATTTACTGGCGCTGGGGATAATTTCGGCATCGATTCGACAAAATTGCAGCATCGCATCTGGGATGAGAGAATTTGCATAAACGACGACATCGGCTTTGACGAGGAGATTACGCCCTTTCACGGTAATTAAATCGGGATCGCCAGGTCCCGCGCCGACAATATAAACTGGTTGGAGCATTAGGTTAGACGTTGCCACTTTTCTAGCCATTCTAATAGTTTTTTCTCAGTGATGCGCTGTTTATGCTCAAGCGGCTCTAAAATGGCAGCAAGCTCTGACTGCGAATGACCAGCTTCCACCCACGCATTCAAAAGTTCACGATGGGAAAGTAACGTCGTTCCTAAACCGAGTTTTTTTTGTAATTGTCGTTTCTCAGACTGCCCGATCGCTTGAATCGCAAATTCGCTAGCACCCGCACGCGCCAAAACTGCGGCTAATGAATGAATATATGCTTTACTATTATCAATTTTTGCAGTTTCAACTACTTTGGGAATACCAAAACGCTGATTTTGTGACCATATTATGACAAGAAGTAAAATCGTTCCCTGTAAAGCAACTGCCAGAAGCGGCGTTTTTACAAGGTAAATCACCCAATTTCCTTCTTTAAGGGCTTCCAGACTTTGCTTATCTTTATAACCATGCAAGTATTCATCCACCCAGATGGGCGCTTTGTTGCCGACTAATTGAGCAAGTAAAGGATAGTTTCCTGCTGCGTCCTGATAGGCATTAGCCGCCAGATAGGGAGTACTGACTTGAATCAGATAACCCTTGTCAAACTTTTCCTGACGGACAACACTCCCAAAGCGATCGCCTAAAATTAGCTGCTGTGAGCCTGTGAGCTTGAAGCGTCTTGTGGTATCAATCTGAACCGTCCCTAACGCATCATCGATGGCTTGATTGAAATTGGCTGCCGTAGCAGGAGCCGCAACACCTACCTGCACGATGGTATTACCAGCTTCAATCCACTTTTTTTCTTCGATACTCAGATTCGCTCTGGAGGTGGCGGGGAAAATGCGTAGTAATGTGCCTTTGTTCTCAGACAAAAAACTTTTTAAAGGTTTTTCCCAGCGCTGGATTGGGGCTTTGCGATTAAGCATATAGGCATACCAAGCACCATAGCCATGAGGGGCGCGGCTATAGGTCGAACCTGGGTGGAGGCTAGTATTCGGGGCGCTGAAGAAAATTAGTAGTATGGAAACTACTATGGCGATCGCTATTCCTAAAATCTTTCGTCGCGAGAGCTTCATGGACGGTTGGTATTAAGGTTGGTATTCAGATAAAGAGTGATCTCTTGATATGCTTGTTGGCATTGCTCAAAGGTAAGTGCCGACAGCATCTCATCGTTAAAGCATAGCCGCTCATGGGTATTTAGCAGAACCTGATAGGTTTGCCATTGGGGAATCATCCGCAACAACTGTAGATATTCGCCATCGGTACGGCTGGGTTGCTGCGGTGCGAGGGTGTTTTCATGCAGACGTTGCAACATTGCCATATACAGGGAACGACAAGCTTCTCGATAGTTTCCTTGTCCAGCAAAGGTTTGCGATCGCTGTTCCCATTCAGTTACGGGTGGCGCTATTGGAGCTTTTTCTTCAGTTCTAAAGCGTGGTCTGATCCAACCAATCGTTTCTAAGTAGGGAAGTAGAGCCTGAAAGAGTTGCCAAATTAACCAAGCGATCACACTGCCTAGAATGATCCATGCAACCCAAATTATGGCATTCACAATCCAATCTGCGATCGACCAGTCTGTCCCCCGTATTGTTTCCTCAGCGACAGGGAAAATATTTACTTCGATCCATTCACCTACGCGACGCTGAAACTGTTCGAGTTGCCAGTTCCAATCGTTTTTATCGAAACTTGTCTCAAAACTTGCCATGCGATCGCCTCCGTTGTGCTTGTTGTTGGTAAGCCAAAAAGACTGTCTCTACAAAAGTCTCACCATCGGATTTAAAGGGCAGTGTTTCTAGTTCGAGAATTGATTTTAGTTCAAGCGCAAGTTGACGGCTTAGAGTTTTACGCGCTTCAGGTTCTAGATTTTGACGGCGCTGGAGAAATTCGCGAATAGAGGCAAAATCATCAGGCAGGATTAGGGATAGATTATTAGTTTCGAGAAGTTGGTCGGCAAAAGATTCAGCGCGATCGGATAGAACTAATTTTTTGTCAATGGAAGGGCGCTCTTCTTGGATCACCACAGTGCCTGCAATCAGATCGCCTAAACGTTTTTCTTCTTTATGCAGGAAAATCATGAAGAAACCAATGGATAAAGCATCATCAATGGGACGGAGCAAAGATCTCAAGGTCGCTTCCGAGAGTCCCGCAGGTCGCCCATCATCGCGAATCACCCGAATTTTGGCATAGCGCTTACCAGGGGTCTGTCCTTGCCAGAGGGTTTCAAAAAAGATGAAATAACCGACAAAGATACCAAAGGTGAGTAATAAGGCGATCGCCACATACCATTTCTGAGTAGCAGTACTAAATTGCGGAAACAGTATAGCTCCAGTAAATAAAACAATGGCGATCGCGCCTCCCAAAAAAAGATAATCGACCAGCAGGGCTTGGGTACGATTGCCAATACCTGCAAGGGTAAATTCTAGTTCCACACTTTCGGGGGTTTGGAGCGTGATTTTGTTAAAAAATCTCATGGGTTTCTACGCTAAATAAAATCATTCTCATCATTGCGACCCTTTCCCTGACGCAATTTGATGTCCAACCCCTCTCGACGTGTTCGCAAATCATAATAAATTGCTGATTTGATCGTTTGCCAGAGTGGAAGTACTAAAATCGAGCCTATGAAGCTAAAAACAAAGGAAATTGCCGTACCTGTCCAGAAAAGAGAAGAACCAGGTACTGCTCTAGCAAATAGAATTTGCGGGGCATAGTTGGTTAAGGCGATAATTGGGATCGTTACCAAAAAAGCAATTAAAGCAACCCCTTGAACTCTAAACGCCGAGTTTTGGGTTAGATCCCAGCTGCGTTTAATGCTTTCGGCTGCGGTGAGATTGCTTTCCACAGCCAATGGGACTTCCGCGATCATCCATCGAGCAAAGTACCAAGACAGCAAAATCAAGACCGCGATAACAACAACAGCACCAACGAAAAGTCCTGCGAGTGCAGGGTTAAGCCCACGCCCTAAGATCGCAACGAATATACCAGAGATAAGACCAAAGCAGAATCCAACAACAAAATAAATCAGCGTTAATCGTATACCAACAGAAAAGGCAACCGACCAAAACCGCCAAAGTTTCGGATCAATTGTTCTGCGTGCTTGAGCTACCGATTCAGGTTTGCCAATTAATTCTTGGTAAGCAAGACGCGAAATTAGGGCTACGTTGGCTTGATATTTAGCGGTTCCTGCGATTAGTAAGACAAAAGCGATCGCTAATAACAGCCAAGGATATTGCCTACTGACGAGAAACAAACCACTCGATACACCGATAAGGATTAATGGCAAAACAATCCAGAGATAAGCCCGAAGCGCAATAAAAAAGTAAGTCTTTAAGTTGGAACGGTATAGCACCAAACCTGTACTGACGACATTACCGATACTCAATGGGCGGAGGGGAGCGCGAGTCATGGTAGAAGCCTCTAATTTCGCAATTGTAATTTCGCAATTGATTTAGGCTAACCTAGATCCGCAGCTAATTCAAGATCATGTAACTCAAGATCATGGACGTACAACGATGGATTGCCAGGCGGGAAACCCAGTGGCAAAAACTGGAATCTCTCCTCAAACACTTAGAAACGAAGGGACTCAAATCCCTAAAAGCCGATGAGATTGCCCTACTTGCGAGTCTCTATCGTTCACTTTCTGCTGACCTAGCCCGCGCAAAGACAAACCAATTAGGCGAAGCAGTTATTCAACATTTGCAAGCTCTAACTTCTCGCAGTTACAGTCAAATCTATCAAGGATCACGAAAACAGGAATGGCGGTCGGCGATCGCCTTTTACGTTTGGGGGTTTCCTGAAGTCGTCCGCGAATCTAGCGTTTATATTGCGATCGCCACAGGTATGTTTATTATCGGGGCATTGATTGCTTGGTGGTTTTCTTGGCGCGATCCATCATTTATGGCTTTGGTTGTCCCTGAACGCTTGATTTCTCTAGTCCGCGATCACGGGGAATTGTGGATGGGATCGATTTTAGGCTCAGAACCCCTTGCTTCCAGTGGCATTGCCATCAATAACATGACCGTCTGCTTCCGAACTGTGGCAGGGGGGATTACGGGTGGTTTATTGACGGCTTATGTTCTGTTTTTTAATGGCGTTCTATTGGGGGCGATCGGCGCTTTGGTGCAGCAAAATAGTCTTGCTTTACCTTTTTGGGCTTTTGTGTTTCCCCACGGTGCGTTAGAGTTACCAGCGATTTTTTTAGCAGGAGCCGCAGGTTTACTGATTGCAAGGGCGTTGCTATTCCCTAATCAATACCGTCGTGTAGATGCTTTTAAAATCTATGGCAATCAAGCGGCGCGATTGATGTTTGGTGTTGTGCCTTTGTTACTAATTGCAGGAGCGATCGAGGGATTTTTCTCACCTAGCCCAGCCGTACCTGCACCTCTCAAATATTTAATGGGAACGTTTTTATTCTGTGGGTTACTTGCCTATTTTAATAACCGTCCGCCAGCGAAATAAATCTATTAGAAACCATTTAAGAGTTACTTGGTGAGATGAAAATCCCTAAGAGATCCCCCCTCAATCCCCCTTAAAAAGGGGGAAGAAGATAATTTAATTGATTCTCCCCCCTTTCGTAAGGGGGGCTGGGGGGGATCTAGACAATTCTTAAATTGTTTCTTAGAGATTGCCTATAGTAATTCCTTTACGGAAATAACTCCAAACTCCCGATCGCTAGATCCATCTAACCAGAACACAGACACAGATGCAGTTTCGGTAAAAATCGTACATTGACCATAATGGGCTTCTTCTTCACTGGTCGCTGCTAAAGGTTCTGTATAAACTTCCAATTGTCGATCGCGTAAATTTAAAATCCAATAAATCGCAATCCCTGCCCTTGCATAAATTCTCTGTTTACTCGTGCGATCGCGCTCTAAAGTCGAATCCGCCACCTCAATCACCAAAACCACATCCGCAGCTACAGGATGGCGATCGCGATAATCTAGTCTTTGACCACGCACAATCGTTAGATCGGGTTCAGGTTCACTATCGGCTAAGGTAATTGGCTCTTGCAGATTGAGATGATAATTGGCGGGGATAATTGCTAACAGAGCGTCTTGCAGTAAACCTGTGGACAATCGGTGGGGTGGATTTTTTGTCATCTTTGCAACCAGAATACCTTCCAATAATTCAAGGCGATCGCCTTCTTCGAGAATCCCAACTTGCAGCATGGTGTGATATTGCGCCACACTCAAGCGCCAAAGCGTATCCGATGGAATGGCGGTAGATTCGGGAATATTTAATTTAGACTCAATTGGTAATTCTGCGATCGCGCCCATAACCACTCCAATTTTTACCCTTTGACTTCATCATTTTACTGCATCTTACTTGCCTATTTTCAAAACCGTCCTCCAGTTAAATAAATCTATTAGAGATTGCTTATTTTGTTGTAGGTAGGTTGAGCGATCGCCGATTCTAATGCTCCAAAATCACGAACACCTTCGGCTCCACCTGAGCGTTGTGTAACTTGATGATGGATATCGAGAACTTCAAGTATTGTAAGATAACGAATCATGCTAAACGACGGTAGAGTTCGGCATTCTTTTGCAGTACATAGCTTACGGCTTCGCTAAACTCTTTCTTGGGACTAGTCAACCAATCTTCTATACTTGCTTGTAATAGATCTTCGGGGGATACTTGACTCTCTTGAGCTAATTTCTGTATTTTTTGAAGTTGCTCATCTGGAAGATTAATAGTAATAGAAGCCATCAAAACCTCTTAAATGTTGTAACTACCTAAGATTACACTAAAGATTATATTCTTGTCTAATCACTATCTGAATTAGAACCATCAGGGTTTATTCCTGTTTTGTCGCCATCAAGAGGATCAAATTCTTTCTGCGTCGATATATAGGCATCTGAATAGTTCTTTACATCTGATAAACCAATCTCTATAAGCCAATCATACAAAATTCCTTTGTTTGTTTGGAACAGGTAGGCAACCAATTCAGTAAAAAAATCCTCCAGAGGAACGCTGCCTGTATGAAGCTTAAGGAGCCGATTAAAAAGAGACATACCTTATCCTGAACTCCTAATAGACAAATTTATTGTACAGTTCTAACGCACATTTGAGGAGCGTAGCTTTCGTAAGGGGGTTAGAGGGCAGTCAGTATTTTTAGCGAAAGTCAAGACTTTTCAAACAATCTTTATAGTTGATTTTTGAGCTTCAACATTAAATAACGATTGACCAATTCTTCACTGACTTGATTGGCGGGAGCATCCAAAACTAATACACCCTTTTGTTTGAGAGAAGCAAAAGCAACCTCACGCTGAGCAATCAGATCTAGAGCCACTGCGCGACTATAGGAAGAAGCGATCGCTTGGTTGGGAGGTTCTGAAACTGGAAAAGCACTATGGGCAAGGCGATCGATATCAGGATCGCGCAAGGTAACACAGAAAGGTAAATAGCGAGGACGCAATCGAGCCAAAGCCAATAACAACTCTGCGGAAGCCACAGTATCCACAATATCGGTAATGATAACCACAAGAGCGCGGCGAATTTGTTGCTGCACAACCGTAGTTACCGCATTAACATAATCAGGCTCCAGTAACTCAGGCTGAATCGGCGTGAGGCGTTCGATAAATTTTGCCATTTGCTGCTGTCCCCGTGCTGGTGGCATCCAAGTATGCATCTTGCGGTCAAATACCCCAATTCCTACGCGATCGCCTCGACTAATTCCTGCTAAAGCTAGTCCCAGCGCCGCATTCATCCCAAAATCAAAGCGCGTCATCCCCTGAATTCGACCAGTCATCAACCGCCCCCGATCGAGCAAAATAATCAAAGTCTGCTCATGTTCAGGTTCGAGAACTCGCACCATTGGGCGGCTACGTCTCGCTGTGGCTTTCCAATCGACTAGACGCAAATCGTCACCCGCAGTATATTCCCGCAGTTCCGAAAACTCTGTACCAATTCCCAAACGGCGGCGTGATTCCATTGTGCCAGTAGATTGCAGAGCCAATTTGATCGAAAGCGATCGCAATAACAATAAATCAGGATATACCTCTACGGTAGCCTGAGATGGAATCTTCCAGAATCGCCAAGCTAAGTGCCAACGCCCCATCTGACGAATCTGGAGATCGCGCCAATTATATTCTCCACGCATGAGCGGCTTAACCGTATAAACCAACTCCTGTGAAGCATCGCTAGTTAGAAATGCCTCAAGTTGGCTATGGCTGGCTTGAAAATCAGAGGGAAATCCATCCCGAATTTGGACTCTATCCCCACTTCGTCCTCCAACTGTAATCGTTACAGGATTGTCCCGCCCAATTGATAAACGGGAGAGGGGATGGCGCACAATATTTACGGGCTTAATCTGTCTAGAATCCCACCAAACCAGAAAGAACAGCGTCAAATTCCACAGAATCAAAATTGCAGCAACAAGCGGCGATCGCGTATCTGTGCTGGCAATTGTCGATACAACTGTAGCGATCGCGCCACCCAAGAGCAGAAGTAAATAGGTACGACTTGTGGGAATCATCTTGGCACAGGAACCTGACTAAGAAGGGCTTGAATTACTGACTCAATGGATACGCCATCTAATTGTGCTTCGGGACGCAAAATCAAACGATGGCGCAATAGAGGAGGTGCAACTGCCTTAATATCATCTGGGGTGACAAATTCCCGTTCCGCCAGCCAAGCCGCCGCTTTACTCGCCAGTAACCAAGCCACCGCCGCCCTTGGTGAGGCTCCTAGCAATAAATCTGGATGTCGCCTTGTACGTTCAACTAGGGCAAGCAGATAATCGATAACTGACTCCTGCACATTGATTGCCCGTACTTCACGCTGCGCTTGCAAGCATTGTTCCACGGTGACAATAGATTGTAAATCATCTAGATTACGACTGTTCCGCCCCCCTTGATGACTGTTGAATAACATTTGCTTCTCAGCCGCAGCATCGGGATAGTTAACAATTAATTTAAATAGAAAGCGATCTAACTGTGCTTCAGGCAATGGATAGGTTCCCTCGAATTCGAGAGAGTTTTGGGTAGCGATCGTCCAGAATAGCTCCGATAGGGGCAAGCTCTCACCATCTAGAGTCACTTGGCGCTCTTCCATTGCTTCTAGCAAGGCGGCTTGAGTTTTTGGTGGCGTGCGATTAATTTCGTCAGTCAAGAGAATTTGGGTAAAAATTGGTCCTTTTTTGAGAACGAATGTACGAGTATTGAGGTCAAAAATATTAGTGCCAAGAATATCTGAAGGCAGAATATCTGGGGTTAATTGAATGCGCCGAAATTCTGCTTGTAGAAGTTTAGCGAGAACTTTAACCGTAAGAGTTTTGCCAGTTCCTGGTACACCCTCAAGAATGACATGACCACCAGATAGAAGAGCAATCAGCAATTGATTAACTAAAGTAGATTGTCCAAAGACGATCTGACTGAGACTATCTGCAAGTTGATGGAAACGAGCCTGAGTTCTGCTCATGAATTATTTAATGGGGTATGTGAAATTAGCTCAGAAAAACGCGCAAAGTGTTGCTTATACTTTATTTTAAACAACTAAGCGATCGCACAATACAGTTTTGATCTCAATCTGACAATCTGCACAGCCTAATTCGCGGTAGTATTGTAATACTGGATTACGGTAATACTATGCAGGCAACTAAAAAGCTTTTAGCCTCAAAAGTAACTTCTAAATTTCAAACAACAATCCCCCAAGCCATTCGCAGTGCGATGGGAATATCCCAAGGTGATGTTGTGGTATTTGAAATTGAGGAAGATCGCGTCTTTATCAAAAAATTGCCACCCCTAGATTTAGATTATCTCAACGCGATCGCAGGAACTCTGAGTGAGTGGGCATCTCTAGAAGATGAGGAAGCCTATCGTGACCTTTAAGCAGTTCGATGTCGTTATAGTTCCTTTCCCATTTACGGATACTTCAAGTACAAAACGAAGACCTGCACTGATAATATCTGATCATTTGCTATTCAATGCCCCGATGCATCGCAGCGTTATGGCTATGATTACAACCGCAAGTCATTCGCCTTGGTTACTCGATCTTAATATTCTTGATTTGGCGAGTGCGGGATTGACGCATCCTTCCATAATTAGAATGAAATTATTTACTTTAGATGATGTATTAGTTGTCAAGCGTATTGGAGCATTAAGTCAAGTTGATCGAAAATCAACAGAAAGAGCGATCACGCAACTCTTCAGGATTAATTTTTCGGATTAATTTTGAAGTATCTTCTTAGTCTCACTTTGATTTCAGAGAACTAACTGCCCTAAACGATCACACAAGATAGTTTTAATCTCAACTTGACGATCTGTATATTTCTGAATATAAGCGGTGGCGCGTTGCGTAATCTGCGCGGTGAGGTATTCAAAAATTAGGCGATCGCATTGATTCTCAATCAATAACTTATGTACAGACTCCGCCGTAGGCGATCGCTCAATCTGTTGAATTATCTCTATAGGCAAATTTACATGGACAGCCGCTCTTACCAAAATATCGATCCGTGCATCAGCTAAGTGACTGGAAGTATTAAAAATTCCGCCTGCTAATTTGAGTAACTTGCCATGATAGCCAATCAAGGTAATAGAAGTTATATCTAAAAGTGTAGCTTCCACTAACATCGCCCCAATCCAATTGGCGGTCTGCACTAATTGAGAATCTGAGAATCCCAGATTTTGCGCGACTTGATAGCCATTTGCACCAATGTAAAAAGCTATTTCATGGGAAGTTTTTGCTTTTGTTTGTAAATCGGCGCGAAATTCTTCTAGTTTATCTTCGACAGAAAGTGGTTGAGATATTGCCGAAGTTCCTAATAATGATAGTCCTTCCAAAATTCCAAAAGCAGCATTGGATGTTCGCTTAGCTAGCGATCGCCCTTCAGGTAAAATAAACCGAATTCGCGCAATTATATTTGGTGGTAGCAAAGGTAAAAGATTTATCTCTCCTAAGTTTTTTGCTAATTGATAGATCGCAGGTTCTCCAGTTGCAGTTCTCCCTAAACCTTCTCCTGCTTCTAAAATCAATCTTGGTTGAGATTCTACATCCGTTGAGTGTTCTAACTGCACCCATGCCCAAACAGGTGTTCCTGCGGTGAGATCGAGGTTATCTCCAGGGTCGCTAATGGCGATCGCTAGAGCAGTATTCTCATCAATAATAGAGCTTTGAGCGATCGCAATTTCACCCGTTCCCGACTCTAATAAATCAAGAGTTACCGATTGTACTTGTTCTTTTTGTAGGGTTAAAATTGCAGCTTTTGCCGCCGCGATCGCAAACACAGGTAAGGTATAACCAGATTTCATAAATTTTAAGCAACGCCGTAGTTGGTGTAGGGACGTTTGTATGGCGGATGTAAGCCTAAAATAATTTCTGACGCAGGGACTCCTTTTTGGGTTAACTCTTGACCAATATCGGCTTCGGTCATGTTTTGCTGAATCCAGATCTTGCCATCTTTGATGTCTAGATGCATATAACAGGCATAGATACGGTTGAGTCCTTGCCAGCCTAATTCGAGAACTTGGTAATGATCGTGTTCTGTATCAAAAACAAGCTGACATTCTATGTCTGGTTCGTTGTTATTGCTATGGGAGGTTAAAATTTCACGGATAATTTGGCGATACTTGGCTAGTTTTTCCATATAACTATGTCCTGTGTGTTTGGCGCGTAAGCAAGGATTTTCAGATCGTGTTGTACAATTGCCGCCTGAGTAAAACGTTCTTGAAAAAAAGTGTTAAAAACATCAATGGGAATTGCTAAATAAATAATTCGTTCTGGTTCTGTCATTTGGAGTGCAAGGCGATAATTAAGAAATTGACCTAATGCGTTATGAAAGTCGCTAATATTTGAAGAATTAACGAAACTCTTAACTTCTACGGCAATTTTCTTGCCATCTTTTTCTGCGGCAAATACCTTTTCGGCTCCAAGATCGATTTCTAGTTTAACGCGATCAATGCGAATAGTTAGTGGATCGCTAGTTATTGTCCATCCGTCTTTAATGAGGGCTTGCTTGACTGTTTCATGGAAGATATCTTTAGCTGACATAAACTATTCTACCTTTCTTCTTCAACTACATGATCGTTGAGAACGTCAATTTCGTAACATTAATTCTCGGCAACCGATGTTTAAATCCGCACAGAATTTCCCAAGAAATCGTACCTAACAAATTTGCCCAGTCATCGGCGGTATTTTCAGAATCACCGCCCAAAAATGTTACTTCATCACCCAAATTTACATTGGGGACATGGGTGACATCGATCGCACATTGATCCATTGTGATTGTGCCGATTTGAGCAACTTTTTGACCATTCACCGCCACACGAATTCGATTCGATAAACCACGCGGAATACCATCAGCGTAACCGATCGCCACGATTGCCATTTTCATATCCTGTGGCGCAATAAAAGATCGCCCATAGCTAACACTTGTGCCTGCGGTAATTTCTTTAACTTGAGTAATCCTCGCTTTAACCGTCAGGGCTGGATGCAAATCAACCAGATCTTTGAGGTGGGGCGCAGGATATAGTCCATAGATACCTAAACCAGTTCGCACGATGTCGTAATGAATTTGCCGATCGCATAACATCGCGGCAGTATTACAAATATGAATGCGTGGCGGATAAATACCTTCAGATTTTAGATCGGTGATGACTTGCTTAAATCGCTGCGATTGTAATTGCATAAACTCGCGATCGCAATCATCGGCGGTAGCAAAGTGGGAATACACACTCATGATCTCTAAATTTGGTAGGTGCTGCACAAGCTTGATAAAAGCGATCGCCTCTTGCCAATTCACGCCGAGCCGTGACATCCCCGTATCAATTTTTAGATGCACAGAAATCTGCTCACCCATACTAGACAAGACTTCGTGATAGATCAGGGCTTGCTTAGAATTACAAATTGTCGGTTGGATACGATATTCGGCGATCGCCTTAATTTCATCAACCCCATTTGTCGCACCTAAAACCACAATCGGTGCAGTGATACCCGCCCGTCGTAACTGGATACCTTCAGGGATAGTTGCCACACCTAGCCATGCGGCTCCAGAGGCGATCGCGATTTGGCTGACATCGATCGCTCCATGTCCGTAGGCATCAGCCTTGACGATTGCCATTAACTCTGTCGGCGATGTCAGTAGAGATTTTAACTGATAGATATTATGCTTAATTGCGGATAAATCGACTTCGACCCACGCACGGTGGTTTTGCTTGAGCATTACAGCGCACTCCTGATGCGAAAGGTGTTGAGTTAGTTTGTGGTAAAAACTACCTTGAGGTACTTTTATCACAAACCAAAAAGAGTCATGATGATGTAACTCGGCAAAAAGACGCTTGCTATTGAACCAAGTTCCATAACATACTCGAATTGGCTTTTCTCCAAATCAGCTTCACAATTAGATTTACACTGGGAATAGCAATCAGTATTTTTACTTAGCTCAATTATCCACATTTATACAACTAATGCAACTTATGAATAGTATCTGGCGGCGATCGCGCAAATATTTCTTGGTAATTCTTTTTTGCGCAACCTTTGCTGCAACTGTACTGCTGCCAAATATTTTACCAAGCGTCACCTCTGTATTTTTAGGGAACAATCAGGCGATCGCGCAAACAGCCCCCCATCAAACGAAACAAAATCAAACCCAAAATCAAAAGAGTCCATCTAGTAAATCAAAGCAAATAGATCAGTCAAATACGTTAAATATTCGTGTAATCCCAAAAATTCAACAAAAATCCATAATTCCACCCGCACAACCAATTATAGAAACCCCGACTCCAGTTGTTAGGCGCGAAGAAATTCGCGGCGTATGGCTGACCAGTAATGACTTTACGATGTTTAGCGATCGCAAACAGCTTGGGGAATCTCTGCAAAAACTAAAACAACTTAATTTCAATACGATTTATCCCTCGGTTTGGAATTCGGGCTATGTGCTGTTTCCCAGCGAAGTCGCCAAAAATGCCGAGATTCAGCCTTTTGTTTATCGTGGCGATAAAGGACAAGATATTGTCGCGGATATCATCGCTCAGGCACATGAAAATAATTTATTGGTGATGCCTTGGTTTGAGTTTGGTTTCATGGCTCCACCCACCTCAGAGTTGGCGATCGCCCATCCCAATTGGCTTACCCAAGAACGCGATGGCGGACAAATTTCAACTACCGCCGCAGGGGAAGTGGTTTGGCTCAATCCTTTCCATCCTGAAGTCCAAAATTTTATCAGCGAATTAGTATTAGAAGCAGTTTCTAATTACGATCTCGACGGTATCCAGTTTGATGATCACACCAGCCTTCCCAAGACTTTTGGTTACGATCGCTACACTCTCGATCTTTATCGGAAAGAAACCAAAAAAGAAGCTCCTGCCAATGTTGATGATCCTGATTGGGTAAAATGGCGAGCGAATAAGATTTCGGCTTTTATGGTCAAACTGAATAAAGCGGTAAAACAAAAAAAGCCGAATGTGATTTTCTCGATATCTCCTAATTACTATGATTTTGCCTATAAGCAACAACTCCAAGACTGGTTAGGCTGGGTGCGTCAAAATATTGTCGATGAATTAATTGTGCAGGTTTATCGCTCAGATCTAGATGACTTTACCGCTCAAATTAGTCGTCCTGAAATTATCGAGGTGCAGAATAAAATTTCCACAGGTATTGGTATTTTGTCAGGGCTTCGCAATAGCAACATCCCTATGTCTAGGGTCTTTGCTCAAGTGATTAATGCTCAAGAACGTGGTTTAGGAATTTCGTTCTTTTATTACAAGAGTCTCTGGGGCTATGGACCTGAATCAGTCAGCGATCGCCAGAAGGAAATTCAATATCTATTTCGCAGTCCTGCACCAAGATTTGCGAATAGGAATTGATAATTTAACAGCGATCGTAAAGTAATAATAGTATTTGAAGATTTGGAGATAATCTCTACCTTTTACCCTAGATAAATATACTGCTACAAGCTAGCTGACTCAGGAGGGAATATTTCTACTTTGCAAACTTTAGCTAGTTGCTTAGCAAATTTCTTCTTGTCTCCCACAACACATCCATGAGCAGTATTAGTACAAATTAGCTTCCTTGAAGATGAATCCTCTTTATAAGCCCGACATCCTGTATCTGTCTTACATACAAATTCATCGTTTACTTCACAAACTTGAGTGGGACAATGATGAATTTTCTGTTCTTTTTCAAAATCAAATGCTACTTTAGCTTCAAAGGAAGCTACCGCATTTTTGCCCAATTTTTGGGCGCGTTCATAGCTTTCTGGTAGCGTTGTCAATCGAGCTATATCAACAGACATGTAGTTATCGCGGAAGTTAGCTGAAGTAGGACGATTTTCAGACCATTGGAACTGTCCAGGATGCAGCCATCTAAAAAGCCTATCTGAAGGCTGAACATGATAGTTTTCAGTCATTAAATTTTAAATTTTGGAGTCAAGCAACCATTCTAGTAATGTGTGAGTTAAATTTGTTTCTGTGAAACTACCATCTTCATTAATATCATCATAATTTTTAAGATATTCAAAAGGATCATCTGGGTTCGCAGGAACGAATATTTCTAACTCGCGTTCAGGGAACCTCTTCCCACCCCACTCGAACAAAATTGCACCATCTGAGCACGGTGCAACGAATGGTGATAAATGAGAGAAATTTAATTCCCTGTCATTAAAGTGGCTTTGAACAATCGCAAACAGATCTAAGGCTCTCCGAATATGCTGAATAGTAAACCTTTTTGCCCCATAGCCATCCCAATTATCTTTTAGGGTAATAAGGTGCTTTAATCGCTGAAAAGCATTGGTGTTATACATCCAATCAAACTCAGTTTGATTGCATTGGATAACAGTGTTAACCATCGAACTAGCAGTTGATATAGCTGTATCTCTACCTGGAACGCTCGATTTTTGTAAAGAATTAGCAATTACTACATCTTTACTATCAAACGCTGATGTAGGTGGACTTACATATGAAGATGGCTGTCTAAATAGCAACATACTTTTTCCTACTTTAAAGAGGCATAATAATCTGGGTTAAGAGATGAAATGAAGGCTGACTCAATGTGTGCATGAGCTTGGCTAAGCCAGTTTTTAATCCAGATAAATAGCTGAGATGTCTCAGTTATAGATTCAGTGTTTTGAGACCGAAAGTTTAGATCTAACAACAATCCTAAACTACCATCTGGGTTTGCGATAACCCCTGTCTGGTGTTTAAGTATAGCTGAAGGCTGTGCATAATAAAAGTCGTAAGTTTGGCTAAACCCAACTAGGTCAAGATTTAAAGAACTAGGAAATATAGGAAAAACTGATAAAAATTGCTCTATTTCAAATTTAACGCTATTAGAAACATCAATATGATTGATGTAGCGCAAACTAATACCTTCTAGCTTCCCATTTCCACATAATTCGACGTATTTAGTAACCATCTTGAGTATTAAATCTCTAAAATCTTCCCAGCTTTTGTAGGGCTGTAGATGATTAACTACTAATAAATCCGAACCAATTTGAACTACTGCCGATCCGTCTTCGCGTTTAAGCTGAAGCCTTGGTGATACTTCAGCAGGCTGTGGAATATCTAACAAAGGCTTTTGTCCAATGGCAAATTGAAAGCTTACTTGATTAAATGTTGTCCGTTCGGGAAATTCATCTTTGACTTGAGCATAGAAAAGCCCTGGCAATGTAATATCCCAATTATCCGATTTACTAAAATGCAATTCACAAAGAGCCTCTACAAGTGGTTGTTTAGCTAGTAATTCGCCCATGTTTTTCCCAAGATGCTATCTATAAAAGTGATTAGTATGACAGACACTTAAACATCTCATGTCAAGTAGGTTAGTATGTCAATTGTTTTTAGTGTAGTGTATAGGACTACTGCACACGTTTCTTAACAATTTTGTAGATGCTTGCCAATCAATGATTTCACAAAAGCATACTCCCTTCCCAGCATAAAATTAGACATCAATAAAAACACAAAAGAAAGGTCATAACACAAGATGGACAGATTAGAAAAACTAAGAGAGAAACCATT
>JBILGV010000128.1:0-12027 GCA_044350865.1 Pseudanabaena sp. | reverse complement strand
GAGTATAATTTTAAGTTTAAGAGCTTTAGTTTTAACTTCAACTCGTTGGGAGCAATTTTGGAACAAGCTCGATCAGTATGGGTTTCCTGTTGCTGCCTAATAACTGTATTATATTGAGGTCGCACCCTCTGATAGTTATATCAAGGAGTATAAACATGGATGCAATGACAACCCAGCAAGCGAGTCATGACTTAGATAGACTGATCGATCGCGTGATTGCCAACGTACAGCCAACCATTCTTTGTAACGATAAAGGCAACAAGGCTATTTTGATTTCACTAGACGAATTTTCGGCATGGCAAGAAACTTTATATTTACTATCCAATCCATTTAATGCAAAACATCTACTCAACTCAATTCAATCCGCAAAAGCAGGTATAATTATTGAGAGAGATTTAATCGAAGAATAAAAAAATGCCAAGCCTAACATTAAGCAACGAGCAAGTTGTAGAACTTGTTAAACAACTACCACAAGAGCAAAAAATAGAGATCTTTAGATTCCTATTGCTATCTCAATGGCAGCAATGGCAAGATTTATCTAGCTATGGCTCGGATAAAGTCAACCTTGCGGCAAAAGAGAGAGGCTATGACTGGGAAAAGATGTCAGAAGAAGAAAGAGAAGAATTTATTGATTTAGTAGTCCACGAAAAATAGTGAAATACATCGTTGTTTTTGACACAAACATTTTGATTTCTGCATTGTTTTCGGAAACTGGCAGCCCATTTCGAGCCTTAGCTCTAGCTAAAATCGGACAAATAGAATCTGTTACCTGCCAAGAAATCATGGACGAATTTTTAGAAAAGCTATTGCTAAAATTTAAGTTCTCTGAAGACAAAGCCCAGTCTGCTATAGATGAGATTTTGAGCTTTTCTCGTATCGTCGAGATTTCTGGAACTCTCAAAGCAGTACCTAACGATCCAGATGATGACATGGTTATCGAATGCGCTGTAGTAGGTAACGCAAGCCATATAGTCACAGGAGACAAACATCTTTTATCGCTTGTCAAATATCAGGACATTGCGATCGCTAAAGCTACCGATTTTGTTAATTTATTTTCTTAGCGGATTTAAAGTAATGTCACTACGAATTTTGGTAGACGGATTTTGGTAAACTAGGATAACCTGAATATTTCTTAACACCTTTTTCCTGAAAATCTCCAATGCGTATCTCCTTGAATTGGCTTCGCGAACTCGTTGACTGCGATCTCTCGCCTCAAGAGCTTGAAGAAAAACTAACGATGGCAGGCTTTGAAGTCGAGTCGATTGAAGACCGCAGAACATGGGCTGAGGGAGTCGTGGTTGGTCATATCCTCACCGCCGATCGCCATCCTAATGCCGACAAATTACAGGTATGTAAAGTTGATATTGGCGCACCCGAACCATTGCAAATCGTCTGTGGCGCGGCAAATGCTAGACAGGGTTTATTTGTACCTGTCGCCACGATTGGGACTTATTTACCCACGGTTGATTTGAAATTGCGCCCGACTAAATTGCGCGGTGAGCGCTCTGAGGGGATGATCTGCTCTCTTGCTGAGATTGGCTTAGCCAAAGAATCAAGCGGTATCCATGAATTTCCTGAAGGCGTGACTGTTGGTAGTGATGTGCGTCCGCTATTAGGTTTAGATGACGCGATCCTTGATGTCACTTCGACCGCCAATCGTGCTGATGCCCTGAGCATGGTAGGAATTGCCCGTGAAGTCGCGGCGCTACTTGGTAAAGAGGTGCGTTTACCGTTAGCAACTACAGATTTTCAGCCCAAATCCGCGCATTGGGTTGCGGTAGAAGATGCGAAGTCCTGCCCCGCCTACATTGGCACATTGATTAAAGGCGTTAAGGTGGCTGCTTCTCCTGAATGGCTGAAGCGACGGGTGGAAGCGGCGGGGATGCGATCGATTAACAATATTGTGGACATCACCAATTACATTTTGTTGGAATGGGGGCAGCCTCTTCATGCCTTTGATGCTGACACTTTGCAAGAGGGGATTAACATTAAAGTCCGATTTGCCGAGCCTAATGAAAAAATCAAAACCCTTGATGATGTGGAACGGAGTCTCACTAGCCATAACTTTCTGATTGCTTCAGGTGACAAGCCGATCGCGATCGCTGGGGTGATGGGTGGCGCGGAAACTGAAGTTTCTGAAAAAACGACAAATATTGTTTTAGAAGCAGCTCTATTTACGCAAGTGACGACAAGGCGATCGGCTCGCGCTCAGGGTTTACGCACTGAGGCTTCGGCAAGGTATGAGCGTGGTGTTAATCAGGCAGCGATCGAGTCGGCTTCAACCAAGGCGATGCAGATGATCGTGGAACTGGCGGGCGGTGAAGTTGTTGAACAAAGCGTTGCTGATAGTCGCTCTAAGGAAGTGCGGGTGATTGACCTCCGCTTAACTAAGGTTTGGCAAATTCTGGGTGAAGTCGATCGCGAAGATGAAAGTGTTTTACCTTTGCTATCGGAAACTGAAGTAGAAGAAACCTTAAAAGTTTTATCCTTTGAATTAGAACGTCAACCGATCGAAGAAGGTAGCTATCCAATCTGGAAAGTGACCGTGCCGCCCTATCGCTATGCTGACATTGAGCGCGAAATTGATCTTGTGGAAGAGATTGCGCGGATCTATGGCTACGATAAGTTTGTGGAAACTCTACCCGCGAGAACTGAGTTTGGATTCCTTTCGGCGGATCAAGAGGGCGGTCGATTAATTCGTGCTGCTTTCCGTGCAGTGGGTTTAACCGAAGTTATGCATATGTCCCTATGCAGTCCCACTGTTTCTAATCAAGTCAAAATCAATAATCCTGTAGCGATCGAATATGGAGCGCTCAGAGACGATTTGCTGTCGAGTCTGATTGATTCCTGCGCCTTTAATATTAATCAGGGTAATGGAATTCTCAATGGATTTGAGATTGGGCGCGTGTTTTGGCTCGATGAAGCGGGAAGTGATGAAACCGATCGCATTGCAGGTATTTTCGGTGGTGATCCGACGGTTGGCACTTGGCAACATCAGTCTAAACCGATGAATTTCTACGAAGCCAAAGGTTTATTGGATTCTGTGTTTCATAATTTGAATGTGGTTGTGGAATATCAACCCGATCAAAAGGATTCCCGTCTCCATCCTGGGCGCACAGCTTCTCTCTGGATTTCGGGAGAGCGTCTCGGTACATTCGGGCAACTTCATCCCCAATTACGCGCTGAGAAGGAACTACCCGATGAGATCTATGTGTTCGAGCTAGATTTCTACACTTTGCTCGACGCGATGATGAAAAAGTCGATTATTACTTTTCAGCCATTTTCCACCTATCCCACCAGCGATCGCGATATTGCCTTTTTTGCACCACTCAAGTTCACAGTTGCCGATATTCAGCGATCGATTACCCATGTGGGCGGCGAGTTGCTAGATTCAGTCGCGTTGTTTGATCAATATATTGGTAAAGGTGTCCCTGATGGTTCACGCAGTCTTGCCTTTAGGTTGGTTTATCGAGCTAGCGATCGCACTTTGACTGATGCTGACATTAATCCTGTTCATCAAAAAGTCCGTGATTTGTTAGAAGAGAAGTTTCAAGCCGTATTGAGAAGTTAATCTACTCTGTACACACAAGTTATACAACCCTGTCAAGTCAACAATTATCTGCCCCCTAGCCCCCAATTCTGGGGGAACAAGAAAATAAAATTCTTTCAAAGTCCCCCAGAATTGGGGGATTTAGGGGGCTTAGATAAATCGAAACGAAGACAGAGAGAATTGTGTGTACACCGTAGATTTTCAAGGGGAATCTCTAAAAGTTTTTGACAACAGAAAGTAATTCTTAAATGGTTTCTAATATCAGAATTGTTTTAGTAGAAACGGCGGGAGCGCGAAATCTCGGCTCGGTGGCGCGAGTGATGAAAAATTTTGGGCTGACGCAATTGTGGCTAGTTAACCCCAAGTGCGATCGCCTTGGTGATGAAGCTATGCAAATGGCAGTCCATGCCCCTGAAATTTTAGAGAATGCCCAAACAGTTGATAGTCTGCCCCAAGCCCTGATCGGATGCCAAAGAGCGATCGCCACCGCAGGTCGGATTGACAAAGGCGAAATGAAAGTGACTGATCCCCGCCAAGGTTTGCATTGGTTATCGCAGGTTGAGACTAATGCGATCGTCTTTGGTGCAGAGGATCGTGGCTTAAGCAACGCCGAAATTCAACATTGCCAACAAGTGATGCGAATCCCTGTAAATCCCGACTATCCCTCCCTGAATTTGGCGCAAGCAGTGGGCATTTGCTGTTATGAATTGCAACTGTTATGGGAGAATTCCCTACATCCTCAAAATTGTCATGAAAATTTGACTAGCCAAATCGCACAAGATTTGGTAATGTCTTCACCCATAGACCTTGCGCCCCGTGAAGATATCGAAGCTTGTTATCAACAATTAGAAGCAGTATTGCTCAAGATCGGCTATGTTTATCCACATACCGCCGTTCATCGGTTGCGAAAGTTTCGGCAGATCTTCGATCGCGCTAATCTGAGTCCATCAGAAGTTGCCATGCTGCGGGGTATTTTGCGCCAAGTCAACTGGGCGACAAGTCATCTTGACTAGTGCAGATTCATTACAGTGCGAATCTTAAGTGATTAAGCTTAATTAATTGTTAGATAGTGGAACAGGCTTCTAGCCTGTTGACGGGCAAGATGCCGTTAATTGATTACATAGAGATATTCTTGACATCGGAGTTATAAATAGCAGTGGAACCCAAGAACTTTTCATCGCCTGACGCTAACGAAAAAAGCCGAGAAGCGCGTTTAAATCAATTGCAGGAGCGTCGTAAGAAGGCTGTGACAATCAATGGGGCTGTAACAAGCAAGGTTATGTCAAATAATAATGAAGTTACACCCCGCCCTCGGTCTATAGCTGCTGAATCAAAACCTCGATTAGTCCGTTCCGAACCGATGCGATCGCCCGAACCAATCATTGATAGCCGATTTGACAATCGATTGGAATCGCGTGGCTCTGAAAGCAAAGTCAAATCTTTACCAAATCGTCAACAATCAAACCGTAAGCCATCAGAGCGTCAAGAGCGCATCCCATCACAACCTGACCAACGTGTAGATCTACGTCCAACAGATTTAAAAACCCGTAGAAAATCCACCGCTCCTAATAAACGCCCGATCGCCCCGAAGTCATCGGCAAAATCATTAGGCTGGCAAATGCTACGTCTGGCGATCGCGGGGATCGGACTAAGTGTAATCGCAGGGACAGCGATTTCCTTTTGGCAAAATCAACAATCTAGTCGAGCTAAAGCGATCGCTGCTGAAGTAGTTGCTAAGGAAGAGGCAAGCAAAACCAACCAAGATATTACGCCGCTAAGCCTGAAGACCGAAGCCACATCTCTATTAACCAAGATCAAAGAATTAGCCGCTACTGAGAAAGATCTTGGTATGCAGATGATGGTAGTGGAACTTGATTCTGGCGCTTTTGTGCAGGTTGGAGGCAGCCAAGTCATCGCCGCCGCTAGTACCATTAAGACTCCGATTTTAGTTGCTTTTCTCCAAGATGTGGATGCTGGCAAAATCAAACTGGATGAACAGCTAGAAATGACCGCCGATGTCAAAGTGGGAGAGGCGGGTGATTTGCAATATCTGCCCACAGGCACAAAAATTTCCGCATTAGAAACTGCTACAAAAATGATCGTAATTAGTGATAACACCGCCACTAACATGATCATTAAGCGGCTCGGTGGCAACGCTGCCCTCAATCAGCGCTTTAAATCTTGGGGCATGACTGCCACGGTGATTAATAATCAACTTCCTGATCTCGAAGGTACAAATACGATTACTACTCAAGATTTGGTGACGCTATTATCGATGATCGATCTTGGTAAATTGGTGGAGCCACGCAGTCGCGATCGCTTTATGGATATCATGCGTCGCCCAATCACAAATACCCTTTTGCCACGCGGTATTTCCGAAGAAGCAAGAATCATTCATAAAACGGGAGATATCGCCTCTACGGTCGGTGATGCAGGGATTGTAGATATGCCAAATGGTAAGCGCTATGCGATCGCGGTAATGGTCAAGCGTCCTGACAACGATCAACGCGCTAATGAGTTAATTCGCCAAATCTCACGCGCTACTTACGAATATTTCCGTGCAGGCGGCACTTTACCCGCTAATAATAATTCGACTAATCCTGTAAATTCCACAACTCCCACAAATTCTACGGATACATCGAATTCTCCAAACGTTAACAACCGAGGCACTAGCACGATTGAAAACATCCCTTTGCCACTACCAAATGCATCACCAAATGCATCACCAAATGCATCACCAAATGCATCACCTAGCGCATCTCCTTCAGCTTCGCCAACAACATCACCAACCGCCCCAGAAGTAACACGCCAAAATCCATAAATAAAGTTTTCAGAGATCGCTCATTGAGACAAGTTTGGTGTAGTCGTTGTTTTTTAGCAAATTAAGGGCGATCGCCTACTTCCTAATCAATCCGAGATTTAAGTTTGACAGAATGTATTTGTTATACTTACTGGTAAGGATTGTGAATAAATAGGAAGATAGAGATTAATATGCTGGATTTTCAGTTGGCTATGCAACCTCAAACAGAACGAAGACTAAAAAAAATTCTCAGCCAAGTGCGAGATACTGAGGCGTTTGCCCTAAATATTATTGCTTACCAAGTTTCCGAACTCCAAAAGGGGATTCTAAATCTGCGACTGGACTTAGATGATTTTGAAAGAAAGTATAATATGACATCTGCTGAGTTTTACAAAGGTTTCTTAGATGGAATTTTAGAAGATGAAGTGGATTTTATGATATGGGCAGGACTGTATGAAATGCTTTGTCAAAATCAATTACAGCTTAGCGAATTAAGATGATTGAAGAGTATTTTGTACAGCTTGAAGGGATTATTAATGAGTTTCCGATCGCCAAATGGACTTCCTGACTCCGTGCCAACTGGTACATTCGCTATTTGTTCCTGTCCACATCCATCACACTTACATCCATATCTTTCCACTCTGGTCACAATCGGTTTGATCGGTGGAATGTCTTGTTTCTTTAATTTTTGTATCTCTTCTCATAGTTCCACTATCAAGGCTTCTTTCGCCTCTTCTGTTAACTGTTTTAGATCGGGAAGTTCTTTCATGCTATTACTTGATCACTTTTTGTCCTTTGTAACGCCCAATTTCCCTGAGTTGAGCAATTACAACGATTGTTGTGACAGCCTCAGTAACAGCTAGTGTTTGCATAGTGAATACCTTTTTACTCATCGGTAGGTTTATCAACTTCAAACTTAGTGCGCGGCAAAGCTGCCACGATCGCATCTAGAACTTTGCCCACAGGAATAATTTCCATTCCATAATTTTGCAAAACTTGCATACTAGGAATGATCGCCCGTTTAAATCCTAACTTAGCGGCTTCTTTTAAGCGTAAATCCAATTGAGAAATAGGGCGTACCTGTCCACCTAAACCAACCTCCCCAATAAGCACAGTGCGCGGATCGACCGTGCGATCGCGGAAACTTGCCGCCACAGCGATCGCTACGCCTAAATCTACCGCAGGTTCCGCTACATTCAATCCTCCAGCCGCCGCGACATAGGCATCCAATTTTGATAATGGAATTCCAATCCGCTTTTCAAGAACAGCGAGGATTTGCAAAAAACGATTAGTCTCGATACCCGTTGTGGTACGGCGCGGCGAGGAATAACTGGTGGGACTGACTAGAGCTTGTAATTCAACAACAATCGGGCGGGTTCCTTCACAAGCGACAATCGTGGCTGTGCCTGGGACCGATTCATCACGATTGCCGAGAAATAATTCCGACGGATTAGAAACCTCACGCAAACCGCGATCGATCATTTCAAATACCCCAATTTCTTGGGTTGCACCAAAGCGATTTTTCACCGATCGCAATAATCGATGGGTAGCAAAGCGATCGCCTTCAAAATAGAGAACCGTATCGACCATATGTTCTAAAACTTTTGGTCCCGCGATCGAGCCTTCTTTAGTCACATGACCAACGATAAATAGTGAGATATTCTCGCGCTTAGCCACGCGCATCAGTGCCGCCGTGCATTCCCTTACTTGCGAAACCGAACCAGGGGCTGCATTCAAATTAGAGAAGTAGAGCGCCTGAATACTATCAATTACCGCAACTTTTGGACGTAATGATTGCAGTTCCCTGAGAACTGTTTCTAAATCAGTTTCTGCTAACAAATAAAGGTCATCGGAATTTTCTTCTAAGATGCCTAACCGTTGCGATCGCAGTTTTACCTGTTGGGCTGACTCTTCAGCACAGACATACAGCGTGGGATAGCGACTCATTAGTTTTTGCGCCATGCCTAATAACAGCGTACTTTTGCCAATCCCTGGCTCACCACCAATCAACACAAGGGAACCTGCGACAATACCACCACCTAATACGCGATCGAGTTCTTCATAACCAGAAGGCGATCGCGCTTGGTCATTGTCTCTAATTTGGGAGAGGGTTAAGGATTCTCGCGGTTTTGCCTTGTCCGTAGATTTTGTTGTCCCAAGATGAGAGAACGTGGCGATTGCATTGGTATTTGCGGACATCACAGGAATTAGCTCCTCTTGCAAGGTTCCCCAACTAGAGCAAGCGGGACATTTCCCATACATCTGTGGAAAATCTTCCCCACAGTTATTACAAACATATCGACTTTTTGCTTTTGCCATAATTTTAAATATCGTTTTGTTATTATATTCGTAATTCCTAATTCCTAAACGTAGGGGCAATTCATGAATTGCCCCTACGTTAAAATGATAGTGTTAAGTCCTTTTGCGTGAGTCCTATCCTAATTATTTCTTGCTCGTCTCAGGACATCGAATCTTAGCCTGTACAGGTACTACGCCTGCAACTAACACAACCTCATTTTTATTATTCACAATCCAACCCGTTGCCTCAAGGATCGCATCAGGTTTAGCGATAGATTCCAGAATTGGAGAGTTGATATTCGCGGTTCGAGAATGATTCGGTAACGTACCGAGATTATCTAAAACTGATGTGTAGATGGGGCGATCGCTCGGCTTCGCAGGCAGTCCACCTTTGCCCGTAATGATAAATTCGTTGCCATAATTATCAGCGATACAACTTTGTTTAACTAAACGGGAAGGGTCGCGGACATCAACGGGTAAACCGATTAATCCCTTACTAGGATCAAAGCCAAGAGTATTAATACTAACGGTTCCCTGTAAACCAAACTCTGAACTTGCTGTAATATCACTGAGATTAGTCTGACTAGGGCGCAATTCTAGCCCGAAAAGTCCTTGAGTCGTGATGTTAATATTGCCACCTTTACCAAAAAATGCATTTGCGAAGATATCGTTATTTTCTGAAGGAATGGAAATGGTAAACAAAGAGACAAGATTAATGTTGCCACCATTGCCATTGCCGCCTGCGGTAGCGGTGATGTTGCTATTGTAGCGAGGAAAGAAGATATTCGCGATTTGGAGATTGATGTTACCACCTTCCCCACTTGCGGTATTCGCAAACAGAAAAGCGTTGTTAGCAAAGATAAATTTATCAGCAATTATTTGTAAACTACCGCCATTGCCTGTACCTAAGCTATTAACAGAAATTCCTGCCCCGTTGGTGATACTGACCAAAGGTGGATCAACGAAAATATTACCGCCTTTACCTGTTGAGTCCTTAGTTGTATTTGCAAATAAGCCTGTACCAGAGCCTGTGAGAATAAAATTGTTCCCAACGATCGCTTCGATTTTGCCAGAGTCACCTTTACTGGATGTTGTAGTTTGAATTTTTGCGCCATTGGAGAGACTCAAATTATTAGCCTTGATTGAGATATCTCCCGCTTTGCCAGCGCCTGAAGTGGAGGCTGAAACCAAAGCCCCATCGGTCAAGATTAAATCACCAACCACAAAGCGAATATTCCCTGCATTACCAAAATTAGTAGTACTGCTCAAGATTTCGGTATTCGATTGCAGAAGCACCAAACTAGGGCTGGAAATGGAGATATTACCCGCAGGGGCAAGGCTTTGAGTGGTACTATTAATAATGCTGTTTTGAATCGTGAGGTTCCCTAAACTCGTAATATTGACATCGCCCGATCGCCCATTCGTCCCAGACGCGAAGATAATTGGAATGAACGTATTCGGATCATTGGCATCATAGTCACGTTTTGGGAAATTGACGGTTTTACTGGTGATAATTTGCAGATCGGCGATACTTAAATCGCCTAATCCATTAATATTTACAATTCCTGCTTGACCATAAGCAGAAGCAGTAAACAACCCTAGATTACCGATTCGACTTTTGGCTGTCAAGGTAATTTCACCTCCATTACCAGTTTTGTCACTCGCCGATGATATGGAGAATGAGAGTAGATAACTAGTTAAAGTACTGGTGATATTGCCATTCGGCGCAATGATAGATATGTCTCCTCCATTTTGTGACTTGGCGACTGTTGCCAAAGAATAAGCAGATAAAGTCGAAGTGTTCAGCAAAACATTGCCAGAACCAGAGTATAGAGAAATTGCACCGCCATTTCCAGAATTTGTGCGATCGGCAAATGAGTAAGAATATAAGGTCAAATCATTCAGCGTTATATTCCCAGATTCAGTCCCTAGAGAAATCGAGCCTCCATTTCCTGAGTAATCTGAGTTTAAGGATGAGTAGGAAGTTGTCGAAGAATTTAAGGGCGCTTTAATTAGGGTAATATTCCCTGAGTGAGTCGCTACAGAAATAGCTCCACCATTGCCCGAATAACTAGATTTTGAATAAGCGCCAGAATCTAAGTATGAACGTCTAGCATTTTGAATCGTGATATTACCTGAGTAAGTAGCAAAAGAAACTGCTCCGCCATTGCCTGAATATCCTAATGTGCGCGTTGCCGAAGGTGATTTCAATATGGGCTTATTGAGGGTAATGTTACCTGAATAAGAAATCAGAGAAATTGCCCCTGCATTCGCTGTATTTCCATCATAAGAGAATGAAGATGATTCAAGGTACACATTCTCTAAGTCAATTGCGCCAGCATAAGAAGACAATGAAATCGCGCCAGCATTTCCAGCGTTTCCTGATTCCGTGAAAGAGTTAGAATATAACGAGGCAATATTGGTTATAATATTGCCATTGTAAGAAGAGATAGAAACTGTTCCACCATTTCCTGCATTTCCAGATTTTAGCTCTGCGTAAGCCACAATATCTCCATTTAAGGTAATATCACCCTTGCCATAAACGCGAATATCCCCTGCGTTAGCCTTAATGATGCTCGTGCCAGTATTAATTTCTTTGGCAACGATCGCCCCTTGTCTCCAATCTTGTAAAGTATTTAGCGCAAATTGATTTGTTAATAGAACCAATCCACTGGGCTGATCTACACGAATATTACCATTGACTGTAATATCAGATTTAGGCGCAAAACCTGTGGAACCAATCGGAAATCCACCTAGCTTTGACCAATCTATACCCGATCGCACATCTAAGGTTGCTTGACTACTACCATTGATCGCGATCGGAATTTGGACTGGTGCTATTTCTGTAACGGTTCCATTGCTATTGAGAATGGCTTTATAATCGGTTAAGCTGAAATTTGCGAGATCGGCGTAGGTTTTTGTGGCATTGAATTTGACATTATTCAAAGGGTTAATTGTATTATTGGTATTCCCTTTACTATTGATAGTCACATTTCCTAATGTTATATTCCCACCCGCGAGAATATGCAACGAAGATCCCGTATAGTTCCCTAAAGCTATATCTCGACCTGCAAAAAGCATGGTTGAGCCATTGATTAAATTCCCTTGCAATCTCAAATCTCGCCCCGCTTGCAAAATTCCCTGTAAATCCAATTTATCCGCATTTAAAGTCAAATCTTCTCTTGTTGAGAGATTGGCGCGATCGCTAATCGTTGCTCCCACTTTACTATTTCCATACTGCAAACCCAAAGGGTAATTGCTCAACTCAGAACAAATAAGGATTTGAGGGGATTCAAGGCAGCAAGAATCGACTCAAAAGAGGATAAACCCTGTCTTCTTCCAGTATTGACAATAGAGCGAATCATCGCAAATAAATCTC
>JBILGV010000045.1:0-35756 GCA_044350865.1 Pseudanabaena sp. | reverse complement strand
TAAGGTATTGCCTGTACCGTTAATGTTAGCTGTACCCGTTAAGGTGAGGTTTTCTACATTCGCGCTTAAGGTATAGGTGACAGAGGAATTAACTGTGTCAATTTCTGTAGAAAAGGTTGAAGTTTCTGTAACAATATCACCTACATTATCGACTGTGTAAGTGTCGTTACCGAAACCACCAATCAAGGTGTCAATACCCCCACCTCCGTCAAGAATATCATTGCCATTTCCTCCATTTAATGTGTTGTTGGCAGTGTTACCTGTAAGGGTATTGGCTAAGGTATTACCTGTACCGTTAATGTTAGCTGTACCCGTTAAGGTGAGGTTTTCTACATTCGCGCTTAAGGTATAGGTGACAGAGGAATTAACTGTGTCAATTTCGGTGGCAAGCGTTGATGTTTCTGTAACAATATCACCTACATTATCCACTATGTAAGTGTCGTTACCGAAACCACCAATCAAGGTATCACTTCCCAGACCACCAATCAAGGTATCACTTCCCAGACCACCACTAAGCACATCAGCACCCGCACCAGTTATAACCCAATCATTTGCAGTTGTGCCTGTGTAGGTAACTTTGCCGAGGAAGCCGCCTAAGTCAAAACGTTCAAATCCTTTAACAGTCGTGCCTGCAATATTTAACTGGTTGGTGGTACTACTGGCATTGATAGTAACGATATTGGATGCGATTCCTCCAGAAAGAATCAGGGTATCAATTCCTGTTCCGCCGTTAATGTTGTCGTTTTGTAGTAGATTGGCAAAAGTCCCTGTAACAGTGTCATCAAGTCCTCCACTGTTGAATATGTCTTGTTGGGGTGTGAGGGACAAAGCAGAGTTAGTAAAATCGCTCACATCAATAATTTTTAGCCCCCCATATCCGTCAGCAACATAGGCGTGATCTCCTATCACCTTCACATCATTAACAGAGCCAGAAGTATCATAATTTCCTGCTAGAGTGGGATTAGTCGGATTACTAATGTTAATGATTTGTAGCCCATAAATATCGTCAGCAACATACGCATAATTCCCCGCTACAAATATACGGGTCGGCTCACCAGGTGTGTCATAAGTTCCTTTAAGGAGCGGAGCCGATGGGTTGCTAATATCAATAATTAAAAGTCCCCTTGTTTCACTAGCGACATAGGCATAATTCCCGACAACTTCTATTCCTCTCTGTCGATAACTACCACTACCCAAAAAACTGCTTACGAGGGTTGGAGTCGTTGGGTTGCTAATATTAACTATTTGTAATCCTGCGTAACCATTAGCGATATAGGCATAGTTACCGATGACTTGTACATCATAAGCATTGCCAGCATAATTTCCTTTGAAAGTAGGATTAGAAGGATTGGTAATGTCAATGATTGACAGTCCTGAGTTAATGTTAGTCACATAGGCGTAATTACCGATTACCCGTAAAGCTGTAGTGCCGTAATAATATTGACGTGAGACTGGGATAGCGAGCGTTGCTTTGGAGATGGGATTAGAAGGATTGGTAATGTCAAGAATTTCAAGCCCCCGATCCCAACTAGCAATATAAGCATAACTACCAACTACCTCTACGTCTTGTGCGGAAATATAGCGATTAGATGCGTAGGAGCCATAGTTACTTTCTAATACTGGGCTAGAAAGATTACTGATGTCAAAAATTTGTACTCCCGAATGTCGTTTGCCAACATAAGCATAATTATTCAACACCCATACTGTTACAGAGTCCCCAATTGACACATCGTAAGATCCTTTTTTAATTGGAACAGCAGGATTACTAACATCAAGAATCTTCAAACCACCAATATCTGTCTGATAAAGATTATTGCCAGAAACTTCTATATCAATAGGTGTACTGATGTAATCGTTGTAATCACTCTTTTTGATTGGATTAAGAGGATTGCTGATATCGATAACGTGTCCTCCCGTATAGGCATAATTACCGCTCACCTTTAGGTTACCGGCGTAAAAATAGTTACCAGGATAGCTATCAGGTTGGTATGTTGCTTTGAGAAGTGGGAAAGCAGGATTACTGATATCAATGATTTGTAGTCCTGAACCCTTAGTCACATAGGCATAATTACCAACTACTTGTACATCCACAGCCCCCCCAGCGTAAGTTCCTTTAAGTGTGGGAGCGGTGAGGTTGCTGATATCAATAATTTGTAGTCCTGCTCCATTAGCAAGGTAAGCATAATTGCCTACTACTTGAACATGACGAGCATAGGAAGTATCGTATTTGCCTTTGCGAGTAGGATTAGAAGGATTGGTAATATCAATGATTTGTAGTCCCGACTCATAAGAAAGGTAAGCATAGTTACCAACCACATTTATGCCAAAAGCCCGATCAGGAGTATCATAAGTTCCTTTGAGAATTGGATTCGCGGGATTGCTGATGTCCAGAATTTGCAACCCAGTGCCTCTGACAGCAACATAGGCATAGCTTCCTACAATCTGCACATCGTAGGCTGTAAACGACGAAGAAAGTTCGTTTACGGTAAATGCATAAGTCCCAACCAAAACAGGTTTAGATGGGTTGCTAATGTCAATGATCTCTAAGTTATCTCCCACTACATAAGCATAGTTTCCTACCACCGTCACAGCATTGGGTTCGCTTAAACGATCCCACGCTCCCACCAGAGTTGCCGCTTGTTCCACCGCGATAGATTGCCCATCAACCACAATCACCGCATGATCATCTTCCGCCTTAACCCGACCCAACTCAGCCGCACTTAAACTCACCCCCCGCACGATCGCCGAAAACAACTCCCCCTCATCCCCAGCCGTATCCGCCGTATTAATCTGAGCATCCACAAAATGCCCAAACTCCTCCAAAATCACCGCCTCCAAAGACTGCGGACTCGCCCTACCCACAAACTGATCTGATAAATAAATTGTATTCGTGCTACTAGCATAAGCCCCCTTCGCACTGCCCAAAACATCGCCACTGACGACCTTAATTTTGGGAAATAGACTAAAATTTCCACTTTGCCATTGCGACCTAAACCTTGTCGCCGTTGCCAAATCATAACTTGAGCCAAAAGCCTTATCAAACAAACTCCAGAAATTGCTCAAATCAGCAAAACTCTTAAGCTGGGCATAAACAGACGTAAGACTCGAAACAGGAGATACATTGATGCTTGACATAGTGATTACTTACGGTTCGCTAATTTTTCTGAAATATATCACATTGCCATTGCACTGTAAATATTGGATAAATGTAGCCAGATGTAATCAGATGTAATCTCACTCTAAACAACTAACGTAATCACCAAGCATATAAAATGCAGCACCTAAAGATATTTCTGCCCTATTCCGCGATCGCGAACAACAACGGACTTATATCCGCTTAAATCCTTTGAATAGCCTCATAAGATAAGCCAGTCGATTCCACAATAATTTCTATAGCTACATTCTGCTCTTTCAATGCCTTAGCAACCTTCTCAATCCCCTTTTCAATACCCTTCTCAATCCCAACCTTTTCACCCTTCTGAATCCCAACCTTTTCACCCTCTTCAAAACCAGTATAAAATACATTCTTTACTTCTAGATACTGCACTAAACTCTTTTTATACTGTTCGTACTGTTCTAGATTTAAGTGCGATATTTCTGCAATCTCAAACCCTTTCTGAAAGATCGGTTCATTCAGGATCGCGGGAATATGATTGAAACTTTCTAGATTCTTTAAAAAATACAGCCATTTATCGAAATGTGTTATTAATTCATCTTCTTGTTTGTTGAATAATGGCATTTGTAAAAACTTAAAGTTTAATTTGTCAAAGAAAATATCGCCATCTTGATCTTTCAAACACACATCGCGCCTAAATTTAGCGGTTGCATTCTCGTCATACTCAAAATCTAAGATCGCGATAAAATAGATTGGTAATAATTGGAAACTCCAATCGCCTTTTTCCGATTGTTCGCGAATCGGGAATGTGGAATAGAATAAGGCTCTATCTTTAAAATACTTGATTTTTGCTTTTTGCATTTCCACAATAAACTTATCGCCAGTTCTACTCTCGCAATAAATATCAAAAATAGCTTTACGCTCTGTTATGGTGTCAGCAAGGTTTTCAGTGTTTTTAAAGGTTAATTGTTGGATTTGATGATGTATTGGTAGAAGTTGGTTAAGAAAATCGATGAGTAAATCTTTACTGCCTTCTTCACCAAACAATTTCTTAAAACCGAAATCAGTATAAGGATTAAAGTATTTCGCAACCATTATCACTCCTAAAAGATTATTTTATTAAAATAACCACTAAATAATCATGTGTTTAAAAAACTCTCTCTGATATTTCCTGTATAGCACAAAAATGGTTTCTATCTAAAACAATCAAATAAAGGGCTTCATTTTCAACCCGCAGGAGATTCAGTGGCGATCGCCTTACCAAGTTCGCGGATGGAAGTCATGGCTATTAGCGATCGCCAGCAACGTCGATGATCCCTAATTGATTCAGTGAGCAGAACCCGCCGAATCAATTAGGGATCAATTTTTGGAATTGCTTAGCTTCTTACATTCAAGGTCAAGCGAATTGTACCCTTGGCTGCGGATAGTAGTGTCACATTTTGAAGCGATCGCTTCAGCATTTCGACTAGATTTTTGTCTTGCAAAGTTGAAGCCACATCATCAAGAAGGAACTTGAGCAATCGTCCATTTTGAATGGGAATTTCTAAAATGACCGTACCATTCAAGCCAGCAGGGACTTTGAGCGAACTTAGCTGTTTGGCGATCGCTTGTTGGGCGGTGACGAGATCGACACCAGTTAAGCCTGTGATGCTGACCACTTGCACTTGAGAATTAGGAACTTGAGAATTAGGAACTGGTAGATTCTCCGTCTTATCAGTCAAAGATCCTGAATCAAGACGACCAATGACTTTTGGCTCAGAACGAATGGTTGAATCTACATCTTTGGAAGATTCGGCAACCGCACCATTGCCAATCAGTCCGCGCGATCGCATTGGCGCATTATTTGGTGCAGCATTATAGGTGGGAGCGGGAGGACTAGCCATAACCGAACTAGGTGCAGATTTGGCTGCTTGTTCTTGGATTCCATCGGTAACAGCGCCAAAGTTGACACCTTCAGGCAATAATACAGGGACTTGGACTGTCACCTTACCGCCATCGGGATTGACTCGCACTTCTTCACTAACAGCGACAAAGGCAGTGTATTGCGATAGTAAGCGATAGTTCAGCGCCGTTTGTGTGACTGCATCAACGAGAGATTTGACTTCACCGCCAAACATTCGATTCATTAAATCCTTAATGCGAGCGCGTCCCCAGAGTTGGGCAATGCCAAGATTGCTGTTTCTGCTATCAGAATTTGCCTCAAAGTTCACATCAAGGGTCTGCTCGAAACGTTCACCACCTGCGGCGATACCTGTAATTTTGAGCTTACCGTTAGCGTGATCGCCTTTTTTACCAAATAGAACTAAAGGTTGTTCTGCAAACAGATCGGGAGCATTGCTCGGATAGATTTCGGGAGCCGCTCCGTCACCTTCCCATTTAACTTGAATATTGGTGAGAACGGGATTATTAATCTGACGGAAGAATTTTTCGGCAACGGCTTGAGTTGGCTCATCCTGACGCACGACTCGCGATGTGCCGCGCCCCATTTCCGCAACCCGATCTAATAAATAGCGATTGACAGAACTGCCAACTCCAAAACTATAGAGACGATTCCCTGGTTTGAGATTTTTCTGCACGGCGGCGATCACTTCATTATCATTGCCGATATAGCCATCGGTAATTAAGACCACACTGCGAATACGTCCATCACTCGCGGCTGGGAAATTAGTGGCGACATTAATGCCATTCATCAACTCAGTGCCGCCATTAGCATCCACTTGATCGATGTAACTCATCGCTTTTTGGCGATTGACGAGATTGTTTTGTAAAGGAACGCGGGAAAGCTGACGGGTAGTGCTGGAAAAATCAATGATCGTAAATGTGTCGTTAGGATTTAAACCATTGATAAAGCGACGCATGAGTTCCCTTGATTTGAGAATCGGATCACCTGATTGCGAACCCGATGTATCCATCAAAAACACGACATCCTTCGGCACAATTTGATCGGCGCGATAGGCGATCGCAGGGATTAGATAGGTGGCAAAATGTGCGCCTTGGTCTGTGGTGGTCGTGAGAACCGTGGGTGCAGTGCGATCGCCACTAACTTTGTAACGCACAATTAAATCTTTATTGGGAATGTTGTCGCCATTGGCAAGTTTTAATTCCACGGTTTCGCCATTGTTTTTGATGTCAAGGCGATGGGAAGTGGAATAGAGATTACGAATGGGAACTCCTGCATCAATTTGGAGACTGACGTTGATATCATTTCCCGATCGCATTTCAGGATGGAGAATGGGAGGATTAATCCGAGAGGCATCGGGAACTTGAGTGGTGTTACCTTGGCGATCGATCGCTTGTCCAGGGATATAGCGAGGACCAACCACCATCGGAAAGACAAATTCGTAATCCCCCTCTTCAAATTTCAAGCTTTCGGTGTAACGAATCGTCACCTTGATTTGTTCATTGGGTTTGATATTTGCCAGTGACTGCGTGAAAATATTATCGCGTTCTTGCTCTAGCAAACCTGCGGTGCGCCCTTCCTGTCTAGCGCGTTCGTAGATCGCCTTTGCTTCTTCCCGCTTTTTGATATTCCCTTTAATCACGCGATCGCCAATTCTAATTTCCATGTCATCAACAGCCGCTTGATCGGGCAGTGGAAATACATAAATCGCTTCGAGGGGTTTGTCATAGGGATTCTGAAAAGTTTGTGTGACTTCTACCCGTGAAATGTTGCCTGATATTTTGCCCTTGACATCAGTATTAGTAAGTGTAAAAGCTTGCCGACCCCGATCGGGTGTTTGTGCATACAGCCCACCCACGGGACGCTCTTTAATCTTGGGACTAGGCTCACTGGAACGGCGATCGCTAACTGGTTCCATAATTCCTGATGTGATTCCTGATGTAATCATTGAGCTAGGTATGGGTAATGGTTTATTGCTGGGATTTGATTGAGCTAAGGTACGGTGCGCGATGGTTCCGACTAAGGCGATCGCGATCGGAATGGCGATATATTTACCAATCTGTTGGGGCTTGATCGATTTCATGTTAACTTCACTCCTTAAAGCTTGGCTCTGGTCAAACTATTAATATTTCCTGAGATTGAGTTTGCCACCATTACTAATGCTTAATTTGCCAGTTGCATTTTTGGTAACAGAAATTTAAAACTCAAAAGGTCAGCGCGAAGCGCTGCAATTTGTTTAAATAAAAGATAAAAAGCGCCTGATGTCATGCACCAAGCGCTTTTTGTGTTTACGGAGAGGGGGAGATTCGAACTCCCGTTAGGTGTGACCCTAAATCTGATTTCGAGTCAGACGCATTCAACCACTCTGCCACCTCTCCAAATATATTTTGTAGCTTATTTGGTAAGCAAAGCAATTGTGATGATAGCACAATTTTATGTAATTTTAAATCTATGAAAAAAAGCCTTGCTTCGCAAGGCTCGTGTTTAATGAGTGTTTAACGAAAACCTTTGCCCTGTGATGATTCTGTCCAGAGCATTAGCTCACCATCGGCATTCGCCGCCGCTAATTTTTTGCCTAGTGGTTGCCATTGCAGCGCCGTAATTTCCCCCATTGGCGTTTCTAGGGCTTGTACCCAATCTTTGGCATTTTTCCAAATCGTAATCCTGCCATTTTCATCGGCGGAAGCGAGTACCTCTGATTTGGGTTTAAAGGCGATAAAGCCCACGATACTGTTGTGACCTTTGATTACTTCACCTTCCCAACCAATGTTCCAATCAGGATGTTTTTGCCAAATTACCACATCGGAACCACTGGAGGAAGCTAGGAGAGGAGATTTCAACTTGTCCGACCAATCAAAGGAGCGAATTTTGCCAGGAAAGCCTTGCATCCGCCAAGGAGAAGCATCAAACTCAGTTCCCAGCCACAGCATGACCACTACCAAATTATCGAGGGTGCTAGCAACCAGATATTCACCGCTATGACTCCAAAGCATATCGACGATCGCCGTGGGGATTTCTGTGACAACGGGATCTTCATACCAATCTTTTGCTGACCATACCTTAAGTCCACCATCGCCGCCAACTGTCAGATATTCGCCATTGGGATGCCATGCGATCGCCAGTACCGTCGATTGCTCAAAATGCACAGTCGTAACAATATCTAGCGTCTCTGCACTCCAGATCTGCACATATTTACCAAAGCTAAAGGCAAATTCGGCACGGGTGGGATGCCAGACTAAATGCTCGATCCATTTATTGCCAAGTTCCAGAGTTGCAGCGATCGCGGGTTGACTATTAGCTAAATCCCATACGCGCACTTTCCCATCCTGTCCCCCAGCCGCCAGCCAACGTCCATCCGCCGAAAAGCCCAAACAATCGATGGAAATTTCATTTAGAGCCAATAATTCTGTCTGCTTTTGTTCGAGATTTGGTTTAACAATCGCCTCATCAAACAAGACTACTTCCCCTGAAGCCGTGGCGGCGGCGAGATATCTACTATCAGATGACCATGCGATCGCAGTGACATATTCACTGAGGGTAATTTTCGATTGGGGTTCGGGATTGAGGATGAGCGTAGTCTTAGGTTTTGGCATAGTCTATTTATTTTGGCTTTTCGGTTTTGGCTAAAAGATCTTCAATTACCTGAGCTAAATATTTTAGCTGAAATGGTTTGCTTAGATAATCATTTGCCCCTGCTTCTAGACATTTTTCGCGATCGCCTGTCATTGCAAGAGCCGTTAATGCAATGATCGGAATGTCGGCAATAATGGGTTCATTGCGAATTTGTTTTGTGGCGGTAATGCCATCCATTTCTGGCATTTGGATATCCATCAAAATTAATTGCGGATGATGAATTCTAGCAAGATCGATCGCTTCTAGTCCAGTTTGAGCAATCACACAATGATAGCCCTTGGCTTCCAGATAACTAGTGACCGATATAGTATTTGCTTCATTATCTTCAGCAATAAGAATCGTGCGTAAATTGCTTAGTGGTGGTATGAGGTTTTCACTAGAATTTGATTGAGGATTTGATTGGGAATCTGATTGCTGGAAGAAGAGATCTAGAATTTGACTATTTTCATCTTCTGGTGATTGCGTAATATCGACATCAGGAGTCCTACAGACATAGGGTAAACGCACTGTAAAACAGCTACCTTCACCAATCTGACTACGAAGAGTAATGTCACCTCCATGCATTTCTACTATTTGTTTCACCAGTGTTAATCCTAAACCAGTACCTTCGTATTTACGATTGAAACTGCTATCAATCTGGACAAAGGGTTTAAATAGTTTGACTTGATCGAGAGAATCTATGCCAATGCCTGTATCGGTTATGGAGATACAGAGATAAAATCTATCTTCCAGAGGGCAGGACTCTAGCACAGAATTAGGTCTAGGTTGGAGTGGGATGCGAGTTAAGGATATATGCTCTGCTAAATTAATTTCGATTGGTTCGTAATGGACATCAAGGATGACGCGCCCACCAATGGGAGTGAATTTAACTGCATTAGATAACAGATTGATTAGCACCTGACGGAGGCGGCGTTCATCTAGGAACATTTCGCCGATATTTTGAGAAAGGTTGGCTCGAAGTTGAATCTGTCTTTTAAAAGCTTGGTGCTTGACAAAGTTGAGGCTAGATTGGCAAAGTTGCAGAATATTTACTTTGGTAATATCCAGTTCTAGCTTACCCGCTTCTATTTTGGACAGATCGAGAATATCATTGATTAATGCTAATAAGTGCCGACCGCTCTTTTCGATCGCGGTGATCGCCTGAGTTTGTCGTTGATTGATTGCGCCCAAAATGCCTTCGAGTAGCCCTTCCGACATTCCTAAAATCGAATTGAGAGGAGTGCGGAGTTCATGGCTCATATTTGCCAAAAATTCGTCTTTTAGGCGCGTAGCTCGGATTAATTCGGCATTGGCAAGTTCTAGTTGATGTTCATAATCTTTGCGATCGCTGATATTCCTTGCAGAAGCAATTACCAAAGTTTTGCCTTGAGAATCCTCAAGTTCCACCAAGTTAAGTTCTACGGGGAAAATTTTGCCATCCTTTGTTTGATGCAAAATCTCTTGGCTGGCATATTTTTGGGCATGAAGTGTTTCGATAACTTCTCTTTTACAGAAAAAATCCTTGGGCATAATATCGCCTGGTCCCATCGTTAGTAGTTCCTCTCGGCTATATCCCAGAATTTCACAAGCAGTCTGATTAACTTCGATAAAATTGCTAGGTTTTCCTGTGTCCGTAAAGCTATTGATAAATACTGCCTCAGATTTGTGATTAAACAAAGCCCGATATCGTTTTTGACTATCAACTAGGGCGGATTCAATCCGTTTGCGATCGCTAATATCTCTAAAAATGCCTTGGGCGATAAATGTTTCATCTAGCTCAATCCGACTACCAGTGATTTCCACAGGAACTTGGCTGCCATCTTTTCGCAAGACAAAGCTTTCTAACATAGATGTTGCTATGCCTTGGACAACACCTTGGAAGTGTTCGCGTACCGCTTTTAGGGAATCGACAGGATGAATCTGCGATACATGAAGTCTGCTTAATTCCTCGCGGGTATAGCCTAATAGTATTTCAGCTTTGTGATTTGCTTCGATCAAGTTACCTTGAGCATCAGCTAGAAAAATGGCATCACTAGCATTGTCCATGAGAGCGCGATAGCGTTGTTCACTTTTTTGAAGTTTTTCTTCGGAATGTTTGCGATCGCTGATATCAGTTTCAAAGCCAATAAAACGAGTTGCCTTGCCAGCTTGATTTTTTACAGTCTGTCCGCGATCTAGCACCCAGAGATAACTGCCATCTTTGCATTGGCTGCGATATTCAATCTCAAAGAATTCAGATTCCCCAAGTACATGTTCATCTAAAGTTCTCATAAAGCGATGATAATCATCGGGATGAATGCGGCTGATACACTCATCAGGTGAATCACCAATTTCCTGATCGCTAAAGCCACGCATCTGTTTCCATCGAGGCGAGAAAAATTTGGTATTACGATCAAGATCCCAGTCCCAAATGGCATCATTTGCACCCTTGAGAGCCAATTGCGATCGCTCTTCCGCAATAGTTAACTGTGAAACTTGCTGAATTAATAGCTCGATCAAGCTGTCTTGAATTAATAAACCAACAAGGCGATCGCCTGCTAACACAGCCAAATGCCGAATATGATCTTTTTGAAAAATAGCTGCGATTGTATTGATATCTGTAATTGTGGAAATTGATTCTTCTTGAATACTAATCACAGGATGACTCATTACGGAGTCCATCATTAACTGCTCTAAATCTAGTCCCTGAGCGCTAACCCGAACCAAATCGCGCTCGGTAAAAATCCCCACCGCTTGAGATTGATTTGCTTCGTCTACAACGATTACATAACTTGAATCAGCTTCAGCCATCATTGCGATCGCTTTGCTTACAGATGTATCTAACCTAACCGTTAAGGGGTTCTGAATGATTAGGGACTGAATATTTGGTGGACTTTTGGGCTTTGAGTCTGGGGATAAAGTCATTGGGGTAGGAAACCATATTATAAATACAATTAATTTAATTATGAAATTATGAAGATAAAAACCCTTGTATTAGTTGGGCTAAAGCCCTTAGTCTAATCGGCTTGGCAAGGTAATCATTCGCCCCGGCTTCTAGGCATTTGTCGCGATCGCCAGTCATCGCCAAAGCCGTCAGGGCAATGATGGGAACCTTGGTCAATTGCGGTTCAAGACGAATATTTTTGATTGATTCTAACCCATCCATTTTGGGCATTTGAATATCCATCAAAATCAAGTCAGGATGATGCAGTTTGGCGACGGCGATCGCCTCCAATCCATCCTTAGCCAAAATGATGCGATAACCCTTAGCTTCCAAATAGCTAGATATAGTCAGAATATTAGCTTGATTATCTTCAGCCAATAATACCAAAGGGGCATCTTTAATTTGTGTATGAATTGGTTGTGGATCTGAAGAAATAGTCACTGTTTCTTGGGTATAGCACATAGCCAAGGCAGGTAGCTCGATCGCAAAACAACTGCCAACCCCTAATTCGCTAGTTAGTTCCACATTCCCCCCATGTAGTTCCACCAGACGTTTTACTAATGATAGCCCTAAACCTGTACCTGTATATTGGCGATTTAAGGCACTATCAATTTGGATAAAGGGTTGAAATAATTTGGGAATGTTCTCTGCGGCAATGCCGATACCTGTATCAATTACAGCGATGCGTAAAAAATGCTGCGGTTCGAGATCGCCAGATTTTAAGGTTTGAGATATTTGGCTTACTTCTAGAGTAATCTGTCCTCCTTCTGGCGTGAATTTAACCGCATTATTGAGTAGATTAATTAATACTTGGCGAATTCTGCGTTCATCCGCGAATAAATCAGGAATATTGATGGGAAGCTGCGATATTTCTAATTGGATGCGCTTTTTGAGAGCCTGTTGTTTAATAAAGGCTAAACTGGATTGGCAGAGATGAGAGACGGAAATTGCGGTGCAGTCTAGTTCTATTTGTCCCGATTCGATCTTGGCGACATCGAGAATATCATTGATCAACTCTAGTAAATGGGAGCCACTACGCTCAACGGTTTGTAATGATTTACGTTGTTGCTCGTTGATGGGACCGAAAATCTCATCCAGAACCGCCTCGGTCATTCCCAAAATTGCGTTTAAGGGAGTACGCAGTTCATGGCTCATATTGGCGAGAAATTCATCTTTTAGTCTGGTGGCTCGAACTAATTCTTGATTGGAAATGGCGAGTTTTTGATTGCTTTCCGTGAGTTTAGCTTCTGTTTGTTGACGTTCAGCGAGTTCCCGTTGCAGTTGATCAAATAAACTTGCTTGCTGAATGGCGATCGCTAACTGGTTAGTGATTTTTTGACTGAAATCAATCTCGGTCTGGAGCCAATGGCGGGTGCTTGCACATTGATGAATACACAATAATCCCCACAAATCATCACCACATAGTAATGGCATCACAATATTTGCCCGTACCTGAAACAAAGCTAAGATATCCACATGGCATTTTTGATCACCATTGTTATAAATATCATCAACGACGTAGTAACGTCCCTTGGAGTAGAGGTTGGCATAGTTTTCGCCAAAGGTATGATCGTGAATACGAATAGCGATCGCCGAGGGATATCCATCGACGACGGATTCGGAAACGATTTCACCATCATCAAAATTGGATTCAGGATAGAACTTGAAAATGCCAACGCGATCGGCTTGCAGAAACTGACGCACTTCTTCGACTGATGTTTTAAAAATGGTTTGCAGATCAAGAGATTGTCGAATGCGTTGGGTAATTTCGCGTAGAAGGGATTCCTGATTGTTTTGCTGCGTCAACAAAATTTCGGCTTGTTTGCGATCGCTGATATCACGCACAAAAAAGACAACTTCATTTTTGCCACAGGGTGCAACTCGCACTTCCTCACAATGCAGATTACCATCAATCCAAATTTGCTGTTCGTAAGTTTGTAATGTCTTAGTTGCGAGAGCTTGATGCATCGCTAGACGTTCTTTTTCCCAAATTTCAGGGGGTAAATGATCCTCTAACCGCTTACCAATTACTTGATTGGGATCAACTATATTGCCTACATTAGGCGAAGCCAAAAAGTCTAAATATTCGCCAACCTCATTGACCCGAAAAACGAGATCTGGCAAGGCAAGTAATGTGGCGCGGGCGCGTTCTTCACTTTGACGTAAAGCCTCTGTCCTTTGTTCTACGCGAATTTCTAGATTGCGATTGATCTGTTCTAAGGCTCGAACTGATTGATTGCGCTCGATCGCTATTTTGGTAATATCCACTGCAAGATTAATAATTTCTATTTCTTCAGCAGAAGGTTGACGGATATCTTGATGATAAATTGTAAAAGCCCCTAAGACCTCACCATCACTGGCTATGGCAGGAATTGACCAACAGGAGCGCAAGTTATGAGCTAAGGCGAGTTTTTGATAGTTTTGCCAAAGTGGATCGGTGGTAACATCGTCTACGATCACCAATTCTTGCCGAAAAGCCGCCGTGCCGCAACAGCCTCCTCCTTCGGCAATTTCGATTCCTCCCAGCCTCCGACCATAGCTATCAGGCAAACTGGCTGAAAATTCATAATATAATTTGCCATCAGGACCACATAGAAACAAGGCACAGATGCCATTATTCATGATTGCTTCAATCGTTGTCACCAAAGCACTTAAGATCTCCGACAGTGGCTCCGCTTTAGAAATTTTCTCCAAAATGGCACTCTGAAGCGATAACCTTAGCTCCAACCGTTTGCGATCGTTAATATCTAAATGCGTTCCCGTAACCCGTAAAGCATTGCCCTGATCATCCCACGCCGTTACTTTGCCTTTGGTTAATACCCAAAACCATCCTCGCGACTTATGACGCATTCGCAATTCAAATTCATACAGTGGAATTTCATTGCGAAAGTGTCGTTGCAATAATTTAGTTGCTTCTTGCACATCGTCGGGGTGAACGAGTTGTTCCCAAGTCTTAGCGCTAATCGGTGCTAACTCCTCCACCGTATAGCCCAACATCTCCGCCCAGCGATCGTTAATAGTCAAGCCTCCCGTCGGCACTGTCCAATCCCACAACCCGATCGCCGAACCTTCAAGGGCAAGTTGCAATCTTTCTTTGGTTTCAGCCAATTCAATCTCTGACTGTTTACGCTCCCTCCGTATTTGCGATTCGCGTACTTCCCGCCGCACTGCTTCAGATAATCGGGCTAATTTCCCTTTAATCAAATAATCATTGGCTCCTTGTTTCATCAATTCGACTGCTGAAGATTCGCCGATAGTGCCTGAAACGACGATGAAGGGAATATCGATTTGTCGCTGTTGGACAATTACTAAAGCCCTAGGTGCATCAAAGTGGGGCAGATTATAGTCAGAAATAATCACATCCCAATCGCTGTTATTTAATGTTTCTACCAGCGCATCGGCGGTTTCTACCCTTTGCGAATTCACATCTAAACCACCTTGACGTAGCGATCGCAAAATCAAGAGAGCATCATCTTCGTTATCTTCGATGATTAAGACTTTGATTGGTTGGTTCATTTTTTATAATCCTATTCATAACCCTTTAGTTAGTGATTCGTTGACTAAAGCCCAATAGAGTCCCAGTTGTTTGACAGCCTCTGTAAAGCGCTCGAATTCGACGGGTTTGCGGACATAGCTATTTGCCCCCAGACTATAGCTTTCAACAATATCGCGATCTTCGCTTGATGAAGTTAAGACAACGACAGGTAAAAGATGGGTGCGGTCATCAGCACGGATACGTCGTAGGACTTCTAATCCATCGATTTTTGGTAACTTTAAATCCAAAAGTACCACGCATGGCAGAGGATCGGCGGTCAAAATTATATTAATTGCTTCTTCGCCATTGCGAGCCACTAAAATCTCGTTAGCAACTTTCCCTTTACGCAGGGCGCGAATAGCAAGGCGCTCATCGTCAGGATTATCTTCAACTAGGATAATATTTGGTAAAGTTTTCATAAGTTTCTCTATCTTTGTTTTGATTTATTAAGCCCCCTAAATCCCCTAATTCTGGGGGACTTTGAAAGAATTTTATTTTCTTGTCCCCCCAGAATTGGGGGCTAGGGGGCGATTAATTACTCCTTACCGTCGGCACAGTGAAATAAAATGTTGCTCCCTGCTCCACTGCTGCCTCAGCCCATACTTTGCCACCATGTCGATGGATAGCGCGTTGGACGGTTGCTAAACCAATCCCAGTGCCATTAAATTCGTTGATATTATGCAAGCGTTGGAAAACGCCAAAAAGTTTACCCGTGTAGTTCATATCAAATCCAGCACCGTCATCGCGAATAAAGTAGATCGGTTGACGGCTCTGATCTTCCTGTTCTGTGATTCCAAACTCAATTTTTGCGGTGGGATGGTGACTTGTAAATTTCCAAGCATTTTGGCAAAGATTATTAATCACCACAGCCATGAGCGCCGCATCAGCCTGTACGATCGCATCATCCTTAATTATACATTCGACAGTGCGATCACTATCCATAGCTTGTAATTCTTGGATCTGTTGACATACCAATTTACTAAGATTTACGGGTTTATATTCCATTTCTGAACGCGATACCCGTGACAAGCGCAGCAAGTCATCAATGAGCATTCCCATGCGTTGAACATTGCGACGGATGCGCTCGAAATAATCTTTAGCATCGTCATCAAATTTATCACCATAGTCCTCCAACAAGGCATTGCTAAAGCCATCGATAGCGCGTAATGGCGATCGCAGATCATGGGAAACCGAATAGGCAAAAGCCTCTAGCTCGCGATTAGAGGCTTCTAACAGCGCCGTAGTTTGCTGGATTGTGATTTCGGACTGTTTGCGATCGCTAATATCCTGAGCCGTGCCAATTGTCTGCTTTACCTGACCGCGCTCATCACGGCTAAACACCGAGTCACGACTAAAGAGCCATCGCCATTCACCATTAGCATGACGCATTCGATATTCAATTTCAAAGATATCGCCATCTTGAGCAGCCTCAATTTGTCGGTAGTAGTCAGGCATTTTCGCGAAGTCATCGGGATGCATCAGGTTGGTGAAAAATGCTGCTCCCATTGCTTGGACTTCGGCAGGACTATAGCCAAGGGTAGTGGTAATCTCACGATTGCAGTAGACATTGCGATTTTCATGCAGATCGTAGATATAGAGAATGTTGGGCGATGAATCGGTTATTTTTTGAATAAAGTGCTGTTTTGCTAAAATTTCTTGTTCGGCTTGTTTGCGTTCGCGAGCATCAAATAATGTAGAGCGACTGTAAAGATAGTTCCCCTCTTCGTCCTTAACAGCGGTAGCACTCAAAAACACTGGAAAAATTGTGCCATCTTTACAGACTAAATCGTATTCTGTATCCCGCAGCCAACCGTTACGTTTAAAATTAGCGAAGTTGCTGTGAAATATCTGTTGGCTATCTCCTGTAACAATTTCTGTGAAAGATTTACCGAGGATTTCTTCACGGCTATATCCTAACCATTGCAATTCGGTATTGTTGATATTAACAATTTTTCCTTCACTATCAAGGGAATGATAGCCGCAGGGTGCATTGTTGTATAAATCCTCAACTTCACTGGCATATTTGGCGATCGCTTGTTCTGCTTGTAGGCGATCGCGAAGCGCTGCTTGCTGTTCGCTAATATCCTTAGCAATTCCTAAAAAACCGATTATTTCCTGATTGATGTCTTTCAGCGCTGTCACCGAAAGCAATACAGGAAACCGCGAACCATCCTTACGGATATAAGTCCATTCCTCTTCGCTGACCATTCCCAAACGCGCCTTAGCGACAAAAACCTCAAAGCCGACAGGAATATCTTGCTCAAGTTCAATAGAAAGAGAAGTAGCTCGATCAATTACCTCTTGGCGATCGTGTAAGATTGCGGGTGTAGTTACACCAATAAATTCAGAAGCGGCATAGCCCAACATCTGCTCGGCGGCATTATTAAAGCTCCGAATAGTCCCATTGACATCGGTAGAGATAAATGAATAATCAGCACTGTCAAGAATAGCGCGTTGCATACTATTCACTTGCCAAAGCTCTTGAGTTCGTTCTTCAACCTTTTTTTCTAGTTCTTGATTAAGTTCCTGAAGTTTTTGTTCAGATTGCTTGCGATCGCTAATATCCCTTGCGATCGTTGAAAATTGATTGATGCTGTTATCTTTTCCTCGATGACACACAATTACCTGTAAAGCAGGAAAAGTACTGCCATCATGCCGCCGCAATAAAGTTTCTCCCGACCAAAATCCTTGCTCTACACATTGGGGAATCGATTGTTGCAAAACAAAATCAGACACCTCAGCAGCATGATAGTCCGAGATTGCGGTCTGAAAAATATCTACATCAGGAGTTATGCCCATTAGATCTCGTCCTGCTTGATTGAGATAGGTAACTTTCCCAGTGACATCCGCCGAAGCAATGATATCCCTTGCAGCTTCCAGAATGTCTAGACGTTGTTGAGATTGATCTTCAGCTTGCTTGCGATCGCTAATATCAGTATTTGTACCAACATAGCCAATGATTTCTCCTGCTTGGTCATGTTCCGCCACCGCCTGACCATAAACCCAAGTGATTTGCCCAGATTGATTTAAAAATCGATACTCTAATCGAAAATGGCATTTTTCTCGTACAGAGTTATTCCATTCTGTAGTAACAAGTTCGCGATCGCTAGGATGTATCGCATTCACCCAGCCATATCCTGCGGCTTCCTCAATACTTAGTCCCGCCATCTCACACCAGCGATCGTTCACATAGACACATTTGCCCTCAATATCGGTGCAAAAAATCCCCACAGGAGCAGCAGCAGCCAATGAGGCAACCCGTTGCTCACTCTGCTGAAGTTCTAACTCCCTCTGTGTCAATAAAACATCTAAGGGCCGCACCAGTTGCATTAAACTTTCGTGAGTGACTATTCCCAATAGGCGATCGCTGCGATCTAAAACGGCGATCTGACGAATATGGTTCTGCTGAAGTAATTTCACCGCCACAAATAGATCATTAAAGTCATCCTCATACATGATTGTAGGCGATCGCATCACCTCACCCACAGTCACATTTGCCAAAGGATTAACATGACTAATAACATGACTAAATTGTGCGAAAAAGCTCACCACCTCCCGTTCAGTCATAATTCCAATTATTTGCCCCTGCTCCATCACTAATACGCAAGTCGATCTCGCCTCTTGATGAACATAATCCACATTACCTGTATAGCCAGCGATCGAGCTAGCCGTCGAGCTAACCATAAAGCCATCTGCCATCGCGATTATCCGCGCCCTAGCCATCTGGGCGATCGCCTCAAGGACTGGCATTTCCTGCGAAACCAGAAACGGATTAGCTACTATCGCTGATTTCAATTCAGCTTTAAATCTGATAACCATAAGCTTGACATTTTTAACCCCAAGCTTAAATTTTAGCCTAAATAGACTAAAATTCTCATGCGATTTTCTCTCCAAAAATAAATATTTCCTTATCACTGAATATTAGGGTGCGCGGCTTCGCCGCGCACCCTAATATTCACCTGTCAAAAACTGCTTCATTCACCCATGAAATCAGGCAGAAGCACACTAACATCGCGTTGCTCAGCAGAAGCTAATTTTGCTTTGTAAAACGACATAGAACCCACAATCGGTATTGCCGAAGGACAATTTGCCGCCATATACCAAACCCGTCCACCCATAGACATACCTTCGCCAGCAGGGTTTTCGGCAACTGTGCAATGTCTTTCGACTTCATGAATTGTGAATGCGCCCATATTCGCGGGAAAACCTTGGTTGACCACACTGATATAGCGATCGTGATACATCCCTTGAATTACATTACGATTGTAGAGATTCGCAGAAGTCCCAATTTGAAGATTATATTTTTCAATCATCCAAGTCGGCACATAATAGTTGTGAGATTCACCCATTGAATTTCGGAAGGTAATAATATTTCCCGACATTTTCTCTATGACTTGTGGAGTCCCATTGTCTAGATATTCGCCCACAATTTCGGCTTTAGCAGGTATCACTGATGTTGTCATAGCGATCGCGATCGCTATAGTCGTAAACAAGCCGCCTAAAGTAAGTTTTTGCATAGTCTTAAATTTCCCAAGATATTGTCTAATTGAGATGTGATTGAGATGAGTATTTACGCTCTTCTTGTTTTCACGATGACAGCAGCATGGTTGATTTAAGTTATGAATTGATTGATTGCTGATTGAGTACAGCACAAAACTTATGGTTTATCAATTTGTTGCCATTGCACAAAATTTACAACGCCGAATTACTTTAATCACTCCGCACATCTTGGTTCGGTCTTTTGCGATCGCCTAAAAACCACGACTCACAAAAACAGCAATCGCTTTTAAGAGATAGATTGTTGGTGCGATCGCCTAACTCCTCAAGTCTCCAATATAAGCCCCAATTTGTTTAAGTCCCTGCAAAACTTGGATACGTTCTGCTGTATTTTCAAGTAACCGATAAGTATGCGATCGAGTATATTGAGGGACATTTTGGTAGCGCTCGCATTTCAAAAATAAGACTTCTCTTCCGTTTGTAACCATTCCATAACAACTTGACTGTAAGTTGGGAGCGCTCAACAAATAAGTAAGTGCTTGGGGAATTCCCGCCGTAACATCTAGCCTTGCGGGCTTTGATTCGATTACCAAAATCCAAAAACTATCTTGAATCACCAAAATATCAATCCTGCCTTGAACCGCCATAGCATTAGCTTCGTCTGCAACTTCGATACTGGTACTTACTTCTGCTTTTACCAAAAAAGGAAACTGATAGAAACCTGCTAAATCTAGCAATGGTGATATAACTACAAGCTTAACAATTTCTTCGAGAGGTGGTTCTTCTTGACTGAGATAGTTATAGTTGCGAGTGAGGCGATCTAGTCCTTGTAGTTCCGCATCGGTTAGAGTCGGCGCATTATTTAACCATTCATCAAAAAAGCGATCGCTAGAGTCGAGTCTCAAGCCAAAAGTTTGACGGAGATTGCTAAGGGTAAGGCTACTAGCATTTGTAATCACGGTTAAATCCTTGTAGTAATTACATGAAGTGGGGAAGTCTAGACATTTGATCTTGGTTCCAATACCTAATATACGATATGTTAAGAGCAAAAGAGCGATCGCCTAAAAATCACGACTCACGGTAATAGCGATCGTCACTTCAAAAAAATAAACCAGCGATCACAATGCAGTAGAATATACAACTGATCGGCGATCGCCTAATAATCACGACTCCAAATTATCTCTAGAATATCCAAGTATCACTGAGAAAATTTATGAACTACCGAAATTACATTACGATTGAATCAAATAAACGTAGTGGTAAACCATGTGTGCGTGGCTTGCGGATTACAGTTTATGAAGTGCTTGAGTACCTAGCTTCAGATATGACGGAGGCTGAGATCCTTGAAGATTTTCCCGATCTCACACGAGAAGATTTTAAAGCCTGTATCGCTTATGCGGCTGATCGTGAACGTCGGTTTATGACAATGCCAATACCAGCATGAAATTACTTTTTGATGAAAATCTATCTCCAAAGTTGCCTTTCCGTTTGGCTGACCTTTTCCCTAACTCACTGCACGTTCGAGATGTTGACATGAAATCAACTGTCGATCCCATAGTTTGGGATTATGCCAAGTCTAATGATTTGATAATTGTCTCGAAAGATTCAGATATGCATGACCTCAGTTTGGTATTTGGGAATCCACCAAAAGTTATTTGGAGTCGGCTTGGTAACTGTTCGACTTCACAAGTTGAAAGTCTACTAAGAAGAGAGTTTGAATCGATCACTTTATTTTATGAAGATAAGTATTTATCACTTCTTGCCCTAGCATAAAATCCCAACGATTTTGATCCGTATTTCTTTCAAGTTATTCACCATCATTGAGGTGATCGCCTCATAAATCACGACTCACAGTAATAGCGATTGCCTTTAGCAAAGTTATAGAAAACATATCGTAGAAGTGATCGCCTAAAAATTACGACTCACAGTAATAGCGATCGCCTTTATGGAGATAAATGTTAATGCGATCAGTGTAGATTGCGATATATTAAACATTAAAGTTTTCAGTAAAATCACTCAATGTCAGACACTTTGCAGCCTCAATTTGCAGAAGTTCTTACCCTCATCAAAACTGCTCAGCAAAAGGTCATCGCCACTGCTAACCAAGAACTCATCAAACTATACTGGAGCGTCGGTAAGTATATCAGCGATCGCCTATCGACTAGCGAATGGGGACAAAAAGCGATCGAGCAACTTGCCACCTTTATCCAAAGTCAAGAACCCAGTCTCAAAGGATTTGAAAAGCGCAACCTTTACAGAATGCGCCAATTTTACGAAACTTATCCAAATCCCGAAATTGTGTCGTCACTGCTGACACAATTAAGCTGGACACATCATTCAATCCTTATCTCACGCTGTAAGACTGAAGCCGAGCGACTTTTCTATCTTCAACTCGCTACCACCGAACGCTACAGCACCCGCGAACTCGATCGCCAAATCAATAGCGGTATCTTTGAGCGTACAAGTCTTGCTGACACGAAACTTTCGCAAACAATTCACCCTAAATCATTCTCTGGAGTCTTTCGCGATACCTACGTCCTTGACTTTCTCAATCTACCACCCAACCACTCCGAAAACGAACTAAAAACAGCACTTGTCGCCTATCTCAAAGAATTTATTCTAGAACTTGGTCGAGACTTCACTTTCCTAGGAGAAGAATATCGCCTTCAAGTTGGCAACAGTGACTTCTTTATCGATCTCCTCTTCTATCACCGCGAACTCCAAAGCCTCGTTGCCTTTGAACTCAAAATCGATAAATTTCGACCTGAATATCTTGGACAGCTTGAGTTTTACCTCGAAGCACTCGATCGCGACATCAAAAAACCTCACGAAAATCCTAGTATTGGCGTTCTGCTTTGCCGAGACAAAGACGATGAAGTTGTCGAATATGCTCTCAGCCGATCGCTCAGTCCTACAGTTGTTGCAGAATACGAAATCAAACTTATTCCAAAAGCCCTTTTGAGAAGAAAACTGAACGAGTTCTATGAATTACTCGCAAGCAAAGAAGAATAGTAATATCAAATCTGAAATGTAAAAGTATTACGCTCCAATTAAGGACAAATTAACGAATTATTTGATTTCAGAGCCATTCAGTTACATTTTGTAGCGTATTCAATCAACTCATCCACGAAATCAAGCGATCGCCTGTCACATTGGTATGGATTGCGATTTGTGGATGTGGAAGTTATTCAACTCGATAAAGATAGAAAATGAACGCCATACTCAAAACAACAAATTGAATAAGCAATTAATGTTTGGAGAATTAAAAACATGGCTACAGCAGAATTATCGAGTTGGCGAAATTGGCAAAATTGGCGACCTTTTGAACATTTTAAGGGTGACTTAACGGGAGGATTGACCGCCGCCGTAGTCGCCTTGCCTTTGGCTCTTGCCTTTGCCGTAGCTAGTGGAGTCGAGCCGAAGGCAGGATTATATACAGCGATCGTCGCAGGGACTTTAGCATCGCTTTTTGGTGGCTCCGCCGTCCAAATTACAGGGCCAACTGGAGCAATGGCAGTGGTCTTAGTGGGAATTGTCGCTAAGTATGGCATTGAAAAAGTCTGGATTGCAGGCGTAATGGCGGGGATTATTCAAATTGCCTTGGGTGTTGCCAAAATGGGGCAACTAGTCAAATTCATTCCTTATCCTGTTACCGCAGGCTTTACGAATGGAATTGCGGTAATTATTTTTTGCGGACAACTGAACAACTTTATCGGCTTGGAGTTAGGACGGAGCGAGCATTTTCTCCCCGCTTTATGGGATACAGTAACTCATATAGGTGCATTAAATTGGGCGGCGATCGCGATCGCTTCGGTAGTAATTTTCACTAAGATTTTATTACCAAAAATTACAACCGTAATTCCAGGCTCCTTAGTAGGTTTGATTTTAGCTACGGCGATCGCTTCTTATTTTCAGCTTGATTTACCGACAATTGGCGAAATCCCCCGCGCTTTACCTTTACCTCATGGCATTCCCCATTGGAACGATCCGCGTCTGTTACGAGAATTAATTAATCCCGCCTTAGCCTTAGCTGCTTTGGGTAGTATTGAATCTCTTCTCTCGGCTGTGGTCGCTGATGGAATGACGGTTAGCGAAAAACATGATAGTAATCAAGAGTTAATTGGACAGGGAATTGCTAATTTGGTAGTGCCATTTTTTGGGGGGATTCCCGCTACAGGCGCGATCGCTCGAACGGCTGTGAATGTGCGATCGGGAGGTAAAACCAAGCTATCGGGAATCATTCACGGCGTAGCTTTGGCAGTGATAATTATGAGTTTGGCTCCTTTGGCGGCAAAAATCCCCCTCGCAGCGTTGGCTGGTATTTTGATGGTGGTGAGTTTGCGGATGGTGGAATGGGAAGCGATCGGGCTATTAATGCGATCGACCTACGCCGATCTCAGCGTGATGTTGCTAACTTGGGGAGTAACGATTTGTTTTGACTTAGTATTGGCTGTCGAAATTGGACTGATTGCGGCAGGAGCATTATTTATCAAACGGATGAGTGATCTTAATCTTGCGCGTATCCCCGATATCGAAGCTTTTCCAGCAGGTGTGCCTTTAGAATTGGGTAAAGAAATCGCAGTTTATCGGGTTGATGGTCCTGTATTTTTTGGCGCGGCGGAAAGGTTTGCTACTTTCTTAAGAGATGAACCAGAGGTAAAGCATTTGATTTTACGGATGCGCTTTGTGCCGATTATGGATACTACAGGTTTGGTGGCTCTTGAGGATATTTACAGAGATTTGAAGCGACATAGTTGCCATTTGATTTTGACAGGCTTACAACCAGAAGTAGAGCAGTTGCTCGATCGCACTGGCTTATTGGACGAAATTGGGCGAGAAAATTGTTATCTTACAACGGATTTAGCAGTTGGTGCTTTGCTTCCAAGCTAATCGATAGGCGATCGCAGGCTAGTTCACATAACTCAAATATGATTGGATCGGCGATTTCGTAATATACACTTACCCCTGAAGGTTTGCGAGATAAGATTCCTGCTTGCATCAATATTTTTAAATGCTTAGACACATTTGCTTGCCCCAGTCCTGTTGCCGCCATGATATCACCTACGTTTTTAGAGCCAGATTTTAAGCAGCACAACACTTGCAGTCGGCTAACCTCAGACAACACCTTGAAATAATCGGCAACTTGCGCCAAAGCATCAGGAGAAATTTGCATGATTGAAAAGTACTATTAGGACTTATGCAAAATGACTTGAAACCCGCATTTTGCTGTAGGGGCAATTGATGAATTGCCCCTACGACAATAAAAGATTTTAACAACTATATAGCTATATAGTGATATAGTCAAATAAAGATCGTCAATTGCCATCTATAAAAATACATGATTAACTCATCGAACACCTCACAATTAACCGAGATTGAGGCTATAGCCCTCAAACAGAAGCTTGATTTACAACAGGTTATCTTAGTCGATGTCCGTGAGTCAGGCGAATACGCAACTGAACATATCCTAGGTTCTGTTTCTATACCTCTATCAACCTTCGACCAAAATCTGATTGAGAACACTGGCGACAAACCCCTAGTAATCTGCTGTCAATCGGGAATGCGTTCAAGTCGAGCCTCTCAAAAGCTACTAGAAAATGGATATGAGCATGTGATGCAGCTTAAGGGCGGTCTATCAAGCTGGAAAGCCGCAGGACTGAAAACACAGGTCAATCGCCATGCTCCCATCAGTCTATTTCGTCAAGTGCAAATTGTCGCTGGCTCCCTTGTGGCGATAGGAACTGGATTGGGTATTGTCGTATCCCCTTGGTTCTTGCTATTGAGTGGGTTTGTTGGCTGTGGCTTGGTATTTGCTGGTGTGACTAATACCTGCGCGATGGGAATGCTTTTGATGAAACTTCCTTACAATCAAAGAACTTTATAATCATGAAACCAATTCGTATTTTCTATTTCTCAGATGTTTTGTGTATTTGGGCTTACATTGCTCAAATTCGTTTGGAAGAACTAAAGACCGCTTTTCCAGAAAATGTCGTCATTGATTACCACTTCGTTTCTGTGTTTGGCAATGCGCGGGAGAAGTTAGAGAATGGATGGCGCGATCGCGGTGGATTGACGGGTTATCAAAATCATGTCAAGGCGATCGCTAGTAAATTTGAGCATATTTCTGTACATCCTGATGTTTGGTCACAAGTTCCTGCATCTTCCACATCAGCCCATTTATTTCTGAAGGCTGTTCAATTGTTAGAGATAAAGGGTTTAGTTCCAGAATCTGATCAGGTTTTGGAAAGAACTGCTTGGGCATTTCGAGAAGCATTTTTTACGAAACTTGCCGATATTAGCGATCGCAAAGTGCAGTTTGAAATTGCCGAAGGTTTGGGGCTAGATGTCACTCTAATTCAAGAGCAGATTGACAATGGTGAGGCTTATGCTTTGCTGTCCAAGGATTTTGACTTAATCAAAGAGCATCAGGTTTCGGTCAGTCCAACGTTAATTTTTAATGAAGGGCGACAACGGCTGAATGGCAATGTGGGCTACCGAGTTATTGAAGCTAATATTCGGGAATTACTGAATAATCCACCCAATGAACAATCTTGGTGTTAGCCCGTTACGTTGTATATCGTATTCAATCAATTTAATCAGGGAATCAAAAAGATTTTCAACCAGTGCGATCGTCAAATAATCACTAGATTTAGTGGGTAAAATTTCGAGAAAAAGACTTTTCGGTTCTTCGACAACTAACCCAAAAGTCTCTCGAACGCGGGATAGAGTAAATTCGCTATAAACCATTTGAATTTCCTCCAAACAAAAAAGCGGCGCTGTGCGCCGCCCTTCTGTTTAAGTTTGTTTAAATTAAATCGCGGCTGCGCCACCGACTACTTCTAGAATTTCTTGAGTAATCGCGGCTTGACGTGCTTTGTTGTACTGCAACGTCAGTGACTTGATGAGATCACCAGCATTCTCAGTTGCATTACTCATCGCCGTCATCCGAGAAGCCAATTCGCTAGCGATCGACTCTTGTAATGCACGGAGGATTTGATTGCTGAGGTAAAGCGGTAGCAACGCTTCGAGAATTTGCTCAGGGTTTTGCTCAAAAATTAATTCCTTGGGCAATTCCTTAACCGTGATTTCACGCTTTTCAACTTCGACTTGCAACTTACCGCTACGAGTGATCAAACGGAAAATTTCGTCATCTTTTGGCTCTAAACCTTGAGTTTCGAGGGGCAGAAGCGTTTGGACAGCAGGACGAGAACTGATCAAAGACACAAAACGGGTATAGATCAACTCAACACGATCAATTACACCACCCAAAAAAGCGGAGGTAATTTCATCGCCGATCGCATTGGCTTCAGCCGCATTAGGGATCTGATTTAAGTTGGTGAACTTAGCAGCGATCGGTTGATCGCGACGGGCAAAATATTGTGCTGCTTTACGACCAACTAAAATAAAGGTGTAATTAATACCTTGCTCTTTTAGTTCTTTGGCGCGAGCTTCAGCACGGCGGATAATCGTCGAGTTATAGCCACCACAAAGTCCGCGATCGCCTGAAATTACCAGAAGACCAACGGTTTGAACGGGACGCTTTTCGAGTAGAGCCAGATTGACATCCTCGAAGGAGATGCGCTGCTGAAGACGATATAGAACTTGTGCTAGGCGATCGGCAAAGGGGCGAGTTGCAATAACTTGCTGCTGGGCGCGTCTGACCTTTGCGGCGGCGACAAGACGCATTGCTTCAGTAATTTTGCGCGTATTCTTAACAGTGCCGATGCGATCGCGGATGGATTTGAGGTTAGCCATGAAACTAAATTGCTACTTGCTATAGGAATACTATGAAAATTTCGGATATTACAGAAGACACTTGAGTATCCTAAGTATCTTATTGACACTCCTCATGCTGAAACAGCGAGGATTCTTGGACTCACTATAGCCTGTAGGACTTGTCCTAGCATGGTCTTACTTAGTGATACCTAGTCTTGCAACTAGCTTCTCAAGCGTGAATTTCCGTATGCCCTGCGGTATGTAATATATTCTAGTATTAAAGCCGCACTAGAACGGCGGCGGTATAGACTCAATTTTCCGATAAAAAATTGTCCCCTCAAACTGCTGTATATCCTTAAAACTGATTACAAATTTTCAAGCCTTATGATCGCCCCTTCATCTTTTACACTTTCCGCTAATCAGCTATCTGAAAAATCTTTTGATGATATTTTTGAAATTGCGGGTCGTAAGTTCCGATCGCGCTTAATGACTGGTTCAGGTAAATATGCCAACTTTGAAATGATGCGTCAGGCGATCGCCGCCAGTGGTTGCGAGATTGTCACAGTAGCGGTGCGGCGGGTGCAGACTAACGCAGTGGGGCATGAAGGACTAGGTGAGGCGATCGATTGGACTAAATATTGGCTTTTGCCAAATACGGCTGGCTGTCAAACTGCCGATGAAGCGGTGCGCGTGGCGAGATTGGGGCGCGAGATGGCAAAAATTTTGGGGCAGGAAGATAATAATTTCGTTAAATTAGAAGTAATTCCCGATCTCAAATATTTATTACCCGATCCCCTCGGCACTTGTCGCGCTGCTGAACAATTGGTGAAAGAAGGTTTTGCAGTGCTGCCATATATCAACGCCGATCCCCGTTTAGCGAAAACCCTTGAAGAAATTGGTTGTGTGACGGTGATGCCTCTAGGATCGCCGATTGGGTCTGGACAGGGGATTAATAATGCCGCAAATATTGCAATTATTATCGAAGAATCTAAAATTCCTGTGGTTGTCGATGCAGGGATTGGTGTACCCAGTGAAGCGGCGGCGGCGATGGAAATGGGGGCTGATGCTTTGTTGATTAATACAGCGATCGCCTGTGCCAGTAATCCCGTAGCGATGGGACGCGCAATGGGGATGGCAACTGAGGCAGGGCGCACAGCCTATTTATCAGGGCGAATTCCTGTAAAAGCTTACGCCAGCGCTAGTTCACCATTAACAGGAATTGTGAGCTAGCCCACCTACTTAAAGTTGAGAAACGGGCGAATCAACTATTCCTAGACGGCTAACCCTACCTCAATCATCGCTTGGCTCGACCATAGCAGTGGGATCGCTGTGATAAGCTAACAATGTTAGTGTCATTAACACGAATAAACATGGATCGACCTTCTCGCTCTGTTCCCCAAGCCGCACAAGCCGCCTATTCAGGGGATTCGTCATACGGACGCACACCGCCGCCTGACCTACCTTCGCTATTACTAAAAGAGCGGATTATTTACTTTGGGTTGCCTCTTGTATCTCCCGACGAATACAAACAGCAGCTTGGAGTCGATGTCACTGAATTGCTGATCGCTCAACTTTTATATTTGCAATACGAAGATCCCGAAAAACCGATTTTCCTATATATCAACTCCACGGGGACATCTTGGTACACAGGTGATGCGATCGGTTTTGAAACTGAAGCTTTTGCCATCTGCGACACTCTTAGCTACATCAAGCCGCCTGTGCATACAATCTGCCTTGGACAAGCGATGGGAACCGCCGCGATGATTCTCGCTAGTGGTACTAAAGGCTTTCGGGCTAGCTTACCAAATGCCACAATCGTTCTGCACCAAGCCCGTCGCCAAACACGGGGACAAGCTTCTGATATTCAGATTCAGGCGAAAGAAGTGCTGACCAACCGCGAAGCCATGCTCAGAATTTTGTCACGCACTACTGGCAACAGTCCCGAAGTGATTACCAAGGACATGGATCGGATGTTTTACATGACTCCTCAGCAAGCTAAGGAATATGGCATCATCGATCGCGTACTTGAAAGTACAAAGGATTTACCAAAATCACTGCCTGCACTTGTTTAGTTATTAGCTGTTAGCTATTAGTCGTTAGCTATTAGCTCAGTTAATTTCAAATTCTGTAGCCAACATCAAGATAGCTATCAAAAGCCAAAAGCCAAAAGCTAAAAGCCAATCACTCAATTACCAATTCTAAAACTATGCCCATCGGAGTTCCTAGAGTTCCCTATCGCTATCCTGGTGACTCATATACGCAGTGGATTAGTATCTACGAGCGTTTGTCAATGGAGCGAATCATTTTTCTGAGTGGAGAAGTTACAGATGGTATGGCAAATTCGATTATTGCCCGCCTTCTTTACTTTGACTCTGAAGATCAAAACAAAGATATCTACATGTATATCAATTCCCCAGGTGGTTCAGTTTCGGCGGGACTTGCCATTTTTGATACGATGCAACATATCAAAGCTGAAGTAACCACGATCTGCGTGGGACTGGCGGCTTCTATGGGTTCCTATTTATTGATGGCTGGCACTAAGGGCAAGCGCTATGCTCTGCCCAATGCACGGATCATGATTCACCAGCCTTCAGGTGGAACCAGAGGTCAAGCTTCGGACATTGAGATTGAAGCGAGAGAAATTATTCGGATTCGTCATAAGTTGAATGAGGAATATGCTAAGCGCACGGGACAGCCGATCGCCAAGATTGAACGCGATATGAATCGTGATTATTATCTTTCTTCGCAAGAGTCTCTGGAGTACGGCTTAATTGATCGCGTTCTTGACGCACCGCCATAAAAACTAAATCTCAAATTAAAAGCTATAAAGTAGGGGCAGTTCATGAACTGCCCCTATTTTGTACTTATTGATGGTTATGGATAGTTATGGCGATCGCCCTATAATATCTACAGCAGCAAACCAATTAAAACAACCCCAAACTATAAATAATGCGCGTTTTACTCGTTTATCCGTTATTTCCCAAAAGCTTTTGGTCGTTTGAAAAAACATTAGAATTAGTTGGTTATAAGGCGCAGCTACCTCCTCTAGGAATGGTAACTGTTGCCGCAATTCTGCCCCAGACATGGGAATTTAAGCTAGTCGATCGCAATATTCGGGATATCACCGAAGCTGAATGGCAATGGGCGGAAGTAGTAATTCTGTCAGCAATGATCGTCCAAAAGGAAGATTTTTTAGCCCAAATCCAAGAAGCGAAAAAACGCGGTAAATTAGTCGCCGTTGGTGGACCTTATCCTACCGCTTTGCCTGAAGAAGCGAAAGTTTCAGGAGCAGATTTCTTGATTCTTGATGAAGGTGAAATCACTTTACCGATGTTTGTGGAAGCAATTGAAAGAGGCGATCGCTCAGGGATTTTCAGGGCTAACGGTGAACGTCCTGCGGTAACAGATACGCCCATCCCCCGTTTCGAGTTACTGGAAATGAATCGCTATGCCGAAATGTCGGTACAATTTTCGCGGGGTTGTCCTTTCCAATGTGAGTTCTGCGATATTATCATTCTCTATGGACGCAAGCCACGCACTAAGACACCAGCCCAAATTCTTGCCGAATTGCAGTATCTCTACGATCTTGGCTGGCGACGCAGCATTTTTATGGTTGATGACAATTTCATCGGCAACAAACGTAATGTGAAAGTGATGCTCCAAGAGCTTAAACCTTGGATGAAAGAACGCAATTATCCCTTCTCCTTTGCTACAGAAGCTTCGGTCGATCTGGCTCAAGATCCTGAAATGATGCAGATGATGGTGGAATGTAACTTTGGTTCCGTTTTCTTAGGTATTGAAACCCCTGACACTGACAGTTTAGCCCTCACCAAGAAATTCCAAAATAACCGTGATCCCCTTTCAGAATCCGTAATTAACATCGCCAAAGCTGGAATCCGTGTCATGGCTGGATTTATCATTGGCTTTGATGGTGAGAAGAAGGGAGCAGGCGATCGCATTGTCCAGTTTGTCGAAGAGACAGCCGTCCCCACAGCGCTGTTCAGTATGTTGCAAGCTTTGCCAGATACGGGTTTATGGCATCGCTTGAATAAAGAAGGAAGGATGATTAAGCAAAACAGCAATGGACATCAGGCGACTTTGATGAACTTCGTGCCGACTCGTCCCCTTGAAGATATTGCCAATGAATATGTTCATGCCTTCTGGACTCTCTATGATCCAATGGTGTTTCTCAATCGCACCTATCGCCATTTCTTGATTTTGGGTGAATCTCCTTACAAGAGTCTGAAGCGCGAAAAGACTAATGAGAAGAAAAGAACAGAATGGACTGCGATTCGTGCCTTGCTGATCTTGGCTTGGCGACAAGGTTTTGTCCGCAAAACTCGTTTCCAATTCTGGATTAATCTCTTCGATTTAATGAAGCGTTATCCGAATGTGGTGATTAGTTATCTATCGGTTTGTTCGCAAGCCGAACATTTTCTCGAATATCGCGAGATTGTGCGTCAACAGATTGAGGCTCAACTTGCTGATTATTTAGCTAATCCGCCGATAGTCCAGACCAAGTTGCAGGTTGTCGAAAATCCTCCCGAATTGCAAGAAGTGAGCTAATTGATTCATCATCGCGGGTTTCACCAGAACCAAATGTAGGGGCAATTCATGAATTGCCCCTACAACTTGAGAAAAACCTTTTAACTCTAAAACTATGGACGATCGCACAGAAACATTACGTCAATTGATGAAACTAGCTGGAATATCTAGCTTTCAAATACTTAGCGATCGCACAGGTGTATCACGACGAGCGATCGATACTCTTCGCAAAGGAAATGCGGCGACCTTGCGCTATGCAGATTTAGCCAAGATTGCGGAGATATTACAAATTGAATTAACAGAATTAATTGCAACTTGCATCAAGCTATCTCCCAATCCCGAATCTCCAAATTCCCAAGATCCTAATCCTGAGATCACCTCTTTGCGCGAAGAATATCAACATTTGCAAAATCAATTAGCGCATCAAAAACAAGACTTGCGATCGCAATTTGAGCGAGAAGTTATTCAACAATTAGAATCTTTAATTTTGCAATTACCATCGGCGGCTTATGCGGCGCAAACCAATCCGAATATGCTCGCCAAAAATATTCTGCCTCTGTTACGTCCTATTGATGTACTTTTACAAAAATGGGGAATCACGGCGATCGGTGCTGTCGGGGCGCAAGTTACCTATGATCCTCAGAAGCATGAATTTATTGATGGAAATGATCAAGGTGATCAAATAGAAGAGGGGGATATGGCGATCGTGCGTTATGTCGGCTATATGCAAAACGAAAAATTATTATATCGAGCTAGAGTTTCGCGTTAGTTGCAGTGCTTACACCGCCATTCTGTTTTTGCGGACAGACATAACAAAAAGCACAGCCGATGGCTGTGCTTTTTGTTGAGTAGTTGTAGTTATTTGCTGCTTTCACCTTCTTCGCGGCTAGATGTTTGGATATACAGAGTTAGCAAAAAAACGGTAGGTACAAACAGGGCTAGAACAGTCGCCAGAAGACCGAGAAAATTAGTTTCCATAAATTTGAGGTTGATTGCTTATTTTAAATATTTTGATGACTTGGTAATATTCTAAGTTCAAAATTGATTACTGCTACGAAAAAATTTAAAAACCTAACAATAAAAGAGTGCCAAGCACTCTTTTATTATTTGAAGATTAAGCTTCCCAGAGTTTACTGATATTCTTCTCTAGACGCTCATCCGCCTCAGCAAATACTTGCGCGGAATTGTCGAGCATTTCACCTGCATGAAGTTCGAGTAGCTTGGTAGAGAGCGCAATCCGATTGCGTGACTCGTCAATATCAATGACCACAGCCTTAATCGTGTCATTAAGCTGAAATACGCGGGTGGGATCACTAACAGGCTTTTGACTCATTTCCTTGACGTGCAATAAGCCTGAAACTCCAGAAAATTCTACAAATACCCCAAAAGGTCGGATATTGGTAACTTTACCTGTTACCAATTGTCCTTTAGCGAGTTGGTTCATCGCAGCAAGTTTTGCCGCCTGACGATTGGACAACACCAACTTTTTACGGGTTTCATCAGCTTCCAAGACCATGACGGGCAGAAATTTGCCAATCAATTTCGGCATATCTGAACTGTCGGCAAGGTGCGATCGCGGCACAAATCCGCGTAATCCGACCGAATCAACGATTACACCGCCAGTATTCGTACCAATCACCTTAGTTTCAAACACTTTTGATTCCGCTTGGTAATCGCGCAGAGTTTGCCAAGCCTGCTTAAATAGCAAGCGCCTCACGGATAGCTTGACCTCACCATCGGCATTTTGGCTACTAATAATCAGGAATTCGTACTCGTTACCAATCGGGAAAGCATCATTAGAGCGCGAAGAACCACTGAGGGTTGCTTCTTCAATGGGAAGAAAACCTAAAGATTTAGCGCCAATATCGACATAAAGGCCACTACTTTCGACTGAAACTACCTTGCCCTTCACGGTTTGCCCAACTGCAAACTCGTAATTATGTTCGGCGAGGGCATTAGCAAAATCATCGGCAGAAAATGGCTGAATATTTGTTGTGGCGTTCATGAATATGAATATGCGTAGCTTTGGTTGCGTTTATTTTAATGTAATTGTCTCATAACGCTAGAGTGAATATGAAGTAAATCTATCTTTCTCTATAATTGCTACGCTTCTTAACATAAACCCAAAAAAGTTGCAGCAGCAAGTGTGACCTATCTTTATTAATATATTTCGCTGTAAAAGTCATGCTATAGAATCGAAGAGCATTGAGGTCATGTAACGTTCAGCCCATTCTACGCCAAAAGATTTTTCGAGTACTCGTCGCGTTTTGTCGTTTTGTTGTTGTTGCTTACAGTAATATTGCTGCCCCTCGATCGCATTGGCAACCTCAAGTTGAGATATAAACGGCTGGATCTGAGTGGCAATTTGACAGTGAATGGTCAGAAAATCCTTAACTCGTTGCAAAAATGCTTGCTCCTCTTTGCCTCCCATAGGACGCACAAACAAACAAAATTCTGAAAAGATATCCGCCCATAGTGGCAAATCACGGGGCTGAGTAAATTCTATGGCTTCTAAGTTCGTTAAAATCTGAGAATAATTACTCGGTAGAGCTTTTTCGCGATTGCTAGGAGACAGATCAGCGATCGCCGCGCTAATTGCTCCACCGCGACCACCGACAATATCAGCTCCAAAAATTGGTAAGTCATACTCAGGATTAGGAAACATCACACAATGTAAAATATCCAGACCATTGCCGATTTGAGCTAATTCGAGATGTAACTTACGAAATTGCTTGGTTTGATAACAACGGTTTTCAATTATTAATTTTTCTCCCTCTAAATGTCCCTCGATGTAGCCTAATCCTTTGGGTACAAGATAAGTTTCAAGTTCTAAATTCTTGTGCCAAATTTCTTCAATAGAATCTGCGAGATTCTGGATCAGAGGATGTTGGCGAGTTCTTAGTGATACTGACATAGACTTTTAAGGAAAAAGTAGAAAGGGAAAAGAAAACAATGAAAGAGAAAAGAAAATATTAGTAATTAAAAAAGTTGCAACTCATTGATTAAACAATCAAAATAAGGTGATAACAAAGCTTTCTCTTCGGCGGTAGTTCGGTTTAGACTGGCAATTTTAACACTTTCTAGACCAAGGATCATCGCAGCTATTGGCACTTGTAGCTCTTTATATAACAGTTTCATAAACTGTAAACCTTCCGCGCTTAAATAATCAGGGCGTTTTCCTGCAATACCGTAGGTGATGCAACGCAAAAAATGCCAGAAGTCACGCCAGCAAGCATTAGCCCGTTCAGGAGGATAAAGTCCACCCCCCTCCTGTGTGATTTCAGGAAAAGCTGCTAAAACTTGGGCGCGGGCTTCGTCAACAATTACTGATGCTTGATCGGTCAGTAATTTTACGATCGCGATGTTGTCAGCGATCGCAGGGATTAGCTGCTGTAAATTCTGTAAATCTTCATTGGTAAGAAATCGCCCTTGATCATCTGCGGTTTGAAATATGGCGATCACTATAGACGGATAAAACTCTTGCCAAGTAGCAAAGCTAACTATGCGTGATTTTTGAATTAACTCGCGAACTTTTTCGGTTATTTGAAATTGAGTCATTTAAAAAGTTATACAAATAATATAAAATAATAACGAAACAGGAAATTGATTATTAAATTGCTCATTTTCAGAGATTGCGATATTTACGATAAATTGAGCCTGCGCTAATATTGGCTGATTTTTTTAAAAGTTTATAAACCTAATAAAAAGCTAATTAAGTTATTGAAATCAAACGGAGGAGGGATTAACGATCGCTTAAAAAATATTTGACAAAAGATACCAACGTTGTTGTAAGATAGAATTCTTGAAAAAAAGGGCGAGTGGCGGAATTGGTAGACGCATCAGACTCAAAATCTGACGACAGCAATGTCATGAGAGTTCGATTCTCTCTTTGCCCATCATTTATAATCACATC
>JBILGV010000127.1:0-12114 GCA_044350865.1 Pseudanabaena sp. | reverse complement strand
TCGCCATCAAATTCCGACCATTCCTATTTCAAATCCGCCTTCTACTTTATCGTCAGATTCTTTGAGTTTCGCGACAAATATCCCCTCAGAGCCATCGGAGCATCAGCTATCACCCTTACAAGTCCAACAAATTAATACGGTTAATACTAAGCATCTTGACTACCCTCAGACAACCGTACAGGTACTTTCTGATACTCAGCCTGAAGTTCCTCAACCTTTGATTATTCAACCTATTAGCGAGGGTGTTATCCAAGCTAGGTATGATAACGCTGCTCCAAGTATGATCAATGGTGAATCTTTGATATCTACGGTCAGTGATGCTCCAACTTATCCCGTATTAGAGCAAATTAGTTTTACTCCTGCGATCGCATCTTCAGAGCAAGAACTATCCTTTGTGGAACTTCCAGATTCTACCCCAATGGCTCAAGGGTTGCCCATGCCTTCAGACCTCTCCTTACCAAAAACATCTATTTTGCCTATAGATTTACCTACAGAAGCCCCACAGAACAAGCAGATATTAACCCAGATTAGCGATCGCCCTCAAATTCCGAGCATTCCTACAACTGTAGAGATAGTTTCTAACACACAGCCTGAAATTTCTCAGCCCTTGATTATTCAGCCTGTTAGTGAGGGTGTCATTCAAGCTCGGTATGATAGCGCCGCCCCAAGTATGATCAATGCTCAACCTTTGATATCTACGGTCAGTGACGCTCCGATTTATTCTCTACCAATGGAAACGGCGATCGCACCTATAGAAAATGTCCTAAACCGAGATTTGACCACACCAGATACTAGCATCACTAAACTTCCTTTGTTAGATAGTTTGCCTGAAGTTGTAGAAATTCCTTGGACATCCTCTGAAGATCCTCAGAACCCGATGCCAATGGTTAACGTTACTCCCATTACCTTATCAAGTCCGTCAATAGTAGCAAACATACCAAGCCTTGAAAATTCTACCTTTGAGTCTCCGACTCCTATTAAGGTTCGCAAGATTGATGCCCCCACTGCTCATATTTTGCCCGATTCTCTAGATACTCAAACAATTCATTCATTTCAAGATAGATTGGTATTTACACCATCAAATCCCACGCCAGTCAATGAGAATAAAGTAGTTGCTACGCCGATTATTAATCCAAAAACAAAAAAATTCACTGATTCAGCACTAAGCAATGATCCACAGAATCAAGTAAATTTTTCTCCCGTTAGAACTCAAATAGTTAGAGAAAAAGTTTCTACTTCTAACTATTTGCCGCCTCTATCAATGGAAGCAATGGAAGACTTTCAAAATTCTCAGCCCATCCTGACTTCAGTTAATAATAATTCTGGCAAATCGCCGCCGCCTCATTCTCCTGTTTTACCCACGGTTCAAGCGATCGCCGAAATTTCTGAGCAGATCTTTGAACCTTTGCTTTTATCCCGTCGCAGCTCTAACGCTTCCGCATCAGAGATTAGGGAAAATCATCCTAATCAGGGTCAGCCAAATTCAAGGGCGATCGCCAACTCGAGTAATATGATTACTTACCCCACTACAAACTCATCAACCCAAACTAATATATCTTCACAATTATCCCCACCACAATCATCCACAGTTACCAATCGTTCTAATCAAGATCCAAATAATTCAATGAGACCTCAAAATATTCCAGAAGTAAAGGAAGCAAACATAAACATGGATTTATTGGTTGCCCAAGTAGAACGAAAAATAATGAAACGGCTGGTTGTTGAAGGTGAACGCAGAGGAAAACGAAAATGGCTCTAGAGAAATTAAAAATTAAAGCAGAAAAAGATCAAGAGGGCGATTTCGCGGATGAAATTGAAGTGCTGTTTAATCCTAACCAACTTCAAATTGACAAAACAGGCTGGCGATTAGGTGATGGCTATCCCGTTGCTGCTAATGAACTAGCGACCTTAACAATTACTCTATTTTTTGATACTACTCTAAGCGGCTCACCACCTGAGAATGTGCAGAAGTATACGAAAAAAATCTTTAATTTAACCCATCCTAAAATTGGCACGGATACCAAACGTCCGCCACGTTGTAAATTGACTTGGGGCAAAATTGGCGGTAATGACAGTGTCTTACTGCCCGATGGCTTTTTAGAAAGGGTGAGTAAAACATTAACTCATTTTCTAGAAGATGGAACCCCAGTTAGGGCTACATTAAACTGTACTTTTCGGGAGTGGGCAGATTTAGAAAAACGGAGAAAAGAAGCTAATCTAATTGATGATCCAGTCCGCATTGTCCGCCGAGGTGAAACATTAAGCAGTATTGCTAATGAAGAATATGGCGATCCAGCATTATGGCGAATTATTGCCAATGAAAATAATCTTATAAATCCTCGCTTCTTATCACCAGGACTGGTCTTAACGATTCCACCACTGAGGATTTCATACTAAAAAGTTCATCTGCAAAAAACATAAAAACATTAAGCAAAAATAGTAAAAAACATTAAAAAATGTCTGAATATTCTGGTGTTAAAACCCTCTCTCCTAATGTCGAAGTCCAAATTCAGGGACAAAAATTATCGACGAAAGCTGATGCTGATCTTCTAGAATTGACAGTATTTGAAGATATTGATGCTCCAAGTATGTTCACTTTGGAGTTTCTGAGTTGGGATCTAGCAAAAAGTAAATTTACATGGGTTGACGATAGTTTATTTGATATTGGCAATGAAGTTGAAATAAAAATGGGTTATCAAAATACGCTTAAAACTGTTATTTTTGGTGAAATTACAGGATTAGAACCAGAATTTAGTCAAGGGGCTACGCCTAGATTAGTAGTACGTGGACATGATCTAAGACATCGACTTTTGCGAGGCTCAAAGACTAAATCATTTGCCAAAATGAAAGATAGTGATATTTTTAGTGATATTGCCAGAGCCAGAAATCTAACGCCAAAAGTTAAAGATAGTGAAGTTAAGCATGAGTATGTTTTGCAACATAATCAAACAGATTGGGATTTTTTAAAAAGTCGAGCTGAGCGGATTGGTTATGAAATAGTTATTGAGAAAAAAAATATATTTTTTCAACCTCCTCAAATTGATAGTCAAAAAGTATTAACCCTAAAATTTAAAGAAGGACTAAGTGAATTTTTTCCCCGTTTAAGTACGATGAATCAAGTTGAAAAGGTAGAGGTGCGTGGGTGGCTACCAGATGACAAAAAGGAAACATTAGGAAAAGCCGCCGCAGGAAAAGAGGGCAGTAAAATGTCAGGCAAAAAAACGGGTCCACAGGTGGTCGGAAGTTTTGGCTCTTCAACGGCTACGATTGTGCATCAACCGATTAAAAACAAAGAGGAGGCAGATCAAATCGCCCTAGGACAGTTTAAAGATATGGCTCTTGCCTATATTACAGCCGAAGGAACCTGTGCAGGCAATCCCACTATACAGGTTGCCAAAGTCATCGATATTCAAGAGGTAGGAAAACGCTTTAGTGGACTGTACTATGTGACTTCAACGGAACATCACTATAGTCACAAATCAGGTTATCAAACATCATTTACCGCAAGGAGAACTGCATCATGATGGGATTAGATTTATTAATGCCTGAAGATCGAACAGCCAGATTTTATGGTGTGACGATCGCTGTAGTTACAAATATTAAAGATGACGATGGTTTAGGTCGCGTAAAGGTTAAATTTCCTTGGTTGACAGATGATGATGAAAGTCCTTGGGCGAGGGTGATGACACCGATGGCAGGGGATGATCGAGGCTTTTATTTTTTACCAGAAGTAGATGATGAAGTATTAGTTGCCTTTGAACATGGCGATATGGCTTTTCCTTATATTTTAGGAAGTTTATGGAATGGCAAGGACAAACCACCCGAAAAGAATGATGATGGTAAAAACAATAAACGTTTTATTAAATCGCGCAGTGGTCACATGATTATTTTCGATGACACTAAGGACAAAGAAAAATTCATTATTCAGGATAAAAGTGGCAAAAACAAAATTACGATTGATTGCGAAAATGACTCAATGCAAATTGAAGTCGAGAAAGATTTAACTATTAAGGCTAAGGGTAAAGTTTCGATTAAAAGTAGTGACGATGATATAGTAATTGAGTGTAAAAATTTGGAGCTTAAAACTGAACAGGATATTAAAATCAATGCTGGTTCTAATTGTAATATTCAAGCAAAAATGAAGGGAGAATTTAGTTCTAAATCTGGGCTTGAATTGAATTGTTCGGCGGGAGTAAAAGTGAACAATGGAGCCTTGGAGGTAATGTAATGGATATTGATTTTTTAGGAGTTGGTTGGTCATTACCTATACAACTAGATGAAACACAGCAGATCCAGACTGCAAAATATGAGGCGGCGGTGCGCCAATCAATTTGGGCAATTCTCAGTACTGCACGGGGAGAAAGGCTGATGCGTCCTGAGTTTGGTTGTCGAATTCATGATCATATTTTTGCACCAAATACGGCTGGAACCGTGGGGCAAATTATTAGTGATGTAAGAGCAGCATTAATCGAATGGGAACCGCGCATTGATATCTTAGATATTGAGTTGTTACCGCAATTTACCCATCCGAACTTGTTACAAATTTCGATTAATTATCAAGTCCGAACGACAACCAACGAGTTTAACCTTGTCTACCCCTTTTATCTTCAGTAAAGTTCATCTCCAGTAAATCATCTCCATTAATCTCCATTAAAAAGATATGTCCTTGGAACCGCCGAAGCTCGATCAACGTAGTTATGAAGATATTGTTCAGCATAGTTTAAAGCTGGCAGAGTCTTACACAGATTGGCGATCGCCAGCATCTAAGCCTTCCCCATCGGCTGATGTGGGTCTAGCGTTGGTACGCATTTTTGGTCACATGATGACGGTGGTACAGGATCGCCTCAATCAGGTTCCTAATCGCAATCAGCTCGCGTTCATGAATTTGATCGGTACGGAGTTGATTCCACCGCAGCCGTCACGGGTTCCTGTCACGTTTAATTTGGCGGCAGGCAGCCATGTGGAAGCCTTGGTTCCAGCCCAAACACGAATTGCGACTCCACCGCCAGAGGGGGAAGATGAAGAAGTTGTATTCGAGACGGAGCGGGAGTTACTGGTCACGGATACCCGGCTTACTTCGATTTTTGTGATTGAAGATCGTGATTATTATAGCGATCGCCATGTCGCGGCAATAGTTGATGCTGTCCATGAGCCGTTCTATGTCTTTCATGGGGATACGCCAGTCGCCCATTATCTGTATTTGCATGGAAAGGATCTGTTTGATTTGCCGAAACTGGAGACAATCACTGTGACCTTTGAGACGGACTCGCCAAAGAGTGCCGAACAGCTTGCATTTCGGTTACGCGATTGGATGGTGTGGGATGGAAAATTTTGGCAACCCTTGACAGATGTTAAATGTGAGTGTGGAGGTGAATCAGCGCGATCGCAGGTACTAGTCACTCTCTCGCAATTGCCGAAACTGAAAGAGGTTGAGGTGGATGGTCTTTCTGCAAAATGGCTACGGGTAAGTTTAAGTCCCCATCATCGCCAAAATTTGCCAGAACTATTTCCTAGTCTTGTGACTACCCATATTGACCAAACGGCTCTCCCCAAAGAATGCTTTTTTAATACGATTAGGCTAGATCTTAGTAAGGATTTCTATCCCTTCGGCACAACGCCGCAGTATAACGACACGTTCCTGATGGCATTAGATCAGCGTCTGCTCCAACCGAATATGGCGATCGAAATACAGGCACAATTAAGCCAAGTACCGCGTTATACAGATGATTTAGAATTAATTTGGGAAGTCGGCTGTGGACAGCAATGGCAGGCTATTGAAGGTATAACTCCAGTTACAGATATAACTCCAGATATAGATCCAGATACAAATCCAGATATAAGGCAAAATACAGAAAATACAGAAAATGCTGAAAAATTTCGATGGGTATCAGATACAACTCCATTGCGGTTAGTCGCAGGCAGTGTCACAGGGACATTTCAATTTCCCGCTACATTGCCGCCATTGCCCTTGGATGAAGAGAACTATTGGCTAAGGGCGCGGATTGTGCAGGGGCTATACGGAAGTCGAGGGCGTAGCCGTCAATATGTGATGTACAACGATGTGACCATGCTCTCGACTGCGATCGCGATCGGGCAAACTGAGATTGTGGTGGATAACATTGATGCTCTAGCTGTCGAAGATATAATCAGGCTCCAATCTGGGGTGAATCCAACCAACCAAGAGGAAGCCAAAATTGTCGCGATTCGTCCTGCCCAATCGATTGTCGTACTCAACCATCCGACCCGTAATGCTTATACGGCAGGCAGTCGTATCCTCAGTAAGTTTGCTATTACTGAACAAACACCAGATGTATTTGAGCCGCCGATTCTGCAATCGATTACCCTGACCTATCGCTGTTTTCTGGAACGCACAGCCAAGATTAAGGCGTACAACGATTTTATTTTTGCGGATGGTGATGCCCTAGAGTTGTTTCTCCATCGCTCTGTCTTTGCAGGGGAACAGATCGTGCAGTTGAGTGATGTCAGTGCCTTGGCGGTTGGAGAAATTCTCAAGTTTGTGGGGCAGACGGTTGAACAGGCGCAGATTGAACTGATCGATCGCGATCGCCAACAGGTAATTTTAGTTAAACCCTTAGATTACGACCACCTCAACGCTACAAGGGTATTGAGATCGTTCCATCCCCTTACTCCCCAACTTCATCGCGATTCTGCTCTTTATCTTGGTTTTGACCGCCCTTTCCCCAATCGGGCTAATACGCTCTATCTGCAAATCCAACCGCCGAAACCTGAAAATGTTGCCCCAGGGGTAAACCAGACGAATCATCTTAGTCATGCCCAGCGCTTGGTATGGGAATATCCCACTCCCAAGGGATGGCTACGCTTGACCGTGGCGGATGAGACTCAAGGATTTTTAGAAAAGGGTTTGATCCAGTTTGTTGGACCGACTGATTGGATGGCTTCGCCTCATTTTGGGCAGCAGCGCTATTGGTTACGGGTTCGCCAACAGCCCTTGGATTGGCAATCTTTGCCTATCGTTCTGTTTTATCTATGGGAGTGGGCGATCACCTTCAAACTATATAATCTTTACGGCATGATGCGTTACTTTGCGCGTCTGGTGGCTCGCTCAGTAGATTTCCCAGTGCCGCCGCGTCTCTGTGCTGTGCGAACGAATACGACTTGGGCAAATCAATCCATCACTCTGAGTGGAGAAATTCTGGGATCGAGCAACCATGAGCCAAATCAGGTGCTGAATGCAAGTCAATTCCCGATTTTGTGGGGTGAATCCTTAGTGGTTGAAGAGGGTCGTTTGCCATCGGAGTCGGAACAACAATATTTACGTCAGCACTTTGGCGATCAGGCGATCGCCGCCCACTATGATGAAACGGGTCGTCTGGGAACCGTCTGGGTACGTTGGCAAGAAGTGCCAGATTTTTATAGTTCGGCTCCCAATGATCGACACTATGTAATTGATCGTCAACTGGGGCAAATTCGGTTTGGCGATGGTCAAGCGGGGAAAATCCCCCCCCGTGGGCGCAATAATATTCGCCTGAATACCTACTGCACAGGGGGCGGAATCCGAGGCAACCAAGCTGCTCAAAGCATTATTGAACTGAAAACAACTATTCCCTATGTCGCCCAAGTGATCAATTGGGAGGCATCCCAAGGAGGTAATAACCAAGAATCCCTTGAGCGTTTGAAGGAGCGATCGCCCAAACTTCTCCGTCATGGCGATCGCGCTGTGACCGCCCAAGACTTTGCCGATCTCACCTATGAAGCCTCCATTGACATCGCCCGTGTGCAAGTGATCACCCCTGACATGATGGCTCCTAACTTTAGTCCTCTCCTTGAAGAACTGTGGATTGATCCTCACCCTAATCTCAAGCATCAGGCGATCGCTGGCAACGAGATCGATGTTTTTAAAAATGAACTCCGCGCTGGCTGGGTTCAAGTAATCATTGTTCCCCATAGTCCCGACCATCAGCCCACTCCTAATCTTGCCCTCCTAAACCGCGTTTCCCAATTCCTCAAAGCTCGCCATGTTCCCACCCTTAAACTCCGTGTTTCTGGTCCTAAATGGCAGGAAATCCGCGTTAATACCGAGATCGTTCCCCAGAGCGTCGCTAATGCTGGAACTGTGCAAGCCAATGTTCTCAAAGCTCTCCAACAATTCTTTCATCCCTTGACAGGTGGACAGCAAGGTAGTGGTTGGCAATTCGGTCGTCGCCCCCACCATTCCGATGTCTACGCCGTCCTCGAAGCTGTCCCTGGGGTGCGCTATGTCCATGCCCTCGATATCCAACCTGCGGATGCGATTATCGACCAGCAAACCTTGATCTATTCGGGAACCCACCAGATTGAGCTAAAACTACCTGAAATTAGTACCTAAGCTATGCCTATCCCTCTCTCTAATCTAGACGATCGCACCTACGCTGACCTTGTGGAAGAGGCGATCGGGCGCATCCCCCTCGAAGCTCCCGAATGGACAGATTACAACCCTGCTGATACAGGTATTGTTCTCATTGAACTACTGGCTTGGCTGACCGAAATGGTTTTGTATCGCCTCAATCAAATTCCCAACGCCAATCAAGCGATCTTTCTTTCCCTGCTCAAGGGTCAACCTTGGGAAATCCCCAGTGGACTCTCCAGCACTGCCCAAGCTAACTTGCTCCAGAGTGAAATTCAACAGACGCTTGCCCAACTGCGGCAACCCTACCGCGCTGTCACTGATGCCGATTTTACACAACTCATTCTCCACGACTGGCTACAAACGAAAACTGCCCCACGGGAATTTGGCACAAATGCGGAAATTGCCCGTGTCCATTGTCTTCCTGAACGAGATTTAGACAATGCCCACATTGATCAGGTTATTGAAGCTCACATCAGTCTTGTGGTTCTGCCTCGTCATCCCCAAGAGGATACGACTCTGCTGCGGCACACCCTCAAACGTTTTCTCAATCAGCGCCGCCTGATCACCACTCACCTGCATATCGTTGAACCTCATTATGTTCATGTCACGCTGTCCGCCACGCTCTATCTAGAAGACGGTGCTAACTTCAAAGTAGTACTAAATCAAACAGAGCAACGCATTCAACATTTCTTTGCCCCCCTAGATTCCCATGAATTTTGGGATGGACAAGGCTACCCCTTCGGTAATGACATCTACCTTTCAGAACTATATCAACTCCTTGATGGGGTGGTCGGGGTTGACTATGTAGAAGCTATAGAATTGACTGGTGCTCAAGTTGAAGGCGATCGCCAAAAATTCAATGAACAAGATCAGCTAATTGGTGTGTCAATTCGCGAGCATGAATTAGTCAAAATCGAGATTGGGAAAATTAAAACCTTGCAACGCTTCGGAACAACATGGAAACCAAACATCTAAGCAGTTATTTAGAATACCTCCCCGCCTATCTGCAAAGCGATCCATTTTTGGGTCGATTTCTGCTTACCTTTGAGCAGGGCTTGAGTGGGATTCCGTCCCTTGAGCCAGTTCCCTTTCGCCCCCATATTCTGACTTCAGACTCAGAATCCCCCGTGGGTCTCGAAACTATTATTTCTCAGATCCATACCTATCTAGATCCTGAGAAAACACCTGTTGACTTTTTGCCTTGGTTAGCGGGATGGGTGGCCCTGAGCTTGCGAGAAGAATGGGATGAGGCGGTAAAACGGCAATTTATTAGCCAAATCGTGCCACTGTATCGCCTGCGCGGGACTATTTTCGGGCTCAAAAAAATGCTCACAATTTATTTAGAAAATTCTGGGTTGAGCTATCCTGGACGAACGATTTCTGTCTTTGAGTTTCCCGATCGCCCCCATTATTTTCAAGTACAGTTAGCCTTACCCAGCAATCAAGTAATTCAGCCCGATCGCTACTGGCGAGAATGCCGAGCGGCTCAGATAATCATCAACGAGGAGAAGCCTGCCCACACCTTCTATGCCCTCCGAATTTTGACACTGACGATGCAAATTACCCAAACTTGGGGTTGCTGCTATCCCTTTGCGATGTTTGAAGCACCGTTAGGACAAAGGGTACAAGTGGAAGTGTCACTTGCCCTTGATCCAGAACTTTTTGAGCCAGCCTTAGCAGAACAGATTTTAATCCGCATTCAGGGTAAAACCGAGGTGTTAGAACCTAATGGTAGTCAAATGGGACCAGTGGTAAGGCAGACCGTCTTCTATGAAAAGATGCTGGCGAATCCCAATGGTTATTTTGTCGCCTTGGCAAATCTGAGCGATCGCCATCTAAGTGGAACAGTGACCGTGCAACTCAACTTCACCCTAAATCATCAACGTGTCTCTGTTGTCCTCTTGACTGCGCCCTTTAGTCTAGAACCAAACCTCAGAATCTATCGACCTTGGCGACCAGTCGAGGAGATGTCTGGCAGTAGTCGCCTCACCGATGATCCTCAAACTACCCTAAAGTTGCAGAGCAATCCTGCCCTACGACTTCATCAAACCCAAACCCACTATATTGACGGGAATACACGCTTAGGATCGCGCCGAGGTCAAACCATGCGCCTTGTCCACGATGCGAGGCTGCGTATCTATAAACCGCGTACCCGATGGGATCAGATGCAGGGCAGTACGCGCCTTGGTTCTAGTCTAGAGCAAACCATGCAACTGCCCATCGATCCAGAAAATTCAACCCTTCAGGTATATACCCACCGCGCCGAATATAAAATTGGCAATACTCGTCTAGGTTCAGCGATCGGCGATACATTACGCATTGTTCCAAACTCCCAATGGCTAGAACGAATTTATCGATTTCATCTTTTTGAGCCGCCTGATAAACGGCAAATCGAAATTGAAGCTTTGATCGAGCCACAATGCGCTAATCCAGAGGATCTGTCAAAAATCAGTCATCTTTTAGTAGTACGAATGCAGTCTCAAACGGCTCCTTTCCCGCCCTTTACCCCTGAATTGGAATTTGTAGATCAAGGTATTCGCGTTACTCACCATATGCCCTATGAGCGATTTCTCAAGAATATTCAGGGTTTTTATATAGTTCTCCAGAACCTCAATAATCAAACTGTGAGGGGAACAGTAACAATTCGGATTAATTTTAAACTCAATCAAAGACCTACTTCTTTGGTTATTTTGGTTGAGAATTTTGAACTAAGTCCAAGGGTTAACGCTCTAGAAATTTGTCGTCAAAAGAACGATGGCACTTTGAGTGGAAACACCATTCTCGGTCGAGCCACTCCTGCAATGCTAAAAGCAAGTATTCAAGAAGATGATTGGGTTGATTAGTAAGGTTTTTAACGAGATGCAATAGATATGGCAGACTTCATTTTGACAACGGGTGATTTGGCGATGTTTAACCCTGCATTTGGGGCGGCGATCGTCACGGTGATACCAGGCAATTTAATGGGAACAGGCAAAATAATGATTAATAAAAAAATGGCTTGTATTGATGGCGATGAAAAAACAGTTATGGTTCCTGGTTGTCCTTATATCACTGCCTCGCACCCCATTCCTGGTGTCGGTATGCTCAGTATTGCTTCCCTTGCACCCAACCAAAAAGCTCTCCGCACAAAATCGAATAATAAGCCAGTTTTGTTAAAGGGGGGAACCTTTAATGCCAAGTTTCAAGTACTTGTGCCAGCCCAGCAGCCCACACCTGCGGGACCTGTTCCTGATCCTATGCCGCAATATTCGGGTACTGGTAGTTTTGTAACCACAAATATGCGAGTTAAGGGTACATAAATCACAGATAATGAGTGCAACATCAAAGTTCTGTTTATCAATATTGATTTGATGTTGACCCAAACTTTAACAAGTTAAGGATGAAATAATCATGGGCAATTCGCGACAAGGTCAACATCAAACAGTAAAAACGGCTTCTTCAACAAAAACAGCTAGTAAGCAAGAAACTACAATGCTGCGCGAAGAACCGCAGGAACTTTTGAGTAATCAGACCCTAGGGCGTGTTTTGCAGGCACAGCGTCAGTCATCGACTCACTCATCCTCTATGCCGATAGGTGGAACTCAAGGAAGACGTTCATCTGGCTTTCGAGGTTTATCACAGGATTTAGCAAGGAGTAGTTCACAGAGGCTAGTAGTACAGCCAAAGTTAAAGGTCACTAAAGCGGGCGATCGCCACGAACAGGAAGCGGATCTGGTAGCGGCTCAGGTTGTTAAGCGCCTTAACAC
>JBILGV010000044.1:0-35876 GCA_044350865.1 Pseudanabaena sp. | reverse complement strand
ACCTAGATGGAGTCAGTAGAGGCGCTTTGACTATGCCTCTGAAGTTCAATCTTTGGACTATTCAGGAATCTCAGTCGCTTCAGCGCTGAGAGTGTCAATTTGCGGTAAATATTGACTGAGATATAGCAAAATCTCGCTCAGAAATTCCCAATAAAAATTAGGCTTTTTCTGAAATTGGACTTCCACAAAATAGATCGGCTTGTCGATGCTGTCAGGAGCAAAAATGCCATCAAATCGAAAAGCCTTTTCTTTTACCTCCACCGAAATAAACTGATAGCCTTCTTCAAATGGTTGGTTAAGCAGTTCAAACAGCAGCGTATTAAAAGTTTGAAAGAGTTTGTAAAAGATCGTGTCAGTTCGCATAAGCAGCAGATTCGTGTTTGTGTCAGATTATTAACTTCATCAAAATATCATTCGATACCTAGTGATGCTAGGCGATCGCGTAATTTTTGAGCCTCCAGTTCTGCAACTCTAGCCCGTTCTTCTGCCAAATCAGCCCGTTGGATTTCTTCTTGCCACGCCGAAAATAGCTCACTGGGAATCAGCAGTTTTTCGCCATTATCTTGACGATAAAAAACAATCAGCGATCCTTCGACTTCGAGGCGCAATCCTAAAACTTGACTCAAACTATCAGTGATCGCTTCATAAACTAATAATTCCTGCTCATTTGCTGGCAGATTAGCTTGACGGCGATAACCGCGCAGTTTTTCGGGAATCCATTCTCCTTTAGGATCGAATAGCCAATATTCCTGAACACCGATACTTTCGTAAAGTTCACGTTTTTTAGCTTGATCATGGGCTTGTGTACTCGCAGAAGTCATTTCAAAAATGACACTTGGGACTTGTCCTGTTTCCCAAATTTTGTAATTGTCGTAGGGTTGCTGTGGAATATCAAAAATTACCATCACATCAGGCGCAACTCGCAATCTAGAGAAGCCTTGCGCGTAATACAAAAATTGATCGGCAAGGACAACAGGCGATCGCTCAGAAAACTTTTCGGCTAAATAATTTCGTAAAACAGCCACTGTCGCAATAATCGCATCAGCATGAACAGATGTCTCTGCCAAGGGTTCACCATCCTCAGAGGGGTAATATATTTCTTTTGGTATTTCTTGAATTTGTTGAATAAACTCAAGAGGCGGGGCAACAATTGTTGTCATAGCTCAAACAATGCGATCGCACTGATAGCAAGGGACTGTTTAGATTATAAATTAGGAAACAAAAAATCTAGAGTTTAGTCATGGAGTTCGTTAGCGCAGCGATGTTGTAAGAATATCTGGAGGAATATGAAGATGAATAGCAATTTTAGCCTTAAATCTAGTATTGCCTTACTCGTTTTGGGTGCGTCGTTGATGGCAAATCCCAAACAACCAGCCAAATCAACATTTGCTGCACTTGTTACCTACCAATCAGCGATCTCAGCTTCGGCTATTTGGGCGATCGCTAGCACTATGTCGTAATTTTACTAAAAGCAAAAGGTGGCACATCGTGTCGCCTTTACTTCTACATTGATACAAAGCCTAGTTAAAAAAGGTAGAATACTAGAGAAATTTTTGGGCTTTGGTGGACAAGGGGCAATTTTGGAAAAAGGTACACTCGTCGAAGTTAAATTGCATGGCGATCGCCGCCTTGTGGTAATCGATCGCCCTGAAGGAAAAAAACACTTCCAAGCGATCGACGAAAATGGCAATACCCACACAATTCACCCTCGCGAAATTAACTACACCATCAAGGCAAGTGGTGAAAGCTCTAACTTTACAAATACGCAAATCCCTACATTTTTGCAAAAAGTCGAAAAATTTCTTGATCCTTCCAGCCTCGAAGTTGCGTGGGAAATCTTGATTGAGGACAGTCAACCAACTAGCCCTACAGACCTAGCTAATCTTTTATTTTCAGAAATCTCTACCGTCACTTCCTACGCATCCTATTGTTTATTGAGTAATGACAAAATTTACTTTAAACAAAAAGGCGATCTCTATGAACCGCGATCGCTATCGCAAGTATCAGAACTCAAACATCAAGCGGAAGCCGCCGCGCAACGGGCGAAAATAATCGAGGAGTTTCAGCAAAAACTGACAGCTAAGCTGGCGGGTGAAGAGGTGACATGGACAACTAGCGATCGCAGTCGCTTAGATTGTTTAGAACGTTATGCGCTACATGGTGATGAATCATCGGATAAATCAGCAGCCCAAGAATTGTTGAGCTTTGCCAAACGTTCTAAGAATGAACAGGCTGCCTTCCAAATGTTGGTCGATCTTGGCATTTGGAGCGAACATGAGAACCTGAATTTACTGCGGAGCCAAATTCCGATCAGGTTTGCGAATGAGTTAATCGCCGCCGCCCAAGAATGTTTCACTGCGCCGATTCCTGACAGCATGGGCGAATTGCGCCGTGATTTGACGCATCTGCATGTTTATACAATTGACGATATCAGCACCACTGAAATTGATGATGGTCTCAGCATTGAGACTCTCGCGGATGGTGGTAAACGGATCTGGATTCATATTGCCGATCCCACTAGATGGCTCGAGCCAGATAGTATTCTCGATCGGGATGCGCGTAAGCGTGGTACGAGTGTCTATTTGCCCACAGGCGTGATTCCCATGTTTCCGATTGAGTTAGCGGCGGGTCCGATGAGCTTAATTGAGAACAAGGTTTGTCATGCTGTGTCCTTTGCAGTCGATCTGGATGAGACAGGTGCGATCGCACATTATGAAATTGTCGCAAGTCTAGTGAAGCCGAACTATCGACTCACCTACGAAGATGTCGAAGAAATGCTGCAACTGGGTGTCGAAGACGATCTGGAACGTCTTGCCGATTATGCCCGACTTCGTAAAAAATGGCGCGTTTCTCAAGGGGCGATCGAGATTCATTTACCTGATACCAGTGTTAAAGTTAGTTCTAAATCCGATGGGAAGGAAGGCGATCGCTTATCCTTAGAACTGCAAGAAGATACATTCTCGCGTCAACTAGTTGCCGAAATGATGATCCTTGGTGGAGAAGTTGCCGCTAGGTTTGCTCAAACCAATAGTATTCCTATTCCCTATCGCTATCAAGAACAGCCCGAATTACCGCCCCTTGATACATTAATGCAATTGCCATCAGGACCTGTGCGCGAATTTGCAATCTGTCGCTGCATGACCAAGGGTTCTCTAGGGTTATATGCTTCTCGCCATGCGGGTTTGGGACTGGATGCCTATGCACAGGTGACTTCACCGATTCGGCGTTATAGCGATTTATTAGCCCATTGGCAAATTAAGGCTTTTTTACGCGGCGAGTCTTTACCATTCACGGCGGAAAGACTTACGGAGATTTTACAGGCGATCGATCCTGCGATTTGGGATGCTAATCAAGTTGAGAAGCAGTCAGTACGCTATTGGAGTTTGGAATATTTGCGCCGTAATAAAGATGTAGTTTGGGAAGCACTAATGCTGGACTGGTTGCGTGAAAATGAGAAGTTAGCCTTAGTTCTCATTGAAGACTTAGGCTTGAAATTGCCCATGCGAATTAATCGCCAGATTCAAGTTGGTGATAATCTGCGAATTAAAACGGCGGAAGTTGATCCGCGCAAAGATATTATTTATTTCCAAGAAGCGCAGCAGTCAACTTCTCCATTAGAGATGGAAATGGACAGGAATAGCGATCGCCTTGAGTCTGAGTGGGTGTGACCTCAATATAATACAATTATTTAGGAACCTACGGGAAATCCATACTGATTCAGCTTGTTCCAAAATCGCTCCCAACGAGTTGAAGTTAGAACTAAAGCTCTTAAACTTAAAATTATACTAAAGCCTTGCAAGCGGCTTCGGTCACACCAGAGCCAATCGGATAGGTTTGCTGTCGAAATTGAGCATAATCCATTTGCGACAGATGATTTTTAAAATAGGTAATCGCAGCTTGGAGATTTTCTCTCATGGTTTTGGTCAGATCGAAATCTCCATAGCTACCATCTTCGGATTTCAGCGCCAGTTGTGCAACTTTAGCACTATCGAATCGTTTATCAAGATGGGGATGGGTCATTTTTTCTAGCCATCGCTCGAACCACTTGCTAATCTCGGCATTAAATCTGACCCTTCCATCGACTTGAGTTAACTCTGCGGGATGCGTACCCGTAAGTAAATAAATTAACGTCATCCCAAAACTATATAAATCTGAAGCTGTTGTCGTTTCATCAGCGATCGCCCCAACTTGCATCCTTACAATTTCTCGTGACTCATAACTATGTTTTATCTTGCAGCTAAAGATCTTGACCGCTATAGGCGCGGAAAGTGGCAAAATAAAGATTAACGTTGCGAGATTGAGGCGAAATAATGTCACTAAAAGCTGGCAAAGAGGCGCTGCTGCGGAAACACTACACTGAAGCGATCGCTATTCCTGTGAGTCGTAATTATTAGGCGATCGCAGTCTACTTCTATGGTTTTGTATTTACCTGAGAAGGAGAAATATTTATTAGAGGTAAAGTACTACTACCCCCAACAACTGTAGGATATTGTCCATTCCATTTCTCAATAGCTTTTTTTTGTAGTAACTCTGGTGTCAAGGTTTGTTGAAGTAGTTGCTGAGCTTCAGCTTCCCCTTTTGCCTTAATTACTAGAGCTTCCGCTTCTTTCTTGTTTTTCAGGAGTTTGAATTCTGCTTCCTTGATTTCTTGTTCTACAACTATTTTCCTGCTAATTGCTTGCTGTTCTGCCGCCAGTCGTTCTTCAGTTGCTTTAGTAAATTCCGCAGAAGGAGATAGCCATATAAATGATATATCACCTAAAATCAAACCATATTGAAAAAGTTGTTTTCTCACCTTATTTTTAATTTCCTCAGTAACTTGTTCGCGATCAACATAAAGGTTTTCCAGAGTTCTAGATGGAATGCTGGATTTAATTGTCGCGTCGAATATAGGATTAATAATCTTAGTAACGATCTCTTCTTGAGTGCCAAGTTCTCGGTAAATATCTTTTATTTTGGTAGGGTCAATTTTCCAATTTAAAGCTAATTTAGTCTTAACTTCCTGTAGGTCTTTTGTGCGTGCATTCGACTCAACATCTATTCTTTGCACTCTTACATCGACTAATTTCCCCTGCGAAACCAGAGGAAAGATAAAGTGAGTTCCTTCTCCTAACACATCTTCTTGTAATTTTCCAAGGACAACCATTAATCCCTTTTCACCTGGCTTAACAGTAAAGAAAGCGGATGAAACGACATAAAATATAATTATCCCAATGAAGAGTGCAAACCCACCCCAAGCAGAGTACGTGTATAAGTTCTTTGGATAGACAGGAGAACGATCTAGATTATCTTGTGACATATGTTTTAAGGTTTAGGTAGAATAACGGTTGAATTGAGCGGCAGTAGATATTTTTGGCTAGAAGTCAGTCAAATAAGGTCAAATAAGGTTAGAAACAATTGCGAATTCTCTCTAAATCCCTATTGAAATTGACACGAGAGTAATTTAGCTTGTGGGTAGCTAGCTTGTAATTGCTTTTGTCGTTCTTGATTTGATCTCCCATAGGTATTGAGCGATCGCACTGTATCAGGTGAAGGTACTCCAGAAAGTATCTCTTGTCCGAGATCGCCAAAAACTATGACTTCCTTAATTTGCACATCGCGGTTTTGGTGTTGTTGAAAAAGATCGTTGTAAGCTGTGGCGATCGCTTGCCATTTATCTTGAGGACAAAAACTGCGATCGATGAGAATGGTAATTTGCGTAGGTGGTAGAGCAAAGGCGATCGCACCGCCCACAATTCCAAATCCTAGCCATCCCAAACCAAGAGTAGTTAGAAGTTTACGATTAAGTTTATTCATAGATTTTTAAAATATGGTAAGGATAGACGGCGCGAAACACCACCTATCCTTATGTTTACAGATTAGTTTGAAAGATTTCCTTGAGCATGTTCTGCACATTTTGAGGTGTGCCGACTTGGACTGTAGACTCGCGTAAAGCGGCGATCGCTTTTAGCTCTTGTTGATTGACTTCACCGTAGGCGATCGGATAAATCCGCACATCACTAAACTTCATGAGATCTTTGACCTCTTCAAATTTTAATCCTGTGGTCACTTCACCATCGGTTAGTAATAGCAAGCGAAATACACCTGTAGGATCGGCTTTGCGGCGTTCCATGAGAGGGGCTAAACCTGCGATCGCACCATCATAAAGGGCAGTATTACCATCGGCTTGGAGGGCATCGATCGCTGCGAGTAAACGCTTATGTTGTAGGGCATCGAAGGGAGATAGATTAACCACATTTTTAACGCGATCGCTAAAAGTGATCAAACCAACTTGATTGCCAGCATTGATTTCTTTAGTAGCAATGCGTAAGCCTTCTTTCACAGCTTTGATGCGTTCTCCATGCATAGAGCCACTTGTATCGATGACGATCTCCATATACACAGTACGGTTGCCATCTTTTCTTTGCTTCCAAAACGAGAGGGCATATTTCAAAACTTCACCGTTAGGAACAGGTGGAAAATTGTTAGCTTTGAGATAGTTAGTGGTCTCAAAACCTTTTTGCTGAGCTAAAGTCTGCATTGCTTCGGATGTTGCAAATTTGGCAAACTCTCCTAATGCTTCTTCTTGTTCAGGGCTGTTCCAGTCAAACCCGACAAGTGGACTACTATGAGGAACACCAAAAGGAACATAAGCCAAATTTTCAAATCCTGCAAGACGCTTCAAAGTGGCATAGCTTTGATATTCCATGATGAAAGCCCCTAGTTTGGGAGACTGAGGATCGCGAATAAAAATTTGTTTTAGATCCAAATAGGTCAGTGTCGTTAACGAAACTTGCTTTTGGAAGGTGTCGAAGACAGAAGCTACCTGAGGAGATTGAAGATCGGCGATTGTTAGAGGATTTTTGTCTTTTGTATGTCCCGATGCTCTCCAAAATAAGGAATAAAGAAGATTAAGTGCAGGAGATCCAGCATAGGGATTAGCATAACCAACTGTCAGTTTTCCTGCGAGAATGGCATCTAAAACAACATCAAAATTGACTTCTCCATTGACCGCTAGACTTTGATAAACCTGTGGTTGTAAAGCTAAGATAGCGTGGTTTGGAACTAACATTGGCGAGATTACTTTTGGTTGAATCCCTTCATTTTTAAGTAGCTCAAGCCATAGGTTAGTTGTAGGGGTATAGCCAGAAGGTTTTACGGTTCTAGAAGCAATTATTTTTGCGCCTAATCCAGAGGGGATATTCCGTATCCCAACTTGAATGGCTTTCCCAGATGCTAACTTTATTTTCTTAGCATTAAATGCTTCAGCAACATCAACTAGCCAGCGTTCATCAGGGCGATCGCCACTTGCTTTTTCGGCAGAGCTAAAAATCTCAATATAAGAGATATTTGGATCATTAGTCGGCTGAGCGCCATACAGAGGGAAGCTTTCAATCTGTGGCGGTGGTTCTTTAATGCTATCAGTAGAATATCGCGCCGCCGCCGCATCAGAAACTAGTGCTTGTTCGATTTTAATCTTGGGTAAAAAATCATTTTGAATTGCTTTGCTGGCGGTCTCAAAAGAGTCAATTTTGATTGTTCCACAAGCGACAAGTAATGTCAGGCTAAGCCCGATCGCAAACCAAATCGCTCGTACAGTTTTGAGCTTTTTGAATAGGCGATCGCGAAGTTTAGCTGCACTTTTATCAATTATTGTAATAGACATAATTTTTTCCTTTTTCCTTGACTAGTTCTCATTTGCTTGCAAAGTGATTTTATTTGTCTCGATCGCTAGTCTCAACTGAGCAGGAATCTCCATTTTGAGATTAGAACTATTGCGATCTAGCGAAAGCAACAGAATTTGATCTTGTAGGTTTTCTAAAAGTTCATGAGTAGCTTGGAGGCGATCGTAACTAGCTTGTAATCGTCGCTGTGCGACCACACGATAGTTCTCAGACCTCACCTGACCGATAGTAGCGATCGCCTCAGCAACCTGCCCCGATAAAGCCAACACAGTGATCAAAGTCTCCAAGATATCCACTGTTAGATCTGGCTCCTTCTCAACTACTTTCTCGGCATAGGAATGGATTTCTCGCGCCCATTCCTCTGCCGTCTGCCACTGCATCCCAGTAGCTAGAGATTTGCGTTCTAATGCATCCAGTTTTGTAATAAAAACATAGCGATCGAGCAAATTATTTTCATTCAACCAAGCGAATTCTTTCTTAATCTGCCACGACCACGAGCCAAAGACGATCGCGGCGATCGCCCCACCACTCGCAATCACAAGCGGACGCGGACGTAGAACCGTCACAAAACAAGCCAAACCCAAAGCCGTTCCTGCCAAAAGCATATAAGTCTGTGGCAATTGGAATAGCTTTGTCCTTTTATTGTTCCTACTAGGCGGCTTTGGCGATAATGTGTCTATCATTGGTGTTAATACTGGAATTGGTGACTTTGTTATTATTGGCATTTATACACCCTGTTTCGTTCAATCCTTCTTAAATTTTTCCTTCACTATCAAACATCGATTCACTCAATTCATAGGCATTATTCTGCACAAATTGCCGCAACATATTCGCAACTTCTTGTGAACTACGAACTCCCAAAAAGCCTATCTCTTCAGCCCGTTCATTCCCTTCACTGTCCCTCCATCGCCGAATTGCAATAATTACATCACCCGTTCCATCGGATCTTTCTTTCCGATATACATCTTTTAATTGATCAGGTAGGTAACTTCTGATTATAGTAGATGAACCACCTTGAATAGAGATGGCTCGTTTATCTGTGACCAAGTAAACTGTATTTCGTGCTTCTTGCCATACCCAGATGGGACTAGACAGCATTTGAAACCCACCAAGAACAAAAGGTAAACCAAAAAGTGCAAACAGAATGACAATCACCTGTGATTGAGGTTGTGTTGTACCTTTCAAGACTGATAATACACCCAACATCCAAGCTATGGCGAAGCTAGTAACAGGAATACCAGATAAAACAGTGTTGATGGAAGCATCTGTGAAAAAACGAGGTACAGGCTGTTCAACCCATCTTATAAACTCTCCTTGTTGAAGCTCGTTATCTATCTTTCTGCGGAGTTCCTTTGGGATTTTTAAGTTACTTAACATAACGAATTTCTCTACTTGTCAAAAATTTTCATGTCATAAGGAAAAGAACTAACAATTCAGCCTAACGTTCGCAACTCTTCCCAATAGGAATAGGTATAGAGTAGATGATAGTGTCAGACACAATCGATCGCGCTTGATGGCGATACCCTCCCTTCAGTACTAAGCTTGAGGCTTGGGAGGCACTGTGGGAGTGGGATAAATGACTTGGAGTTCGAGATTGAGAAAGTCACTTAATTCCTGCCCCAACCACCATAATTCTGCTTGGGAAAGTTTGTTAGAAAAGGGTGAACTAGACAATTGAAAAGGAAAAGAATACTCGAAATTCCCACAACATAAATACAGTTTTGGCGAGATGGTAATGGGTAATATAGGCTTGACTTTGCCTTCTGTATCTAAACCTTCGGTTAATATATGTCCAGGATTGTAAGCTAGGATGTGGATTTGTGATCGCAAATGCTCTGATAATTTGATCGTCTTGTGTCCTTGTCTGCGATCTTTTAACCTGTAAATGTATTCATTGTCAATGATTAGATGATAGGTTGTTTTGGAAGAGTATTTTATTCCAAACCTAATAAACTCTCCCAGAAGTAATAACCAAAAACATATCCACCCAATATTCGGAAATGATGGAAAATAAGCATTCAATATAATAGCTATAATCCAGTAACAAAATAAACGTGTAAGCCCCAACCCAAAGCGCGGATTTGCGTCTTCGAGCCAAGTAATTTGTAATTTATTTCGATCGCGGCATAGACGAATTTGAGTATCGGCAGGTTTTAATTGATCGAAACCTCCATAGCTACCATCTTGAGATTTCAGCGCCAGTTGTGCAACTTTGGCATTGTCGAATCGTTTATCAAGATGGGGATGGGTCATTCTTTCTAGCCATCGCTCGAACCGCTTGCTAATCTCGGCATTAAATTTCACCCTTCCATCTACTTGAGTTAACTCTGCGGGGTGTGTACCCGTAAGTAAATAAATTAACGTCATCCCCAAACTATATAAATCCGAAGCCGTTGTCGTTTGTCCGCCAAATTGCTCAAGGGGCATATAGCCATAGCTACCAACGATCGTAATCGTTCCTTCTCCTTTCTTGGCAACTGTTTGTACTGAGCCAAAATCAACCAAATAGACATCACCAATGCTATCACCAGAGAGATTGCTAAGCAGGATATTGCTTGGCTTAATATCTCGATGAATGACAGGCGGATGTTGCTGGTGAAGATAGGTCAGCAGATCTAACAAGCGATCGGCTAGCTCGAAAATTTCAGCCTCGGAAAATTTACGTCCACTAGTGATCAGAGTTTGTAGTGAAGGTGCGTCGATATAAGATTGCACCAAAGCAAAACCAGCAATATCGCCTGTATCAACATCAAAGTAGTCGATATATTGAGGAATTTCAGGGTGATCGAGATTTTTAAGCGTGGCGGCTTCGCGCTCGAATAATTTGAGATCGTCCCACTCAAAACCATCTCCAAATCGCAGTAGTTTAATGATAACTGGCACTTGAGATTGAAGATCTTTCGCCAAAAAAGTTCGCCGACCAGCTTTTTGACTCAATAATTCTTCAATTTGATAGCGATCGGCGAGAATAGTATCAGTAATCATCATATCTATCTTTCTTCTTCAATAGCGAGATGTTCAAGCAACATAGATGAGCGATCCAAGGGGGCGCTCATGTAGGCACTAAAGCTCTTTAACGGTATAATCATCATTGGCTACACCTAGACATGCGTCAATATTGAGACCATGTAATCAAGTGTAATCAAGTGTAATCAAGCCAAACAATACTCTTTTCCTCTGACCATTGATAATGCGTGACTTGCCATGAGCTGGAATTCTTTTTTAAAAGCACTTTGTAATCGTCAAAAATACGGGCTAACCTCTTTTGAAATGGAAGTAGTTATGTGTATCCAAGAAACCCAATGTCAGACGAAAGGTGAGTTGCTAGAAGCTTATATTAAGTCGTACTCCACAATTGAAGAAGAAGCCTTTACCCAAAGACTGAAGAGCATCTACAAAAAATTTCAAATTGTGGGAAAAGGATATAAACTCCCACAACTCCATAAATATTTAACTGAGCAGTATATTCAATATCAGAATAGTGATGTATTTTTTTCGGAAATAGGATTAAATTACATTTATCCAAATTTTCCTAGAGATAGTTTTGCAAAAGCAATTGATTATTTGATCGATTCGGATAATTCAGACCATAAGCAAGTAGATATTCTCCAAACCTTTGCACCCAATTTGAATGACTATTTTGAATATCTTACTCGATGTCTCAAAAATGGTGTTCAGGTCAGAATATTGCTAGCTTGGCCCTATTCCGAAGCAGCCAAACTGAGAGAAGCGGTTCTGAGAAGGTATGGCAATGGCAGCGTCGGGGATGAAATTAATATTCAAGATTGTGTGATTGCCAATCTAGAGACACTAGAAAAAATCATTAGAATATCAGATACTTCTAACCTTATCGAAATTAAGCTGTATGATACGCTTCCTTCTCTAGCAATTTATCGGGCTGGCAGTTATATGTTGGCAGCACCTTTTCTACATGGATCGCTTGCTATTAATACATTCCAGTTAGAGCTGATGCTAAACTCTACTAATCAACTCATCACGCATACCTTACAAAAGGATTTTGAGATGATGTGGCAAGTCGCTCGTCGCTTTTATCCAGATCCAAGCCGCAATTGGAGAAATGATCTGAAAATCTTATTTACGAGTTAAAAATTATGATTGAAACTCTCAATGATTTCGAGACTTCCTTGATTGCAAAGTTTAGATCGCATCCATTGTTTGAACAGATTGATGCGATCGCTTGGCAAGACCTGCTTGCAATTCTGATCCAGCGTCGCTTTTTATCGCTTTCTATAGTCAACCTTTACGAATTTGTGATTGATGCTCTGACTGATGAGCAGATCAAACAGACAGTTAGAGGGATTCTGAATGAGGAATTTCCACGCAATACGAAAGGGGTTCCCCTCCCTTCTCATCGAGAGCTACTTTTCCAAGATCTGCTCAATCTAGGTGCAACTTCTGAAATGATACTAATAACACCAGAAACACCGATCACGCAAAAGATTAGAAATGAGAGCTATCAGCGCATGACCAGTTGTCTGGGTGAAAAGCATTGTCAGGTGGGGCTGGTCGCATTTCTTCGCTTTTGGGCAGAAGTGCTGGTATCAGTTGAGTATTCCTGTCTTTGGCAACGAATTTCTGAACGCCTATCCAATGGACAATCACAGTACAAAATTAGATCGGAGTTCTATTATTTCCACATGATCCATGACAGTAAAAACTCAGATATTGGACAAGAAAGTATTCTAGGTGGATTGACTCATTCTCAAGAACTAGCGATTCATTTAAAGAGACTCATTTTGACTGAAGATGCTCTAGGTTACTGCCTTAATCTTCAAGAGAATGTGTATCAGCTTAAATGTCAATTTTACGATCAGTTCATCAGCGATCGCCCCAACTTGCATCCTTACAATTTCTCGTGACTCATAACTATGTTTTATCTTGCAGCTAAAGATCTTGACCGCTATAGGCGCGGAAAGTGGCAAAATAAAGATTAACGTTGCGAGATTGAGGCGAAATAATGTCACTAAAAGCTGGCAAAGAGGCGCTGCTGCGGAAACACTACACTGAAGCGATCGCCATTTTGACCGAATATAGCCAAGAGAGTACCGACAAAACCTCTAAGGAATATATTCAAGCCCAAATTTGGCTAATTTCTGCATACAAAAAAACAGGACGAGCCGATAAAGCGATCGCTATTTGTGAATATCTAGAAACATCCGCCGATCCGCAGTTGCAGGGATGGGCGCAAAAGTCTTTAGCCACACTCCGCGCTATTCTTGATCAGCCCGACGATCGCATCAAGCGTAATGAAGATGTTGAGGCAGTGATTAAGTCCAATCCTCGCCGCTATCGCAAAAAAAACGTTAGTTTATCTCTTCCCTCCCGATATACATTTTTTCTCATCGCTGCAATCATTATTACAATCCTTGGAATTATCGGTTTGCAGTTTGCCATTGGCTATGGTATTTCGCTAATTTTCACAACAGTCTTTACCAGCGCGTGGTTGCTGACTATTGCAATTGTTACAACGATCTTGAGTGTTTTGATGTTTTTTATGTCGCCTTGGATCATTGATATCACCCAAAAGCAATATCATCGGATTCAATGGATTACACTTGCCGATTTGGATGAAAAAAGCCCCGAAGCCGTGGAAATCATTGAGAACTTTTGTGAAAAGTACAATATATTCGTACCGCGATTGGGATGGATTGAAGACGATGCACCCGTAGCCTTTACCTATGGCGTGATCTCCAACTCGACGCGAATTGTGGTCAGTCGTGGGTTATTTGATTGTCTTGATGACGATGAAATTGCGGCGGTCTATGCTTATCAACTGGGACGCATTCGCAACAAGAGTTTTGCTGTACTAACCTTCATTTCGGCTCCCGTGCAAATTCTCTATTACATTTATGTGCTACTGAGTCGCCAAAGTTATCGCGCTAAAAGTGCCAAACAAGTCTGGCAAGTCGCCGCAACTTTTGCCAATACACTATATTCCTTAAGCAACTATTTGCTAGTTTGGCTATCGCAAACCAGTACAATTCTCAGCGATCGCTTTGCATCAGAACTTACAGGTAATCCCAACGCGCTAGCGCGTGCCTTGCCGAAAATGGCGCGGCAAATGTTGCCTTACAATCAACCCGCCATGCCCACTAATCGGCTGTTAGAATCGACGCGAGCCTTGGGGATTTGTGATCGCCAAACTATGACCGCGATCGGTTTAGCAATGGAAATTGCCTATGTGGGGCAAACTGATCAAGATCCCTATCGTGTGTTTTTATGGGAACTGTTTAACCCTTGGCGACGTTGGTTACAACTGCATTCTACGCATCCGTTAGTTGGCAAACGCTTGAAATTTCTATCGGGATATTCTAAACAACTGGGACTATCAACGGAATATGACTTTGCAGAATTATTAAAACAAGAGAAAAGGCTCGACAAAAAACGCCTATATCGAAATTTCTGGCGCGATTTGTTGATTCAAATTTCTCCATTTATTGGTGTAGCGATCGCGGCAATTATCGCCTTAATTTTGTATTTCCTATTTAATCGCTGGTTACTGCTCAGCTTGTCGATGATTGGCTTAGGCTTAGGATTTATGTTTCAGGGCAGCCTACGCTATCCCGACTTTCGTAAAGTTAGTGATACTGATCTTGTGAGTTTACTAATCGATCCCTATGCCAGTTATGTCCAAGGTACTCCCGTGCAGATTCCTGGGGAATTACTTGGCTATGGCACTGATGAATTTTATATTGGTTATTCGATGCGTTTGGAAGATCAAGGTGGTTTAGCCTTTATCAACTACATTCCCAACTTCCGTCAATGGTTAATCGATCCTAGCAATACAATTAAAAATCTGGAAATGCTATGCGATCGCTCCGTACTTGCATCAGGTTGGTTTCGACGCGGACAATTCCCAATGATCGATCTCTCCACTTTACAACCCATCATGGAGGATCGCCCCAATCAACGCGCTTCTCTCATCAGCTATCACCAGTTCTGGAATAATATCGGCAGTTCGATGTTAGTTCTGTTAGGCTTGGCTCTATTACTGCTAACTTCCAGATTGTTTTAAAGAACGTAAGGGCAATTCATGAATTGCCCCTATATTTGTTACGGTAATCCACTGAAAAATGATCATTTAATGCTGTCAGCTAGCCAATAAACTAAAGGGGCGATCGCTAAAGCGGGTAAAAAAGAAGCCACCCGAACTTTGGCTAATTCCAATAGATTTAAGCCTAGTCCCAACAGCATTAAGCCCCCGACACCAGTAACAATTAGTACCGATGGCGCATTCGCAGGATCGGGAAGACTGTTCGCTAATATTCCTGCTAATAGGGATAGAGTGCCTTGATAAAGCGCTACGGGCAAAGCTGAAAATCCTACGCCGATGCCATAGGTACTGGCAAATACAATCGAAATAAATCCATCCAAAGCCGATTTGAGTGATAAAAGATTATGATCACCCCTTAATCCATTGTTCAGACTGCCAATAATTGCCATTGGACCAATACAAAACAACAGACTCGCCGCCACAAACCCTTCAGTAAATTTGCCTTTACCCTTAAATTTGGCTTTTAACCATTCACCCACGGTTTCTAACCGCTTTTCAATCTCACCTAATTCTCCCAATACACCGCCAATAATTAACGAAATTAACGAGAGGATAATGCCATCAAGTACACCAACTTTAACCTTAAGTAGACTATTCGCCATATTCAGACTAATAAATATCGTAGTTAGCCCGATCGCTTGTTTGAGAATTGGCAAAACTTGCGAAAGAAACCGACCGCGTAGGACTAGTCCTAAAAATGTACCCGCAGCGATCGCCAAAACATTAATCCAAGTTCCACTCGTTTTTGTCCAAAAATCTAGCATTTAGTTAAATATAAAAATAGGTAAGCGACTAGTTAAACTATGACATTTAAAGTTGAATCTATTCAATTTCAGCCCTATTGCTTTGCTTTCCGTGAGCCTTTTTATACCGCATCTGGAATAATTTCCCATCGCCAAGGCTTTATCATAGAGATTAGCGATCGCCATAATCATATTGGCTTGGGTGAAGCTGCTCCCCTTGATGGATTTGGTATGGAATCCTTTGCCGAAACTGAAAAGGTTTTAACAGAAATTCAGCGATCGCTAATTAATGTAGAAATCCAAAATCTCGATGACATTACGAATTTACTTGCAGCATACAATTCCACATCCGCCGCAAAACATGGCATTGAATTAGCTTTACTTAATTTATTGGCTCAAGTTCAAGAGCTAAAGCTTTCGCAATTATTAGCAAATTCTGTGAATGGCAAAGTTTGCGATCTAGTTCCCGTCAATGCCGTAATTGGGGCGATCGCTCCTGAACTTGCAGCTAGTAAAGCCAAAGAATATATAGATCAAGGTTATCGCTGTCTCAAAATCAAAGTCGGAACTAAAGATTTTGCATCTGATTTGCGAAGAGTAGAAGTAGTGCGTTTGCAAGTTGGGAATGAAATTCAAATTCGCATTGATGCCAATCAAGGATGGTCTGTAACCGAAGCGATCGCCAATTTAAATAGCCTAGAATCTTTACAAATTGAATATGTAGAGCAACCCGTTGCGGCTCTTGATTTACAAGGTATGGCGATGGTTAAGCGATCGCAGTCAATTCCTGTCGCCGCCGATGAATCCGTCAATAATCTCACCCAATTACAGCGCGTAATTGATAATCAGTCTGCCGATATCATCATTCTTAAACCAATGGCATTAGGTGGAATTTTGACTGCTCAGCGTGCGGCGTTGATAGCCTTCCAAGCAGGCTTAGATGTCGTTGTAACCACAACAATTGATGGGGCGATCGCTTATCAAGGAGCCTTTAATTTAGCAGCATCGTTACCAATTAAACGTGCTTGTGGTTTAGCCACTTTCAACCCAATTTAAATCCCAAAAAGAGCCGCAGCAATTTATGAATTGCCACTACCTAGAAAATTGGAATCGCGTTAAGCGGATCGCTACTGAAACTGCCTGATTTATTCACTTTTTGGGGTGAAGCGTTGTAATTACTGGGGATTACTGGCTCTGTAGTGCCAACTTGAATATTTACCTTTTGAATCTTGAGATTAGCATCAGAAGAATTTTGGGTGGGAGCAAACTGATCGCTATTTGTTGGCATAATTGGCTGACCTTGTACAGAACGTAACCGAGTCGCGTCACCATTGCGCGGTTGAATTGCACCTGTTGGTTTTGACCAAGCAGGATTGATTGTAGGAAAAGCGATCGCCAAGCTCATAATTACTAAAAATCGAGAAATATATTGATAACGCTTGTTCATAAATTCCTCACATAGACGACTAGCCAGCGACTAGCAAATTCAGCTATACAACGAATCATTATATTGTCAAACAGTCAATCCTAGTCACTTTGGTTTACAGCATTTATTCATGTCGTCCTGCCGCGTATAATGAGCGATAAGCCCAGTATTTCTTGTTTCTGTGACAGGTAAAGCCCAAAAAATTTTTGTTTTTGCCTAGGTTTAATTACAGGAAAATCTGAAATGTCTATAAATTTACACATATAGTTTATCGCTTAGCTAAACTTTATAAGATTTTTCGTCTTTTTAGCATAGTAAAATCGGGGTTGCCAAGCGCAGATATCCTAGTTATTATCCTTAATATAAGCAGAATATGCTGATGCTTGCCCCAAGTTAAGCATATATCTCTAGACTTTGCACTCCATCCTTATAATTAGTTTAGTAACTAAAATAAAGATGTCTAAAAAATTAAGGTCTTCATCAGGTTTACTAATAAAAGCTATCCACAACATAAATCTTAAACTATGATTTCTCATCAAAATATCGCTGAACTAATCCGTAACACATTGCCCAACGCTAAAGTACAAGTTGAAGATCCTAATCACGATGGTCAACATTTTGCCGCGATCGTAGTAGCTGAACAATTTGAAGGGCTATCAATGATTAAACAACATAAATTGGTCTATAGTGCGATCCAAGAACATCTTGATAGTGGTGCAATACATGCATTACAGCTAAAGACCTACAGTCCAAGTCAACTAAAACTCTTGCCTTATTAGGAGTATATTTTTAGGCTTCATACCTTTGCTTCCATTTTTAGAATCAAGTATCTCTGCATAAACTTCCCACTTAAATATCAAAATGGAAGCTAAATTACAGCAGATCAGAGGTTTTATTCGTTATAAATATTTTTGTTTATTCGCAACTTTAAGCAAGAGGTAAAAAGGGGCAAGAGATGTGATACTCAAGTTCCTCAACAAAAGAAATCATGCCAATGCCCCACATTCTATAACCCATTGGTGAATTGAGGCAAGTCAAGCACCTTAATAAAAATTAAAAATTAAATTCAGCACAAAGGTGGCAGATGGTGCGGATTGTGCCAATTAAGAAATTATCAGCCCCGCAAATTACCGCACAAATAGTTTCGTGCTTGTCAAGAGATATCTTTTTTTTGTTAGGAAACCTGTGCAGTTGTCCTAGTTATTAGACTATTTTTATTTAACTTTGATTTAGCAAACTGTTAACTGCTTCTTCGATATTTTCTTGTTTAATCAAAGACTCACCCACTAATACCGCACTTGCACCACAACTCAGTACAAAATCCAAATCTTGACGATTGTAAATACCAGACTCACTCACCCAGAGATATTTACTTTTAATTGCGGGAGCAAGTCTATCCATTAAAATTTTGGTCTGCTCAAGATCGACTACAAAATTTTCTAAATTGCGATTATTAATACCGATTAAACGCACATCAGGAATTTGTAAAACACGATCTAGTTCTGCTTGAGTATGTACTTCGACTAAAGCAGTCATCCCTAATTCATGGATTAATGCTTGCAAAGAAGTTAACTCAGCATCAGTGAGAATTGCGGCAATTAATAGAACTGCATCCGCACCATGCGATCGCCCTAAATAAATTTGATAGGGATCGATAATAAATTCTTTGCAAATTAATGGTAAATCAACGGCTTGGCGCACCAATTGCAAATTCTGAAAACCGCCTTGAAAAAACTGTGCGTCCGTCAACACTGAGAGACAACTTGCACCGCCACGTTCATAGGCTTGGGCGATCACCACAGGCTCGAAATCTGCCCGAAATACACCTTTACTCGGTGATGCTTTTTTGACCTCAGCAATTAATGCAGGCTTAAGATGGGAATTTTGCAAACTGCCATAAAAATTTCGTGGCGGTTGGACATTAACAAGATTCGTTTGCACTGACTCAATCGGCGCATGGGCATACATCGCCGCCACCTCTAACTCCTTATGCCAGACAATTTTTTCTAAAATATTTTGAGGCGCATCGGTGGGAGCAGCGATCGCATAGCCCTTATTTTTAGCAGTTTCAGATTGGCGACGTACTTGCATTGACACTCGTAATTAATAAAAATGGTTTTCGCGGTAAAAGGATTTAATTTTTAGCATACAGCCCTTTGTGCTGACTGCAAACGCGCTGACTTAAAACCCACATAAATTTGCAAAAGCGGCGCTTTGTGGGGCTTTTACAAGTTTTTCTAGAGTAGTTGCATCTCTAAATTATTGGCTGCGAAAGGTGTAATACATAAATAATAGTGATTCTTTACAAGCAAGGCGCTCATTTTTCGGTATATTTGCCTTTGTAATGTGAGTTGAGCATAGTTTTTATGAGTGCGATCGCAAACTCTAACCGACCCGAAGATAAGCCAAAAGCTTCGCGAGTTAAATCTTATTGGCACACTTATTGGCAAAATTTGCCTTGGAAAAAGTTAGCAAGTTTAGTGATGGCGATCGCCCTGTGCTTTTACCTCACAGCTTGCGGTGATGAACAAAAACCAGAGATTAAAGCCCCTGTTCAAAAATCTGAAACTATTAATATCACAGAAGTTTCACCACCAGCCGAGATTCAACGTCTTAGCCGTCTGCTTGATAGCTACGAACCGCAGGTCAGCATCCTCAGCCCCAAGCCTGACCAAGTACTAGACGATACATCGGTATCCGTAAAGTTTGATGTCAAAAATTTACCGATTTTCAAAAATGCTGATTTTGGTTTAGGTCCTCATATTCATGTGACTTTAGATAACCAAGAATATAAGGCTGTCTATGACCTCAATCAAACCGCAACCTTTGATCATCTCAGCGCGGGAACCCATACCATCCGTGCTTTTGCCTCGCGTCCTTGGCATGAAAGTTTTAAAAATGAAGGCGCATATGCCCAGACGACTTTCCATGTGTTAACCAAAACTGGCGAAAATACTCCCGCAACCAAAACTCCCCTGCTCACCTATAGCCGTCCAGTTGGCAGTTATGGGGCTGAGCCAATCATGCTTGATTTTTATCTGCAAAATGCGCCTCTGCATTTGTTAACCCAAGATTTGGACAAAGCGGAAGATATTAACAATGATTGGAAAGTTCGCGCCACCATCGATGGTCAAAGTTTTACTTTCGATCGCTGGGAGCCGATGTATCTCAAAGGCTTTAAGCAAGGCAAAAACTGGGTCAAGTTGGAATTAATCGAAGAAGACGGTGATGCGATCGCCAATGTCTTTAACAGCACTGCTCATTTGATTGATTTTCAGCCCAATGGTCAAGACACGCTCTCGCGTCTAGTAAGCGGCGAGAAGATTGCTAATATCGATGCGATCGTTAATCCTGATTATGTGCCGCCAACCCCTGAGCCTAGCCCCACACCCGTTGAGCTAGTTAGCCCCGCGCCTACGATTACGCCTGCGGCAGAGACTCCTGAAGCAGTCAAAGATACAACTACAGTTCCTAGTCCTGCTCCTGCTCCAAAAGCCGAAGCTCCAAAAGTTGAAGCCCAAAAGGTTGAAGCTCCAAAAGTCGAAGCCCCAAAGGTTGAAACTCCAAAAGCCGAAGCTGCAAAAGTTGAGGTTAAACCCATTGATAAGGCTACTGTGCCTCCAGTTACATTGCCAGTTGCACCAGTCAAGGTCGCTCCCAAAGCCGCCCCAAAAGTTGAACCAGAGGCGATCGCACCTGTTGTCACGCCAATTAAAGCCAAATTGGCTCCAGTGACAGAGATCGCACCTATACCATCTCTGACAACATCTCCAACACCATCTAGTGAAAAATCGCCTAGTGAAAAATCGCCTAGTGAAAAATCGCCTAGTCCGATCGCGCCATCTACTGCCCCATCTAGCAGGAAAGACTACTTAAAAGACATCGGTTTTACGCAAAAGAAAGTATTTTCTTCTCATAAAACCGAGGTTACCACCCCAGAAAACTCGGTAGTAAAAACACCTGAGACCAAGGTAACGGAAACTGCTCCTGTATTAACTGATTTGTCGGCAACCACATCAACACCGATCAAAGTGTTAGGAAAGGAAAATTAATTAAACCCAAAACTTGTTGGGGCGGGCTTCGCCATCTCAATAAATTTTTGGTTTAATTGCAATTCCCTAATTGCTTGGGCGTGCAAAGCACACCCAAGCAATTTTTTTAATTAATCTCCCACTGTGCGTAATTTGTCAGTTTGTAACGAAAAATTACGCTAGAGTGCTAAAGTTGTAAGATGGTACGTCATAAAATCTCAAGATATCTAGGCAAGATTTAACTGAAGCCAATATGCACTTGTGAGGAGTATTCTGTAACTGTGGCAACAAATCCCATCGATATAGGTCAAAAATCAGGTTTGTCAAAAAAGCCATTCAAATCGCCCAAAAGCTCTAAAAAACCTTTGCTTAGTCCTAAATGGACTCTTTTTGTGGTGCTGTTTGTGGCGCTGTTATCTGGAGGGCTGGGGGCTGGGCTAGCTTTTGTATTGAGTAGCCGACCTTTTCAACAGCGTCAACTTTCGGCGGATGAGGCGGCGGTCTTTAACCAAAGTGCAGATAGTATGACTTCGGCGATCGCTGGTGTGCCGACCTTAACCCGCCCCGTCAATATCTTGGTATTGGGGACGATCATTCTTACCTCGGATCTGCCTGATGCTCAATCTAAGCCGAAAGGTAGGTATCTCGCGGAAGTAGACGATAATCTCAACGGTATGAGTGACGCGATGTTGCTAATTCGTTTTGATCCGACTACCAAAAAAGTCGCCGTCCTCTCCATTCCTCGCGATAGCCGCGTCAATATTCAAGGTGTTGGTAAAACTAAAATTAATTTTGCCAACTATGCAGGTGGAGCGGCGCTATCAGCCCAAACTGTGAGCCAAGTATTAGGGGATATTCCCATTGATCGATATATTCGGTTTAATGTGAATGGTTTCGGTAAGTTGATTGATGCTCTTGGCGGCATTGATGTATATGTACCGAAAAAGATGAAATATCAAGATGATAGTCAGCGTCTATATATTAATCTCAATGCGGGGCAGCAAAAATTAACTGGTAACAAAGCGATTCAGTACATGCGTTTTCGTCACGATGATCTGGGAGATATCGGTCGTGTACAGCGCCAACAAGCATTTTTTCGCGCCTTTATCGATCAGAAATTAAAGCCTGAAGCGATCAGCAAGTTTCCTGAAGTTCTGGCAATTATTAAGGACAATATCGACACTAACCTGTCGGTTGAAGAATTTCTCGCTCTTGCTGGTTACACGTCAAAGACTGATCGCAAAAATATTCAAATGCACATGGCTCCAGGGCGATTTAGCAATCCTGGGGAATTCGACAACCTGAGCTACTGGATTTTAGATAATCGTCTACTTGCGAAAATAATGAGCCAAAGCTTTGGAGTACTTAAGTCAGCCGATACCTCTCTTTCTGAAAGCACTCCCCAAACGCTTCGAGTTGCCATTCAAGATAGTATGTCTCAGCCTGAAGGTGCAAAGAAAGCAACAACGACTCTTTCTAAAGCGGGCTATGCTCAAGTATTTTCCGCTAGCGATCGCTGGACTAAGGCGATTCCCAAAACGCAGATTATTGCTCAAAATGGCGATCGCGCAAGTGCGGAAAAGCTACGCGAGTCTCTGGGACTTGGCGAAGTGGTGGTGGAATCCACGGGTGATATTGAGTCAGATATCACAGTTAGAGTTGGGAAGGATTGGTTGGAAGCAAATAACATTCCTCTCAAAACTGTAAAGCCCGTGCAAGCAAATCAGCGCTAGTCAAAAGTTAAGCAACAAAATTAAACCCGTATAAAAAAAGCAGAGGCAATTCATGAATTGCCTCTGTTTTTCTGTACGAGCAAGTCATGTTCTTTTGCGTAAACCTATTTCAAATCGACTCTTACAATTACATCGTTGAAATCTCTGTCACCACCACCTGATATATCTTCAAAGCCAAAGACATTATTCCCTAGCAGGCGGACATGATCAACCTTGTCTGAGTTAGCTCCTAAGTAAGCAAAGTAAACTTGGCTGACTTGTCCACTGAGAACTTGATCTACTGTCACTCCATTGGTGATGATAAAGGGCGCAAATATCGCACCTGCTGAGAATTTTTTGTTCTCAAAGGTAGCAACTTGTTGGTTGCCAGCTCTCAGGTCAATGCCCGCAACACGCTTACCTACAGCTGCTTGAGCATAACCATCGTCACCAGGATTGAGGCTGCCAATACGTCCAGTTGCATCGTCTACTTGATAAAATCCCACTAAGTTGTTGTAAGCCGCTTCTCTGTAAACTGAAAACTTAGCTGTTACTTCTTGTGTCGCGTTCGTTAAGTCAATGACCTCAGCCCCATTTTGACCTCCAAACTTTGTACCCAGAGGCAACGGATCATTTGTTGATTCTAGCTTGACAACCAGATCTTTAAAGTCAGTACTGTTACCAGAGCCATCCTCCCATGCTAAGGAATAGCTATCAACACCCAAGTTTGTAACTTTTTGTACCGAGGCATCAGCAAACAATACCTCTGTGGTTGAGGTTTGTCCCCGCAGTACGGATTCTGTTGTGCTGTTTCTGACTAAATAGAATCGCAGGTTCTTGACATCGCCATCAAATTCCAACACACGTGTAAGATTGTTGGGATCAAAACCATTGGGAACATTGGCAATAGTCGAGAAAATTATCTGTGCTTTTTGCAAATTTTCTTGAACATATGCGGCGCGATCACTCCCAATCTTACCACTAGTATCATCAACGGTAAATACACCCAGTTCATTCACCAGGTTAAAACTTTGACCTGTCAGAGTGATTTTAAGTCTGGCTTGACCAGTACCTTTGATCGTAAAGATATCGTTGTCAAGATTTTTCGCAAAGGGGATATCATCGTTGTTGATAGTCCCCTTGGCTGTACCTTTCGTCGAATCAATAATCGCCCCATTTGTGGGATTACTCAAACTGACGCTAAAAGTTTCATCACTTTCCAACAGCGCATCTTGAGTTGTCTGTACTGTGAAGGTTTTCTGCGTTTCTCCCTGTTTAAAGGTAATAGTTTCGGTTTTTGTCGTCAAATCAGTGTTGCTGGCTGTATCCCCTGTATTTATTGCTGTGAATACAGTGACAGTTTGGTCTGCTTGGGAATCTCCTGTGCGGGTGATGGTGAAAGCGATCGCATTTCCTTCCACAGCAGAAGACGAAGCGATCGCAAATATTGGCGCTGGATCATCATTGGTGATAGTTCCCTTCGCTGTACCTTTAGTTGGATCAATAATCGTTCCATTTGTGGGATTACTCAAACTGACGCTAAAAGTTTCATCACTTTCAAACAGTGCATCTTGAGTTGTCACAACCGTAAAGGTTTTCTGAGTTTCGCCCTGTTTAAAGGTGACAGTTTCAGTTTTTGTCGTCAAATCAGTGTTGCTGGCTGTATCCCCTGTATTTATTGCTGTGGATACAGTCACAGTTTGGTCTGTTTGAGCATCCCCTGTGCGGGTGATGGTGAAAGCGATCGCATTTCCTTCCACAGCAGAAGACGAAGCGATCGCAAATACAGGTGCTGGATCATCGTTGGTGATTGTTCCCTTCGCTGTACCTTTCGTCGAATCAATAATCGCTCCATTTGTGGGGTCACTCAAACTGACGCTAAAAGTTTCATCACTTTCCAACAGTGCATCTTGAGTTGTCAAAACCGTAAAGATTTTCTGCGTTTCGCCTTGTTTAAAGGTGATAGTTTCGGTTTTTGTCGTCAAATCACTGTTGCTGGCTGTATCCCCTGTATTTATCGCTGTGGATACAGTGATAGTTTGGTCTGCTTGAGCATCTCCTGTGCGGGTGATGGTGAAATTAATCCCATTTCCTTCCACAGCAGAAGATGAAGCGATCGCAAATACAGGTGTTGGATCATCGTTGGTAATTGTTCCCTTCGCTGTACCTTTCGTCGAATCAATAATCGCTCCATTTGTGGGGTCACTCAAACTGACGCTAAAAGTTTCATCACTTTCCAACAGCGCATCTTGAGTTGTCTGTACTGTAAAGGTTTTCTGCGTTTCGCCTTGTTTAAAGGTGATAGTTTCGGTTTTTGTCGTCAAATCAGTGTTGCTGGCTGTATCGCCTGTATTTATCGCTGTGGATACAGTCACAGTTTGCTCACTCTGAATATCAATTGTGCGAGTGATGGTGAAATTAACCTCATTTCCTTCAACAGCAGAGACAGAATCGATGGAAAAAATTCCCACTTTTGGTGTCTCAATTTCATATAAGGTAGCGGTGTTACTCACTTCATTCGCTACTGCTAATAGGGGCTTCCCATTAGGACTGTCAAACGCAGGAATGAACTTCAAGCCTTCAGGACTAATATCACTGTTAGTGCGAATGTACTGGACAAATTGCGGCGCAACGGGATTGCTCAGGTCATAAACCATAACCCCACCACCAGCACGTTCTAAACCAATAAAGCCGTAGGGTTTACCGCTGACATAACCTACAGTTACAGCTTCTGGTTCTGGTCCTTTATCATCGGAACGAGTGTCAAAATCGGCTGTTGATCCGTTATTCGCATTAAAAAATGTCGGTGTTTGTTGCGCTGTAATCTTTTCTAGTTGGTCACCACTATCAAATACTAATTTTCCTTGGTCATCCCAAATAGAGAAAGAACGACCGCCAAAGGCGTATAACTGATCAAAATCTCCGTCTTTATCGGTATCTCCCAAGGTGTTGGTGATTCGCAAACGACCGAGATTAGCGTTATTTTGCAGAGTAGCGGCGTTGGGAAAGGCTGTGGGGTCAAGTTTGACACTAGCAACCCGTGTTTCTTCGTTGAAAATACCTCCCTCTCCCTGACCAGGTACAATATTATTGGCTGTGGGACGAACGCGAGAATCTCCTTCGTTGGCGGTTATATAGTAGGTTTTCCCGCCAATTTGGAATGATGAGATTGCATCGGGTTGATACATCCCCAAAACCGGCCAGTTTTGAATATTGATTTTACCGCCACCACTGCTGGTACCATTGACATCTCTATCGTTAGCATCTAAACCATTTCCTGCTAGGTTGTGGTTTTTGAACCCTAGGGGAACAACGCTGGTAACTTTACTAGTAGCAATGTCAACAATTGCTAGTGCATTATTCTCTTGCAGAGTAACAACAGCTGTTTTGTTATCAGGAGAAATTGCGATGTACTCTGGTTCAAAATCTTGAGCCGATGAAGCATTCAGACCAAAAATTCTGATACCTTGTGCCTTTAAAGCCGCTTCTTGACCGTTAAAGGCTGTGAAGTTGGCAGTTGTAACTTTAGTATTATCTAAAGTCGCAATATTTCCCGAAACGTTAATAATGCTAATTGAGCCTTCTGGATCAATCGTGTAGTTTTCGTTTGGTTCGCCTTCGTTGGCTACCAACAATTTGCTACCATCGGGGGTAAAGGTGAGCATATCAGGCAAAGCGCCTACTGTCACCTGAGACAACGCTGTGGGATTGGCAACATCAACGTTGGCATTAAAAAATACTACCTTACCAGGGTCAGTGGAAGTAGTGGCGGAGATGGCAACAGCAACTATGCTGGTATTACTCCCTATGCCTTTTCTCACAGCTACACTCTGAATTCCTGCACCAAAGCTGGAAAGGTCAATATCACCAATTTTGACAGGTTGATTAGGGTTGGAAACATTAATTACCTGTAAAACTGGCTTACCTGCAACTTCTCCAGTGACAAACAAGCGCTGAGTTTTTGGGTCAAAATCAGAAATTTCTGCGCCATTTAAGCTAATAGTCCCAGCAAATTTCAAGTTAATTAGATCAGTCATGGTTAAGTCTGTAATTAGTGAATTTTGTTTGTGTTTCTTTCTTGGTCACAAATCTCGCAACTGAAAGCGAACAAAACCAATCGAATAAAGCCAAAAATTGCAACGAACACTATGCTAATTTAGCGATCGCCATGGGCTGGCTGATGTAAATTATTAGAATAAGTCAAACCAAACACGTTAATTCTATCATCCAAGGATTAAAATATTTGGTTAAGGTTTGGTATAGGGAAGGTTAAATGATAACGATATTTAGCTATATGAGCAAATCGATAGTGAAATTTAGCAGCCTAAGACGATGAACATCTCAACAAGATTCGAGTCTTATTGTCAAAATACCGAAAGATAAATGACTGAAGTCTATCAACGTAGATATTTCCCTGCCCACAAATCGACAAACTAGTCAACAAATAACAAAGTCCCATTCATAAGGAATATTTCTAATTCAACCTGAATGCGATTCCGTAACTATTGCTAACAGTCAAAACTTTGAGTCGAAAATCTGGTGATTTATATTAATATTAAGCAGATTTCCCTCATCTTTATTTTGAGGAAAAAGGGACTGAAAACTTCTGCTTATAGCTACTTTCAATTGAGTATGGCACAAAAAAATGTAGTGGGAATTCATGAATTGCCACTACATTTTTTACATTTTCCAAATAGCAGTCATTTAATAACTGCTATGACGTGAATTGGTAATTAACCGAACTGGAAGTTAGAGGCCGTCAAGCTAGATGTGTCAACACCAGTCAGCGTTGCAACGATGAAACCACCAATCTTGATGTCATTTCCAGTACGAGTCAAATCATTAAATCCAAAAGCTGCACCCAAGCCTTGAATTTTAATCGAGTCAGTACCAGCTTGGAAGTCAAGAATAGTATTTGATGCAGAAGGAATTGTACCAGCGGTGATGATATTGAAGATATCAGCGCCAGCACCGCCTGATAGCAAGTTGTTACCACCAGAGCTAACGAAGAACTCATCTTTGCCATCGCCACCGAGAGCGCGATCGCCAAATCCTAAAAAGAACTTGTCATCACCAGCGCCACCAGATAAGCGGTTGCCGCCCTTGCCTTCAGTTGCTTCAAAAATGTCATCGCCATCACCACCGAATACGCGATCGCCTTTGCTGACATAGATGATGTCGTTGCCACTGCCAGTATCGATACGATTTTGTCCTGCATTTTGGAATGCGGATACCGATGTGAGATCGACCTTATCATTACCCGTACCTGTGAACACAATGTCATCTTTTCCGTCAAAGCTACTGCCTTGAACGGCGATGATATCATCATTACCAGATGAGCCGATTGCCGCCAAGGTTGAACCAGTCGGCGCGATTTTTAAGGTTGCCACAATTGGATCATGATCGCTAGCGCGTTGAGCATTATCCACAAATTCAGTATTGATATTAACGATATCTACTTTCGCCGAGCCGCTTAGGTTATTGCTAACCAAGATGTGATCGAGAGATTGCGAATTACCATCAAAGTTGAAAGTGTAGCGATCGTTCTCTGGAAGAGAATTGGTGAGGTTGGTCAGCACTGGAGCAGTAACACCAGCGAGGATGTTAAGAGGCGAGATGAATTCAAATTCATTGAAGTCACCGACGACGACGACTTTGGCATCTAGCTTCGTAGCCAAAACGCTATCGACATAATCGTTTACGGCTTGAGCTTGAGCGCGACGCTGATCGAGAGAACCATTGATCGTGACGTTTTCTTGTCCGTTGCCATTAGCTTCGCCACCAACGGAGGGTTGGGTCGTTCCAAATAGAGGTCGGCTACCACCCTTAGATGAGAAGTGATTGGTGATTACGGTGACGGTTTCGCCATTAAATGCGAAGTCAGCAATCAGTGGTAAACGGCTATCAGCAAAGGCGGAGAAAGAAGAAGTAGGAACGGTTTTGACGGAACCATCGACTAAATCAACGCGATCGTCATTGTACAAAAAGGCTGTACGGATGTTTGCGTTGGGCTGTCCACCACTGGTGTTGTTGGTGATGAAGGTGTTGTCGATGAATTTGTAAGTGGGTCCACCTGCGGCAGCGATCGCATTAATTAAGGTTTGCAGCGTCAAGCTAGCGCTAATTACACCATCATTTTGAGCGCCACTATTGTCCTGAACTTCTTGCAATCCAATGATGTCAGGTGTTCCCAAGTTATTGACAATTTGCTGAGCGATCGCCGCAAATCGACCGTTGGCAATATCATTATCAATGTTATTTGCCGCCACCCCTGTTTCCAATTGAGGATCAAGGTTGAGAACGTTATAAGTAGCAACCTTGAGGGTGTCACCACTCTTAGCGAGGGTAGTAACTTCAGGCTGAAGTGTAGAAGCAACAATATTGCTACCAAAGGCTTCGGTAGGAATGATTTCAAAGTTGCCGAAGTTGTAACCAACTACGCCTGTAACATCACCAATCTTCGCGCCAACATTGACATTAGGAAGAGGGAAGTCAAACACACCATTGTCGATGTCAATTTGAATGCGCTCTGGATTGAAGTCTGTAGGTGAAATATTGATCGTACCGCGACTGCTTAAACCTGTTGCGCTTGCGCCGTTATCCACAACTGCATAGATTTCGCCAAAGCTATTAGTTGCGCTGACAGCTTGCAAGTTCTTCGCAGTGACGCGCATTCCTTCAAGGGACTCAAAGAAGTCAATGCCATCAGTTGTTGCATCGAAGGAGGTGAGTCCATCGTTGTCGATGATTTGAGAAGGAGGTACTCGACCACCTGCTCCGATAATTGTCGCCGCAGGCAAGGCGTTATTGCTAGATAGAACGGAAATCGTGAGAGTACCGCCAATTTGGGTGGTTGAGAGGTTGCCTGTTGCTGCGCCACCAGGAGTAAATTCGCTTACCGTGCCAGTGACCGTAATGGAATCACCAACTTTAACGGTTGGAGCGGTGTTAGTGAAGACGAAGATACCTTCAGAAGTTGCGATATTAGCGTCTGGGTTAGGATCTTGGAGATAGAAGCCATTGGAGTCAACGGCGGTAACGATGCCAGGGACAGCTATGACAACTTGACCGACTAAAGGAGAAGTTTGACTTGCCCCTTGAATCGCGCTGATTTTAGTGGAGAAATCGTTGTCAGCGATAGTTACGGTTGCGGTTGCGGTTGCGCCCAAATCGTAGTTAGCGGTGTCAGTCAAGTTGATAGTGACAGTTTCGCTTCCTTCGATTAGTAAATCATTTACTGGCGTAATTGTGATATCTGCGAAAGCCTGACCAGCAGCGATCGCCACTGAGCCTGTTAAGGTTGGCGTGTAATCAGCGCCGATCGCTTGACCAGCACCAGTTGCCACTGTGTAATTTACGGTCAGCGCATTTGCAGTCGATCCCGTGCGGGTAATGCGGAATGTGCCAGCGTCAGTACCAGCTTCGGCGGCGTTAGCATCTGTTGCAGCGATCGTGACTAATGGTGTAACAACTACTTGATTGGCGATACGCCCTGGAGAGCCAATTTCGGTTACTGACAAGTTATTGGTAACTGAGAAAGCGCCATTTACACCAACAGCGCTTTGAGTTGTAATTGCCGTATTTTGCAACAAAGCAGCGTTGTCGAAGGTGGTAAATGGTGATGTAGCAGGTGATGCACCGAAGGTAACGCTTGCTTGAATTACACCAGCAGCGTTAAAGATATTGACCGCATCTCCGTCAGTGCTTAAGCCACCACCGCCACTATAGTTACCAATCTTTAGATTAGCGGGTGGAGTTGCACCAAACCAGTTGTTTAAGAAGGCTGGGTTCGGAGTCGCGCCTTCAATGAAGATTACCGACTCCCCTGCGTTAATAGTTGCAATACCACTCAGAAGCCCTGATGCACCAAAGCTGTTAGAGTTATCGTCAAATCTCCAGCCTGAAATATTTACAGCGCTAGTACCAGTGTTGGTCAGTTCAAACCAATCAGCGAGGACAAGTGAATTGCCACTACTCCAAGGTGCAACTTCTGTCACGAAGATGGTAGAGCTGGTGACTGGAAGTGGGGTTTCATCAACTACATTAGTAACATTTAAGGTAAAGGCAGCCGTTGCATCTGGAGTACTGCCGATAGTAGAGTCATCGACACTGACATTGACGCTAAAGCTAGTCTTGGTTTCAAAATCTAAAACCGTACCCGCCTTGAGAAATAAGCTGTTGCCGACAATCTCAAAAACAGCAGCATCAGGGCCAGTCAAGCTAAGAGTATTTACCCCCAGTTGATCATCAGTTAAGGAGATATTGGCGACTCTTGTTGCAGCAACTGTGCTATCAAGTTCCGAGATCGCATTGATTCGATTGTTAAGTACTACTGCGGTAGGAGCTTGATTGGGAACTGTAGAAAGCTTGTAGACCGAAAGCTGTGGAATGTTCTCATTCTCACTGGTGATATAGAGAGTACCGTCTTTGTCAACTGTAATGCCTTCAAACTGCTGATCGGCAACTGAAAGGGCATTGAGAGGCTCGGATATTATCGTTAATGAGCTAGAGATATTTCCAGCGCGATCGACATTGATGACTTTGCCCGATGCTTGGCTAACGATTAGCAGGTTGCCAGATTCAGGCTTGCCATTGAGAGCCGCAAGATTTGACAGTGCAAAAACATCGGCGAAGTCAGCTAATCCTGTCAAGGCAGGATCAAAGAGATTGGTTGAGTCGAGTGTGGTGGCAGAGCCATTACTTGCAGTTCCTGTCGCAAAATCAATCGTTGTTTGAAATACGCCAATCTTTGTAAGAGGTAAGGTTGTAGAAGTAGAGTTAGCTTCTTTAACAGCAACGAAACCGTTAGTTTGAGGATCGAAAGTTATTCCTTCAATGCCATCATTTCCGATGTTAGTACCGAGATCTACAGTCTGGATGTTTGCTGCGGTGAGAGTCGTATTAGCCGCATAGGTAAATCTACTCGCTGTGCGGACTCGCTCATCAGCGATCACAAATTGACCATTACCAATATATGTGAGTCCTTCTGGATCGGCAAATAATCCACCAGTTAGAGTCATTGAGTCGATCAACTGCCCTGTCTTTGATACTTGCACGATCGCTGTGCCACCATCGCCAACCAAAAACAGTGTATCGGTGTCCTTGTTGTATGTAACAGCCGAAACTTCTCTCGCTAGAAAATTGGTTCCAGTAGTTGCCACAGGCAAGTTGAAAAGTCCAGTACGGATGTATTTGGAAAGATCGATACCAGTGATAGTTGGAGCCGCACCGCCAGTAAATGTTTGACCTACATTAATCGTTCCAGGAGAATCGTCACTTGGTGCATTCCATACAAAGTTACCAGACTCAGTGCCAGTGCCAGTTAGCTGTAAACTCAGACCCGATGCTTCAGTACCTGCTTCTGCAACTCCAATATCAGTACTGGTAATACCATTCGCAGCACCACTGGTAGCAGTGAAGACTCCCTCGTAACTTAGGAATTGCACAACCGCACCATTGTTTACCAATGCAATACCATCAGGCGAGCCGTTTTGAATTCCACTGATGAGAACGCTGAATGCTCCAAAGCCATTACCTTCATCATCGATAATGAACGTGCTAAGGTCAGTAGTGTTGTATGCTGCTCCACCGTTGCCGTTATATAGGACAAGAGTCCAGCCCGCTAAATTAGTGCCAGCCACGCCAGCGATTTCGACAAATTCGCCAACATCAGTTCCTGTATTGTCGTAGTGAATTTCGTTAATAAAAACTGTAGCCACGTTGTTTTCCTTTGATATTTTTTTACTGCAATATTCTGTCGGAGCTTTTTAGTAATCCCTAGCACAATAAAAATGGGGGAATAAATCCCCCATTTCAAAGTTAAAGGTTCGTATTAAGCAAATGTAAACTGCGAAGTGTTAGCGAAACTCAAGCTAGATGCTTGGATTCCAGTTAGAGTTGCGATCGCTTGACCACTAACGAGAGTAGAGATCACCGCATTCGCACCAACTTGACCAAGAGAAAGAGCGCTTGCGCTAATTCCTGAAATGTGAATCGCATCAGTACCAATCTGAAAATCAAGAATGGTATTTGCAGCAGAAGGAATTGTGCCAGCAGTGATGATATTGAAGATGTCAGCACCAGCGCCGCCTGATAGCAAGTTATTACCACCTGAACTAACGAAGAATTGATCGTTACCATCACCACCAAGAGCGCGATCGCCTGATCCCAAATAGAACTTGTCATCGCCAGCACCGCCAGACATACGGTTGCCGCCCTTACCATCTTTTGCATCAAAAATATCGTTACCATCACCACCAAATGCGCGATCGCCTGTGTTGACATCAATAGTGTCGTTGCCACTGCCTAAATCAACGCGGTTGTTGCCAGCAAAAGCAGAATTGACACCAAAAACAGTATCTACTTTGTCATCACCAGCGCCAGTGAAGATCGTGTCGTTGATGCCATCGATGCCGCCACTGACAAATAGATTGTCAACACCAGAAGTTCCTGATTTAAGGCTAGGGGCTTCAGCTACAGCCGCAGCCACGCCCAAGCGAGAGTCAAGTGCAAGGGGCTTTTCTAGTTCCAAAACAACAATCTCATTGTTGTCGATCGCCGTAGGACGACCGATAGAGAATGGATAGTTATTGTCGTTAGCAACCAGAATGGTCTTGCTGTCGAGTACCAATACATCTTCAATGGTTTGGAATGGCATGGTATAGGTGGTACTGCCATCGCCATTGAGATCGTTGGTATCTTTGATATTGAGAAGGTTAGCAACTTCTTCTTTGGATACAAATCCGTTCGCATCGATTTTGCTGAAGTCTACTTTGAAGATCTTCTTGAAAGCGGCGGTACTAGCTTGCCCATTATCGCGTTCGATGATTAGGAACTCATTGTTATTGACGGGAGTAAAGTCACCGATCGCATTGGCAGGGTTAGCCAGTTGATAGCGTCCAACTAGCCCTTGGAAAGCCTTGGTTGTCGCATCCAATTTATAGATGCGGAGAGAACCTTCAGGATCACCAACGACAGTTCCTTCTAGTAAAGGGTAGAGGGTTTGGCGATCGGGACTGAAAGCCATGCCCTCAAAGCCTCTAGAACCTGCAAGATTAGCGGTAACAAGGTCGCCGTAGAAGGGATTATTGGGATCGAAGCCCACTGGACTAGTAGCGGAGAAGTTGGCGGTAGAGCTAGTGTAACCAGTACCTTTGAAGTAGTCGTTTACCAAAACCGATCGCCCAGTGCGGGGAAAATCTGTAAAGAATCCATCTACGCCCAAATCGATGAACTTGCGATACTCAGCCGCAGGATCGCCCTTGTAGGTGCTGGGTAGGAAAAAGCTCTCATTGCGTAAGGTGTAGAGATGGACGATTAAGCCAGCCTTGTGAGCATCGGCAATTAGGGTTGTCGGATTACCCAAGACGCGATCGCCATCGCTGATTGCGCCATCGCCATTGAGATCGTCTGGCTGTCCATTGTTATTCGCATCAACGGTCAATTGAGGGATGATGCGTTGTTTGTTGGGACCAATGCCTTTAGCATAGGTGGCAATTTCGGCTAAGCCTGTGGTGGTGGAGAGATCGGTGTAAGTACGAGTGTCGCCGCTTACCACGAAGTCGTAGGGCTGTCCCGAACCGCCGAACAACTGCACGAGAGGAATGTTAATTCCTGCGGTGGGCATAATCGTGCTTTTCAGAGCCTTGAGGTTGCTGACTTCAAAGGATTGAATGAAGACGCGAGAAGGATCGGTGAAGTTATTCGCCTTGAGGGTGTCAACTAAAAGTTGACTAGTATTAATGCCTTGCTGTTGGAAGAAGGTGGGGTGTTTGGTTTCGGGATAGATGCCGATTTTGCGATTCGTTTGTGTTTCCACATCCTTCACCAGTTGAATCACTTCAGCAAGGGTGGGAACTTTGAGTTTGTCATTGTCAAATTCCGTACCGCGTAGCGCAGGAATCCGCTCGATCGCGTTGAGAGTTTTGATTTCCGCAAGAGTGAAGTCTTCGGCATACCAACCTGTACGGTTGACTCCATCGAGATTTTTAGTTTTCTTGCGATCGGCAAATTCAGCGCGTGTGGCGACATCGGTGCTGGTGTCGGTGGTGTTGAGCGTACCATCGGCATTGAGTACTGCCAACATCGGCTCATGACGGGCGATTAAAATCCCATCTTTCGTGACGACGAGATCGGGTTCGATGAAGTCTGCACCTTGGGCGATCGCTAGTTTATATGCTGCGAGGGTATGCTCTGGGCGATCGCCACTTGCACCGCGATGTCCAATCACGATCGGCGCTTTACCATCAATGGTGTTGAATTTAGGTGTGGAGAGAACCGTCGGATTTTGAGGTGATCGGACTTCAGAACCAGTAATGCGATCGCGAACGACATCGCCTGTCCCTGGGAAGTCGGTGAAGTAGCCATCTACTCCCAAATTAATGAACTGACGGTATTCGGCTTCGGGATTGTTTTTGTAATCAGAGGCAAGGAAACCGCTTTCGTTACGGAAGGTGTAGGTATGGACAAACAAACCTTTAGCATGGGCATCGTTGATCAGGCTACTGGGAGCAAGGGTGACGCGATCGGCATCATTGATTGTCCCGTCTTTATTCAGGTCATCAGGCTGACCGTTGTTGTCGGCATCCACGTTCTTGACGGAAACGATCATCCGTTTCCAAGGACCAATCCCCTCGGCATACTCAGCAATTTTGGCTAACTCGGCAGGAGTTTGCAGATCGCCATAGGTGCGCGGATCATTTGCAACTGTAAAATCATAGGGACGAGCATATTCGTCTTTATAAACCAATGCACCTGTGTTGTAGTCCACATCGTAAGCATCGAACAACTGCACTAAGGGAATGTTTACCCCCGCCGCAGGCATGATATTACTGTTGAGATCTTTGAGGTTGCTGACTTCAAAGGATTGGATAAAGACGCGCTTAGGATCGGTGAAGTTCTTCGCCTTGAGCGTATCGATTACCTTCTCTTCCAATGACAAGCCTAAGCCATCGTGGAAGGTAGGATGCTTGGTTTCGGGATAGATGCCGATCTTCTTGCCAGTTTGGGCTTCGACTTCTTTAACAAGGTCGATTACTTCCGCAAAAGTAGGAATTTCCAATACACCGTCGTAAATTTTATCGCGATAACCTTGGGGCATGACAGCGCGTAAGGTTTTGATTTCAGCGAGGGTGAAGTCAGAGGCAAAAAATTCGTTGTTATAAGTTACGCCATCAATCACACCCGAACGCTTGCGGCTGGCAAACTCAGGGCGCGAAGCCACATC
>JBILGV010000043.1:0-35898 GCA_044350865.1 Pseudanabaena sp. | reverse complement strand
CCTCTTCTGCATCCTTCGGCAATCGATTACAGGCGATTTTTAGGATTGGGTCTTTTCTCATTTGATTGCTATCAATCGCATCTTCATATCCACTGGCGATTTGCAATACCCTTTGCTGGATTAACTGTTCCATGCTGTGTGTAATTTTTTGCTGCTCTCGCTTATCAACAATTCTCTCTGTCATCCCTTGGATGATTTTAACTTTTTCTTCTGCTTGTCTCGCTAGCAGTATCCCCCCATCACTACTCAATTGTTCACCACTAAACTTTACTTCTAATCGCTTTTTTTTATAAAAATCGATCTTTACTTCTTGTTTACACTCTGTCATGAGAAAATATATTTATTATTATTCTGAAGAGCCTAATTCTACTAGGTTTTAGGCTCTTTTTCTTATTCTCTTTTTCCTTGTCATGCATAATTCAGGATAATCCTATGAAACAAACAAAATTACCAAAATCTAAAAAGAAAAGCTTCTCTAGCTTCGATCTTGCCTCTGCTTATAAACAGCTAGGTATCAAAACCTTAACCCATTGGAACTTACCAGACATAGCGATCGCTCCCAGTGAATTTTTTATCGAAAGATTAGAACGCTTGCACCGCAACTTCGATCTACGGAGTTATGAAGAATCCAAAAAGCTCCTAATCGATGCCTTTTGTGAAGAAGCAATGGATAGTAGCGACAAGCTGAAAATATGGAAAGGAGGCAAAATAGAAAGTGATATTTTAGTTGGCAATGCCGATTATCTAATTGCTCCTAGACAAGACTATCTAGATACCCCATTTCTCTGTATTGTTGAAGCTAAACGTGACGACTTTGAGCAAGGTTTGGCTCAGTGCCTAGTAGAAATGCAAGCCTGTCAATGGGAAAATCGGCAAGTAAATAAAGATATTGATGTGTTGGGAATTGTCACTAATGGGCAAGGATGGGTATTTTATAAACTGGCGATCGCAGGAAATGTTTATGAAACAGGAATGTATACTGCCGATGATACGGCTAAGACATTAGGAGCTTTGCATTTAGTCTTTCAAGAGTGTGAAAGCAATTTGTAATTTGAGTCAATTATTTTATCTAAAAAGCTCTATTAGCGATCGCACTTCCTAAAGATGGTTTCAGTCTGCACCGCCAATTTATCCCATGCAAAGCGATCGCTTAGATCTGATTGAGCATTCTCAACTAAGGATTTAGCATATTCTGGATTTTGTAAGATCCTAATAATGCCGTCAGCTAAAGAATTCGCATCATTTACCCTTGTTACACAACCCGTAATACCATCACGCACCACCTCTGGCAGTCCGCCAGTATCCGAAACCACAAGGGGAACTTTGGCGGCAAAACTTTCTAGAGCAACGATACCAAATGGTTCATACAAACTCGGAAAAACCGCGCAATCGGCGATCGCCTGAAATTCCCATAGATCAACATCAGCCATAAAGCCCGTAAACAAAACCTTGTGATAAATTCCTAAATCCCAAGCTTGTCTTTGTAATAGGATTGCATAGGCTTCACCAGTGCCGATAATCACCAAACGTACCTTATCGTTCATCGCCTCAATCACCTTAGGCAGAGCATTCAGCAACACATAAATCCCCTTTTCATAGGTGATGCGTCCAACGTAATAAATGATCGCTTCATCTGATGCAGCATATTTTTCCCTGAGCGCAATCCGTCCTAACCCCTGCTCACGAGCATTAGCAATATTCTGCCAGCGCTCCACACTCAAGCCGTTGTAAACCACATCTACTTTTTCAGTGGCACAACCTAGCGCACGCTGTACCTCACCACGCATATATTCTGAGCAAACAATTACTCTTTGTGAGGCTTGGGTTAGACCAATTTCTTTCTGATGAATATATTTTTGCGTATCGTTATGAATGCCATTGCAACGCCCATATTCGGTAGCGTGAATCGTCGTAACTAAAGGGAGTGCGAATTCTGTGGTCAAGGCGATCGCGGCTTCCTCGACCAGCCAATCATGGGCGTGAACGAGATCCATTGAATTTTGGGATAAAAACTCTCTGGCAAATTTGATCATGTTCGTGTTCATCTGCCCCACCCACGGAAAAAAGTCGCTATGCATTTCCATAGGAACTCGATACACATAAATACCATCCACCTGCTCGGCAGATAACTCACGAGCGATCGCCACAGTGATCAAATGCACTTCATGTCCAAGATTGACAACTTCAGGATATAGCTCTGCTACATGACGAGAAATTCCTCCAATAATGCGCGGCGGGAACTCCCAAGCTAGAGCGAGAATACGCATAATATTTAAATATTTATGTGGCGTTTGGTTAAAGAGAGATTAGTGCGCGGCTGAAATCACAGTAGAATAATTTCGATAATCGTCTACAGATCATCTACAGAATAGATTATCAACTTTAAGTTATATATAGTTTACAAACTTTACAAATACGTTACAGATACATTTATTAATACTAAACCTTAAATACTAACGGAGAAAACAACATGCGGGATGCAATCACCAGCTTAATCGGTAGTTACGATGCCACTGGTAAATATTTTGATCGCGATGCGCTCGATACTCTCAAGTCTTATTTTGCCACAGGTAGCTCTCGTCTAACTGCGGCGGCGGCGATCACTGCTAACGCTGCATCAATTGTGCGTAAGGCTGGCGCTCAATTGTTTGAAGAAGTACCTGATTTAATCCGTCCAGGTGGTAACGCTTATACTACCCGCCGTTTTGCTGCTTGCTTGCGTGACATGGACTATTATTTGCGTTACGCATCCTATGCTCTAGTCGCTGGTAACAATGATGTCCTAGACGAAAGAGTATTACAGGGATTGCGTGATACTTATAGCTCTCTGGGCGTGCCAATTGGACCAACCGTACAAGGTATTCAAATTATGAAACAAGCGGTTATGGATCTAGTTGGCGAAAGTGCTGATTGGCTAGCCTCTCCCTTTGATTACATGAGCCGCGAACTTAGCGAGAAAAATATCTAACCCAATTGCTCCTAGCAAACTTAGCGATCGCCATTCCCGTTCCCATGTTTAGCCTCGCTAACTTAAATAAAAAAACGAGTGGTGGCGCAAAGCGTTGCCACTTATTTTTTGAGTTTTAATTCGTCTTAAGCATTACACAGATCACCATGTTTAAGGCTTCAAAATGATTTAAGATTGTTAACAATCGGACAAGCTCGATTTCGTCTAGGAGAGATTTTAAATATGGCTTTAGTACCAATGCGCTTGCTGCTCGACCATGCAGCCGAAAATGGATATGGCATTCCTGCATTCAACGTCAACAACATGGAGCAGATCCAGTCGATCATGCAGGCTGCGAATGAAACCAACAGCCCTGTAATTTTGCAAGCCTCTCGTGGCGCTCGTAATTATGCTGGTGAAAATTTCTTGCGCCACTTGATTTTGGCTGCTGCGGAAACTTATCCCCATTTGCCAATCGTGATGCACCAAGATCACGGTAATGCCCCTTCTACTTGCTTTTCAGCAATTCAAAATGGTTTTACCAGTGTAATGATGGACGGTTCATTGCAAGCTGACGCTAAGACCCCTGCTAGCTATGAGTACAACGTAGAAGTTACTTCTGAAGTTGTGAAAGTTGCCCATGCTTTCGGCGCAAGCGTTGAAGGTGAGTTGGGCTGCCTAGGCTCCCTTGAAACTGGTAAAGGTGAAGCTGAAGACGGACATGGTTTTGAAGGCGCTTTAGATCATTCACAACTTTTGACCGATCCCGAAGAAGCTGCTGATTTCGTAACTCGTACCCAAGTAGACGCTCTAGCTGTAGCGATCGGTACTAGCCACGGTGCTTATAAATTTACTCGTAAGCCTACTGGCGAAATCCTTGCCATTAGCCGCATCGAAGAAATTCATAATCTCTTGCCGAATACTCACCTTGTCATGCATGGTTCTTCCTCGGTTCCCGAAGATTTACTTGCATTGATCAATGAGTATGGTGGTGCAATCCCTGAAACCTATGGCGTTCCTGTTGAAGAAATTCAAAAGGGCATCAAGTCTGGTGTGCGTAAGGTTAATATCGACACCGATTGCCGTCTGGCGATTACTGCTGCTGTTCGTGAAGCTTTGGCAAAGAATCCTAAAGAATTCGATCCTCGCCACTTCCTCAAGCCATCGATCAAGTACATGCAAAAAGTATGTGCCGATCGCTATACTCAGTTTGAAGCGGCTGGACAAGCTAGCAAGATCAAGCAAGTTAGCATTTATGACTTTGTTCCTAAGTACGCTAAGGGCGAATTGACACAAGTAAGCCGTAAAGCTGTTGCTGTTTAGACCGCAAACAGGGTTTACTGTATAAAGCCTGTTTCATTAATATAAAAGTAGGGGGCGCTCTGCGCCCTTTACTTTTTGATAGTATTGGTACAGTTGCGGTAATCGATTAGCATAAGCCTTACTCATGACTTTTTTTTCTACTGCTGAGTTAAATAAAGCAAATTCTGCCAAAAAATCTAAGCTATTGGTAGTTGATGATGAGCAAGATAATCTTGACTTGCTGTATCGCACCTTTCGTAAGGATTTCTTGGTTTTTCGAGCAGATAGCGGATTCAATGCGCTGAAAATCCTTGAACGCGAGGGGGAAATGGCGGCGATTATTTCCGACCAGCGTATGCCTGAAATGAACGGGACAGAATTTTTGAGTCGTACTGTGTCAGACTTTCCTGACACGATGCGGATTGTATTGACAGGTTATACGGATATTTCGGATTTGATCGAGGCGATCAATTCGGGACAAGTACATAAATACATCACGAAGCCGTGGGAACCTGAACATTTAAAGTTAGTTGTTGCTCAAGCTACCCAAACCTATGACGTTCTCAAACAACGTTCTGAGGAGTTAAGTAGATCACAGGCTCAGAATGCTCTCCTGTCAGCAATTGTGGAAATTGCTCAGAATTCTCAGCAGCTATCGGATTGTGTTACCCCATTGGCTGAAGCCTTTTCCAAAAATTTTGGCACGGCGATCGCCACGCTTCAGTTGATTGAGCATGGCAACTTAACTGATGTTAAAGCTACCTGTGGTAATGATATTCGGGATTTGACAAGTGATCCATTAGTCCAAACGGCGATCGCTACGGGTAAATCGCAATTTTATGTGAAGTGCGATCAGAGTGATCAATCTCCAGAAAACAAGCAACAATTTCAGACAAATTTGGCGATCGCGATTACTTTTCGCAAGGAATTGCTGGGAATATTGTCGATGCAGTGGTCATCACCTGATGCTGTAAATATTGAAGATATTGTGGCAATTCAGCAATATGCATCTAAGGTTGCGATCGCGCTTACCTGCATTCGTCACTATAGAGAGCAAACCTGAATTTATAATTAAAGCGGACAATTGGCTGTGCTTGGTGAAGTTGCCCATTGGCAACTCTGTTTGCCATGCAGGAATGTGGTGAATAAATTATGTTTCAAAAAGATATCAGTCAAGACTATGGCAGTCTTTTGGATCTGGCGATCCAAATAGCCGAAAAAGCTCATGAAGGACAACTTGACAAGGCTGATAAGCCATATATTTTGCATCCTTTGACGGTGATGGCGCAAATGGATGACGTTCAGAGCAAAATTGTGGGAGTTTTGCATGATGCGATCGAAGATTCAGATTTGACTATTACTGAGTTATCGCAGCGAGGATTTCCCGAATTAATCACTGAGGCGATCGCAGCGATCACCAAGTTAGATGGCGAATTGTACGATGATTATTTGTCGAGAGTCATGGATAATGCGATCGCTCTCAAAGTCAAAATTGCTGATGTAAAACACAATATGGATATCAGTCGGATTGCCAACCCCACGGTTAAAGATTTTCAACGGCTCGAAAAATATCAGAAAGTTCTCAATCAACTGACAGCGCGAATGAAATAAACCTGATTACCTATTAGTTCGTGCTAGATTTGTACTGCGAAGTTTTTAAGGCTGTATGTCCCATCCTATTTATCTGACGAAATCCGATCTCAAGACAGCCCGTAGTTGTACAACCAAGCTGTATTACAAAAAGTTAGGCTATCCAACGGGCGATCGCGTGGATGCGTATACCAGAATTTTAGCTGATGGGAATTTCATCATTACCAAGATTGCTCACCTTCTGTTTCCTGAAGGAATTTATGTTTCCGCTAATCTTAATTCTGAAGAAAGTATCGCTAATGCTGTCCAAGAAACGATCGCCCAATTACAAAAAGAGGAGGTAGTTCTCTTTGAGCCTGTGTTGTATGCGGGACATAAATTGGCTCGGGCGGATATTCTGATCAAAAAAGGCGATCGCATTGAAATTATTGAAATCAGATCGAAGGGATTTGATAGTGTCGCCCATGAAAACCTAGTTAACTATCGTAATCTTTCGCTGTTTCGGAATAAACGCACGGGCAAGGTTGGCGGTGAATGGAGACAGATTATTGAAGATGTGGCTTATCAGGTGGGCATCTTACAGGAAATGTTAACGGAATATCTGCCTGAACTTAAAGTCGAAATTTCCCCCTATTTGCTGGTTCCCGATCGCGCTAAAACTACAGCGATCGATCATCTAGCTTCCTATTTCCAGATTCAACAGCTATCGACCCATCGCAACTCCCTTTCCAAATTTAATGGTATTGATATTAGTTTCAGTGGTGATGTTGATGAGATTCGGCGCGATCGCTTGCTTACACAGGTTAGCATCGCGAACGAAGTTACGGAATTAATCGAGACAACCCTTCCTCAAGCACAAAAATATATTGGCTATTTAATTGAGCGATCGCCTGAAATCTTTGCTCCCATAGGTAAAAATTGTAAAGGCTGTGAATATCGCGCTAGCGATCGCGACTCACGCGATGGATTTCGGGAATGTTGGGGAGATCTGGCGGATGTCGAAAATCATGTGTTAGATCTCTATCAAATGGGTCGGATCGGTGGTAACGACACACCTTTAGTTAATGAATTAATTCAACAAAAACAAGTAAGTATGTTTCATGTTCCTTTAGAAGAACTCAATGATTATACCTATGGCTATCGCCAGTTAATTCAAATTGAATATACGCAAAAAAATAAAGAATGGATATCAGAAAATCTACCTAAAATTGTCCAGCAGGTAGAATATCCCATTCATTTTATTGACTTTGAAACTTCGCGGATGGCAGTTCCCTATCGTGCAGGAATGAAACCCTTTGAACAGGTTGCTTTTCAATGGAGTTGCCATACTATCTCCGAACCAGACGCGACCCCAGTACAAAAAGAATGGCTCGATCTAGAAAATACTTTCCCTAACTTCCAGTTTGCAGAATCTCTAATGGAATGCTTAGGCGATCGCGGCACGATCTTAACATGGGCAACCCATGAAAATAGTGTATTGCGAGATATCTATTATCAGATGGAAGCGCTGGACTATCGCAATCCCGCCTTACAGGTATGGCTTGCCAATACTGCCAAACTGGGGAATAAGGGGAAGTCGCACTTAGTAGACATGAATGCCCTCACCCTCAATCATTATTTCCATCCCTTAATGAAGGGGCGCACTTCGCTTAAATGTGTTTTACCTTCAGTTTGGAAAACCAATTCCTATCTCCACGAAATCCCCTATTTCAAAGAATATTATCGCGAGGTTGATGGTGAAATTCTCAGTCCATATGAGGTTTTACCGCAATTACAAATAGGCGATCGCATTCAAGTTGTGAATGAAGGTGCGGGGGCAATGTTAGCCTATCAGGATCTCATGTATGGCGAAAATCGCGATCAAGGTGCAGCCAATCAAGCAGTGCGATCGCAATGGAAGGAGTTACTCTATCAATATTGCCGCCTCGATACGATGGCGATGGTAATTATTTGGAAGCATTGGCAAAAATTATGTAATGGCTCTATTTGATGGTTGATTAAACTTCCCTCTCTTGCGGTTGGCTATCTTCTCCCTCACCATTTTTGCGTTTGATACTTCGCGAAATGACAATGCTCCTATGGCTTTGAATAGCACACTGTACCCTCGTCAAAATAATGGATTCAAAAACCTAGGAATTTTGAGAGGGTTTAATGGGAGCGTGACCATACTTCTTTACGTTTGTTGAGGGAATTGTAGGGGCATAGCATTCCCACAGAGATTTATGTGTTTAACTTCTACAGCAATTTTCTTGCCATCTTTTTCTGCGGCAAATACTTTTTCTGCTCCAAGATCAATTTCTAGTTTAATACGATCGCTACGAATAGTTAATGGATCGCTGGTTATTGTCCATCCATCTTTGATGAGGGCTAGTTTGATCGCCTTCTAATCACATTCTCTGGCTTAATATCACGATGAATCACCTGCCCCGCATGGATAAACTGCAACACAGGCAACAGATCCAGCAATAATTCCCTAATTTTTGCCTCACTAAACCGCCCCGCACGCTTTAACTCCTGTAATAAATTCTCACCATCGATAAACTCCTGCACCAAATATTGCCGCCCCTCCTGCTCACAATGCGCCAACAACTCAGGAATTTGCGGATGCCTACCCAAATCATCTAAACGCACCGCCTCCTGCTCGAATAATCTCTGAGCCTCCCGCAAAGTCGCAGGATCATCATAAATAAATTGCTTGATTACACATTTCGGCTTCGATGGCTTACCCTCATCCTGCGCCAGAAAAGTCTTACCAAAACCACCTTGACCGATGATTCGCAAAGCCCGATAACGATCTTGGATTAACAATCTCGTGCGACATTGCGAACAAAATTTCGTGTCTAACGGATTCGCAGCGCCACAGGCAAGACAAAGACTCATAATGGTCAAGAATTTTGTTGATTAGGAATAATTATAAAAGCTTCAGGACTTAATCAAACCAACCAAGAACCAAGAACTAAAGTTCTTGGCTAAATGCTGAAGTCAGCTAAAGCAGACTAAAAAACTCATCTGAATCAACCCGTTTCAACGGGTTTAAACTTTTAGCGCGTAATTTATTACAGCGCTATTGATTCCTATGCTTGTAGATCCTGAGGCTGTAATTTTTCGTATTTCTCAAAAGGCTGATGAATCCAAGGATTGTCGGGTAAAAAATCTACATAATAGTCGGGCTTAGCCACAGAGCAAGCCTTAAACCATAAAACCGCCGATCGCACTTCTGCGATTTCATATTCCTGATGTTGCTTTAGCCACACGAGAATCTGGTCAAGCGTTTCCCCCGAATCAACCAAATCATCAACCAACAAAATCCGTTTACCCATTTGTGCCGTTGTCATGGTGATTTTATTGGCGATCGTCAAGCTTCCCCGTTCTTGAAAATCTTTACCACCGTAGGAAGTAGCCGACAGAATCGCCAGAGGCTTGTTATAAATTCGCGAAAGGACATCACCAATGCGTAATCCACCTCTAGCCAGACAAAGGATTTGATCAAACTCCCATTCTGACAGGTAAATTTTCGCTGCCAACTGTTCGATTTTGGTGTGATATTCTTCCCAAGAAACGTAAAGATCCATGAATTTTTTTGGTTGTTAAATTGATAGCTAAATTGATTCTAAATTGAGATCGATCCCTAAATCGCGCAAACGTGCAGCAAGGCGATCAGCGCGAAGTTTTTCTTGCTCCGCAAGTTGTTCGGCAATGTTAGCGCGTTGCTCGAAAGCCTCAGCACGTTGAATGGCAGCTTCGGCGCGTTTGTCTAGCTCCACGGGGCTTAAAAAACGCTGTCCATTCGGGCGATACATGATCAATTCTTTGCCATCTTGCCACTCAAAACGGACTTTAAGCAAGGGACTCACCCAAGGCGATCGCATATCAATCTCCAAAAATCTGCCATTGGCATATTGCCACCCTTGCAAAACCAGATCATCAGGATCGTAAACGTAATATTCCTGAATACCGTAGGTTTCGTAAAAGTTAAATTTGTCTTCGAGGGACTCTAAACCACGGCGATCCTTGTTGCTTGGTGAGAGAATCTCAAAGGCAACCTGTGGCGGAATATTCTCCTCTTGCCATTGCTTATAAGAACCACGTCTTCCTTTCGGTCTGCCAAAAGCCACCATTACATCGGGAGCCATCCGTTTTGGGTTATAGCGCACAGGATACCAAAGTAAATCTCCTGCAACGAATACATTGGGATTGTCCGCAAAGATAATCTCTAGATTTTCCTTGATCATTACGATCCAGCGATATTGTTCAGTATTGTCGGACATGGGATTGCCATCACTATCAGGATAGTCAATTTCAGGGATTTGGGTAATTTCGTTAATTTGCAGAATTTCAGGCGCGATCGCTTCAGCAGCTAAAGATTGGGGAGCTAAAGATGGCAACGTCATAAATTTATCCTCACAGAAAACTCTGGGTGGTTGATTTATTTTATCGGACGATTAAGAATTTTCAATTAGACTTGTCAGGAAGTACGGACTAAAATAGGGAAAGATAAAATGCGATTTAAAACACAATATAAGGCTCGATAGGGAGACAAAAACATGGTAGCTGCTCTTGAGATTCCTCCGATTAAAGTTGCCAACCAGCCAATTGAACGCCGCCTCACTATGCAGGTTGCGGAAATCGCGGCGGACACAACTACCATCCGATCGCTTGATTGGGATCGCGATCGCTTTGATATTGAGTTTGGTTTGCAAAATGGAACGACCTATAACTCGTACATTATTCGTGGCGAAAAATTAGCCCTAGTCGATACATCCCACGCTAAGTTTCGCCAACTATATCTGCAAACCCTCAAAGATCAGATCGATCCATCGCAAATTGAATATCTCGTCATCAGTCATACGGAACCTGATCATAGTGGTCTAGTCCCTGAAATACTCGCCCTTGCGCCGAATGTCACTGTGGTTGCGACAAAGGTAGCGCTGCAATTTCTTAACGATTTGGTACATCAGCCCTTTAAGCAGCAAGTTGTTAAGAATGGCGATCAAGTTGATTTGGGTAATGGTCATGTTTTGCAATTTGTAAACGCGCCGAATTTGCATTGGCCAGACACGATGATGACCTTTGACCTTGGTACATCAGTTTTGTATACCTGCGATATTTTTGGGATGCATTACTGCACTGAGGCAACTTACGATCAAGATCTGGCGAAGATCATGCCAGATTATCGCTTTTATTACGAATGCTTGATGGCTCCCAATGCGCGATCGGTAATTTCGGCAATGAAGCGGATGGATGATTTACCACAAGCCGAAATTGTCGCCAATGGTCATGGTCCCTTGTTGCGTCATAACGTTAAGGAACTCACGGAAAATTATCGTCGATGGAGCCAAGAACAAACCAAGGGCGAAACTAATGTTGTGGTTTGCTATGTGTCTGACTATGGCTATTGCGATCGCCTATCCCAAGCCCTTGGGCGCGGTGTTGCCAAAACGGGCGTAGCAGTAGAAATGGTCGATCTCAAAGCGATCGATTTGCAGGAATTACGCGAACTGGTCAGCCACGCCGCAGGTTTAATTGTTTGTACTCCTCCCACTTCCAATAGTCATGTAGAAACGGCGATCGGTGCAATTCTTGCCGCCGCCACGGACAAACAAGTGATTGGTTTGTATGAACCCCACGGCGATCAAGATTCATCCATTGATTTGTTGAATAACCGATTTAAAGATTTGGGGGTAGTCAATGCTTTTCCTGCAATTCGTGTCCGTGAAAATCCCAACGAAGCAACCTATCAACTCTGCGATGAAGCGGGTACTGACTTAGGACAGTTACTCACTCGTAAGCAAAATATCAAACAGCTTAAGGCGATCGATGCTGATCTCGATAAAGCTCTAGGACGTTTAGCGGGTGGCTTGTACATTATCTCAGCAGCCAAAGGTGGGGCGCGAAGTGCGATGTTAGCCTCTTGGGTGGCACAGGCTAGCTTTAAACCCCTTGGATTTACAGTAGCTGTGGCAAAAGATCGGGCGATCGAATCGTTTATGCAAGTAGGCGATCGCTTTGTGTTGAATGTTCTCGAAGATGGCAATTATTCCAAACTGATGCAGCACTTCCTAAAACGATTTGCTCCTGGGGCGGATCGCTTTGAGGGTGTGAAAACGCAAATATCCAAGTTTGGCGCACCAATCCTCACCGAGGCCCTAGCCTTTATGGAATGTGAAGTGATCAGCCGCATGGAATGTAGCGATCATTGGGTGATCTATGCGATCGCGGAGGAAGGAAGAGTTTCTAAACCCGATGCTCTCACCGCCGCTCACCATCGCAAAATTGGCAATCATTATTAGTGTTAAGGATAGACGGCGCAAAGCGCTGCCTATCCTTACTGTATTGTTATGCAAGACTAAACTACAAAAATTTTCTAAGCAGTTTACGCAGTTGTAAAGCTTCTTTATAACTTGGTTGTTGGATCAAGATCTTTTCGACCTCCGACGATGACTCACGGTAGCGTTTGGCACTGTAGAGGCTAGCAGCCAATGCATATTGTGTATCAACGCGCTCAATTCCTCCCCAAAGCGTACTTGATTTTAAAGAGCGTTTATAGGTAGCGATCGCTTCTTCATGTTTTTTCTGAATATCGAGAATCAACCCGCGATTGTGCCATACCTCAGCAAAACCACCTGACAAATTAATTGCCTTTTGATAGGATTGCAAAGCTTCAGGATAAAGTTTTGCTTTTCTCAGTGCATTACCTTTTTTATACCAACTCGCATAGTCATCAGGTTCGATGGTGGTGGCGCGATCATAAGCTTTAATGGCTTCAGAATTACGTTTTAGCGCCACTAAAGCATCAGCTTTAGCATCCCAAGCGTTTGCGTAATTGGGATTAGAAGTAAGAACTTGATCGAAAATAGCTAGAGCTTTATTGTTGTCACCAGCATCAAGCGATCGGACTCCTTCTATATAAGTTTCGTAGGTACTTTCATCAATATTTTTTAAAAAGAACTTCAGCTCAGGATTGTTCCGTCTGACTCTCTTGCCTCTCTCAAAGGCTTGAAGCGCATCTTTATATCGTCCCAATCTCGATTTTGCTTCCGCTTCACCGTAATAAACTAGATAGTCTTGAAGGCTAAATAATGCTCTGGTTTTAATACTATATGGTGTATTAGGAGATAGTAAAACTGAACGGCGATAGGATAGGCGAGCTTCGTCATATCGCTCTAGTCTAAATAGTGCTAATCCACGAAAAAACCACACAAATCCATAGTCCGATTTAAGCTGCAAAGACTGATCTAAAGAAGCGATCGCTTCTGGGTATCGTTCCAGATCGACTAGGGCTGTACCGCGATTGAACCACCATAGATAGTAGTCCTGTGGTTGTGCAACTGGCTTGACGCGATCGACAAATCTCGCTCCAGGTTTAATTTTTAAGGCTTGCTCATAGGAGGCGATCGCTTCGTCATATCTTTTGAGTCCAGCCAAGGCTAAACCGTGATTATTCCAAAGTTCGGGATCTTGTTGACCACGTTTATCTTGAAGTGCAATTTCAAAGCAATCTAGAGCTTCTTTAAATTGGTCCTTCTTAAGGAAAGTGCCACCCCGCAGTTTATAGTTCCCTGGATGATCTGGAAGAGAACCAATGTCACAAACTTTATTTTGGCTGACGAGATTTTGGCTAAGAGCGGCGCGTGGATACAATGTTCCTGAAACCTGTAGAGTAATCGCTGAAAAAATCAGCCCATAGGGTAAGGAACGCAAAATTAGGGATATAGAATTCATCTTTTTTATTGTGAGAGTTTTATGGCGTTTTTAATTAGCATCACGGGGAGTTGGCGGAGCCTCCTTAGCGACAGGTTCTCTAGTAATTTCTCTGGCAGGTTCTCTAGCAGGATATTCTCTGGGGGCGGGTTCCGAGACAGGAGCGCTATAGTAAGGTTGCTCTCTAACAGGTTCTGAAGGTTCTTGTGGCGTTACTGCTTCTGATACTGGGGGAGCACCTATATAGGGAGATGCAACAGGCTCGGATATGACTGTTTTTTTATCAAGTTGCTGTTTAGCATTTGCGGCAATTTTTTTGCTCCGCTGTTGCCAATAGCGAGTCGATGAAACCCCTTTAAGAATTTCGATCGCCTGTTGCCATTTACCATTAGCGATCGCTGTTTCTGCTTTTTGGATTAAATCACCATTCTTTTTGGTATCTTCTTGCCATTCTTGCAGCAGTTGGTCAGTTTTTTTAGTAATTTGATTGCTGGCAGGAATTGCTTGCAAAATTGTTTTGGCTTCATTCAAACTGCCTGAGTTTTCGTATTTTTCTTTAGCCAAGCTGATTAATTTATTTATATTGTCGTCAGTTTTTGGGGCTTTCTCTATACGAGCAATCTCGGAACGAGCTAGATCAGATTCCATTACCAATGATTGTGGAGGAACATCTTCGCTCTGTATATTTTGGTTGGCTGTAGCTGATGATTTTGATTGTGTATTTGATTGCGTATAAGCATAGGCTGTAAATATTGCCCAAACAGTAAATCCCGTACCAATCAACAGCAAGAGTAACGCTCTTATTTTACCTTTGTTAGCTGGTTTAGCTGTATACACATCATCTGTTCTCTTTTTGTAAGTCGATTTGTAAGTTGGAGAATCAGGAAGCTCGGCTTTTATTCTAATTTCTGTGTCACTATAACTTGTAGTGGGATTAAATTCCAGTTCTAATGATTCACTTAATGATTCAGGAGTGAGCAATTTGGGAATGGGTAATTCGGGAATAGGTAATTCGGGAGGAGGTAATGGTGAATTGAAGGCAGTATTTAGTAATTGAGGCGTACTTAAAGGTTTGTCAATCTCAGGTGTATTAGGAGTGATTGTTGGGGTTTTAAATTGTAGGTCGCTTTCCTTAAGAGCGCGTTGTAGCGATCGCAGCATCTGTCCTGAATTAATATAGCGAAAGTCTGGGGAATCAAATAACGCCATATTGAGAATAGGAACAAACCGATTACTGACTGTACAAAATTCTTCCCAATCCCATTCATTTTCTGGGGTTTTTAGTTGTTCAGGTGACAATCCTGTTAATAACACAATCGAAAATACCCCAAGGGCATATACATCGGCGGCGGGGGTGGCTTGTCTGGTCTTTGCAACTTCTGGAGCTAAATAAATCGGCTGACTCATCCCATTGTCAGGGAGCAGAACTATGTGCATTCGACTGGAATCGTAGGCAATTGTGTCTAAAGAAATAGCGCCATGAGCCTGTCTCAAATCGTGCAATTTCGTGAGTTGAGAAAGTACTTGTCGTAAAATATCTTTGACTTCGGCTTCCGAAAATCCCCCCCCTTGTCTTTTAGAAAGCAGTGATCTGTAGGTTGTATATTGTGAAAAGTTTCGCATAGTTCCTCATCTCACATATTACATGTTTCTTTCATGGCTGACTTTACAAGCAGAAAAATTTTTAGATTCATAATCGCATCCACAATTCTATTACATTATTAGTTTTGGTGTAACTCGATTACTGACTCGGCTGCGGCAAGCCCTGAGTTATAGGCGGCTTCAATATTTTTACCAGCGCACCAGTCACCCGCACAGATTAATGGTAAAGGTATCGACGTAGACAAACAAGAAACCCCTAAACTTTCTTCGGCTAAGGCATAGCGCCAACGGTGGACTTGCCACCATTCAGGATTAGCTAACCACTTTGCTAATAATCGTCCCGCTTGATTGAGTAGGGGTTTGCCCGCAATTTCTAGATCTGGCTCTTCCATAGATTGCTTCGCAAAATCACCAGTACTCTGTAAAACAAAAACGGGCTGTATGGCTTTGTCGGAATGCTTGCTGCTGTCATAGCTGATCCAGCTAAGGATGGGATCATTTACGCATCGAATTGCTTGCCATTCTTCAGGAATAGAATTATTAGCGCTGTTATTGGCATTATAACCAGCCATAATCGTTACACTAGGTGCAAACTTAACCGATTGTACAGCTTGCAAAAAACTGGGGGCGGGGGCTAGGACTTCTTCAAATATGGGTAAAAATTGGGGTGCGGGCATGGTAGAGATGATCGCTTTGGTTTCGAGAATCTCTTGGCGATCGGTAATTAGCTGCCACCGATGGTCGTTATGACTGACACTGACAATGCGAGCGTTATTCACAATCGGCATTTCATTCGCGAGATACTTGGCGATCGCCGTCATCCCCAGAGGACAGCAATAGCGGGTATGACGTTTATCGGTATCAGGGGGAAATAGCCCAGAGGCTGATAGTTGATAAACATCGCGTGTCCATTCCTTCACAACCCCTTTTTCCTGAAGCTTTCGGACAAAGCCACTAAAACCATCGCTTTTAGTAGACAGTAATTGTGCGCCATGATCGACCCAAGTCCCCTGCAAACGCCTAGTTGCCATGCGTCCACCCACACCTGCTGATTTTTCAACAATAGTCACATCCAGCCCTGATTGTTTTAGTTGCTGGGCGCAGGTTAGCCCTGCCATTCCCGCACCGATCACGATTACATCTTTCATAAAGTTTCAGTTCATGCGTGTTGAAGAGCTTAGCTCATGTTGATTGAGATCGTTATTTTAAATTGAAGGTGAGCTTAGCCCACCTCAAATTTACAGAGTATCTTGCATTTTCTCACCGTCATGATAAGCCGCGAACAATACAGGACAAGTTTTGCCCCAAGCGATCGCGCCTGTAGCATCAAGACAAATTGCCCCAAAATCGCGATCGCGGCTTTTCGCTTCACCAATTGATTTTTCAACGGCTTGCTGGATTGTCATCCCATCAGTGACCCGCACCACAACTCTAGTCGCAAAGCCTTCATCGAGAATATCTTCACCCACACCCGTACAGCTAACCCCTGCAAACTTAGTCGCATAGTTACCCGCAGGTGTTGCCGAGTCGCTGACACGACCAATCCGTTCAAAGCCACGTCCGCCCGTTGATGTACCCGCCGCGATACTGCCGTATTGATCCAACACCACCGCACCGATCGTTCCCATCGCCACATCAGCCATTTTGCGAGTGAAGTTGGTTTTACGTTCCTCTACCCATTCGGCAAGACGTTCATCGGTGAGGGGATTATAAATCGGAATACCAAGTTCACGAGTCAGTTCCGCCGAGCCGTAGTCAGATAACACGCGATCGTCGCTGGTTTGTAAATGCTTAGCAAGTTCAATAGGATTCTTGACCCTTACCGTATTGATTACGCCACTAAAACTTTGGCGATCGCCGTCCATGATCGAAGCACTCATACGAATTTGACCATCGGACTGCAATACGGAACCAGTCCCTGCATTAAATCGCGGATCATCTTCCAGCATCTGACAAGCCTTAACGACCGCATCGATCGCCTTAGCGCCATCCAGCAGCATTGGATAAACAGTTTCTAATACAGCAAATAATGACTTACGAACTGGTTCGTAACCGCCTTTGCTCTCGACAGTGCTACCAGCACCGCCATGAATGATAATTTTTGGTTGCATTTTTTATTTGATGATTGGGAATTGATGATTGCTAACTGAATAATTACGAATTACGAATTACGAATTTGTAAGTAGGTGCTTAATTAACTGTTAGATAGTGGAACAGGCTTCTAGCATGTTGACGGGCAAGATGCCCGTTCCACATACATTTTATATTTAATTGTAACCAGCTACTAATTCGTAATTCGTAATTCGTAATTTATTCAAGCGCGAAACTGTTCCATTAGCCATCCAGTTGTCGCGCTTTGATTTTCTTGACGGCTTCGTTGCAGGGCTTGTTCTAGAATTTCCAGTTTTAATCCACTTAAAACCAGTGATTCGCGAATGCGCCTGATGCTTCCGTCATGTCCATGAGTAAAGGCGAAAATCTGCATGGTTTGAACATTCACAATCCAATATTCCGATATGCCTAGATCCTCATATTGCAAACGTTTTGCGCCCAAATCATCAGCAAGAGAAGTATCTGATATTTCGATAACTAGATCGGGTAATGGATATTGATCTAAGTCAATGATTCTCGTTCCCCAAGGGATAACATCGGCATTTACACCAGCGTAGTATGAGGCATCAGGTTGAAATTCCGTATATCCTTTTTTGCGATAGGAACAACAATTTCTAGCTGTCATAGGAATGCGCTGATTGGCAGCAAAGTATGACAGCGCAAAAAGAACTAATACTTGATCTCTAGAATGATCGCAGCTTGTTGACTTCGGTTCAAACCTCATCCTGCCGTTGTAGTAATAGCTTTTGAGCTTGCTAGAATCTGGAGCATCAGCAATATTCACAAACTTTTGCCAAGGGGCTAAAATCCATGCATCTAGTAATGGTCTAGTTTGCAATAGTGGCATAGTTTTCACCTGCACTTATTTAGTGCTTTAAGTCTATTCTAATTCCCAAAACTTAGCAGTCAACATTGTCTCAATATCACGGCTAAACTGCCATGCATCAGGGAAAATATTTTCATATTCGGTTCTCACTATCTCTAGAGCTTCGGTAAAAGAATCGTCAAATGACCGTAAGAAAACACGTTTGAGACTTGGAGACTGTCTTAGCTGTCTTTTAAGTTCGCCTCGTTGGTTAATAATCGTGACTTCCCAATCTCTATAACAGTCAGGCATCTTGACATAGCATCTTTTCAGAATATGTTCAATTAATCTAATTAGCCTCGACTCAACTTCTCGTTTGTTGCTGCCAGTCAAACCTTCTAACTCCTCTATTAAGTTCTCAATATCAAGATTCTGGAAGTCACCCGCTTTTAATTGGATGATCGCCATCTCTAACCACAGGTCAAGATCGCGATCGTATAGGCTTACTGGCGTTGTTAATGATGGTGTTGAGGGTGGAGCGATCGCTTGTATCATTTATCTTTCTCCCTTAATCAAGATTTTACTTTTAGGACTTACGCAAAACCACTTTGAAACTATTTTAATGTAGGGGCAATTCATGAATTGCTCCTACATTATTCTTACAATTCTCCAAAACCCTTTTTCTTTTTTTTCTTCTTGCCATAGGCAGGATTTCCCGATGGAGATTGGTTGCCGCCCATACTAGGGAAACCGCCGCCGCCCATGTTCGGCATTCCTGGGAAGTTTGGCATTTTACCCTGTCCCATTTGCTGCATCAGCGATCGCATCTTCTGGAAATCAGAGATTAGTTTAGATACATCCTGAAGCTTGTGACCAGAGCCACTAGCAATCCGTTGTTTGCGACTAGGACTCTTAGAAATTAGATCGGGATCTTTGCGCTCCTGTTTGGTCATGGAGCTAATCATCGACTCACAGCGCTTGAGTTGCTTCTCGGCTTCCTGAATTTGCGTGTCATTGATTTTCATCCCTGGCAACATTTTCAACATGCCACCAAAAGAACCCATATTTTTCATCATGCGGGTATTTTTTAGGAAGTCGTCAAAGTCAAACTTGGCGCTCATGATTTTTTCTTGAAGCTGCGCCGCATCAGTAAGATCGATTTCTTCCTGCGCTTTCTCCACCAGCGTCAGTACATCACCCATACCCAAAATCCGTGAAGCCATACGCTCAGGATAGAAGGGTTGCAATGCCTCCACCTTTTCGCCAACACCGATAAATTTAATCGGTTGCCCCGAAATCTGTCGTACCGATAGCGCTGCGCCGCCACGAGTATCGCCATCCATCTTGGTCAAGATCGCGCCCGTAACCCCAATCTCATCATGGAAAGTACGAGTTAATGTCGCCGCCTCTTGCCCTGTCATCGCATCGACAACTAGTAGCACTTCATCGGGCTTAATCGCATCCTTGACGCGCTTAAGTTCATCCATCATGTCGCGATCGATCTGCAAGCGTCCCGCCGTATCGACAATCACGGTATTAACGCCTAATTCCCTAGCCTTAGCCAATCCTTGACGCGCAATCTCCACGGGGTCAGCATCAGCCCCCATTTCAAAGACTGGCACATTGATTTGCTTACCAAGGGTAATCAACTGGTCGATCGCCGCAGGACGATATACGTCAGTCGCTACCAGTAACGCGGTGCGATCGAGTTTGCGTAAGTGCAGAGCTAATTTGGCGGTAGCCGTCGTTTTACCCGTGCCTTGCAAACCCGCCATCAAAATTACAGTGGGGGCGTTGGTTGCCTCGGCGAGTGGCACATTTGCCTCACCCATCGTTTTTACCAGTTCGTCATAGACGATCTTGATAAATTGCTGATCGGGGCGCACACCTGCGATGACATCTGCGCCTTGAGCCTGTTTAGAAATTTCTTCGACAAATTCCTTGACAACCTGTAAGTTGACATCTGCTTCTAAGAGCGCCCTGCGTACCTCACGAATCGCGCCCTGTATATTGGAGTCAGAGATTTTGTCCTGTCCGCGTAACTTTTTCCAAGCCGCCTCAAATTTATCGGCGATTTCATCAAACATATCTAGTTTTGCTTTTGCTTTTTTGAGTTCTAGCTACTAATTTACCTTTACAGTCACTACATTGATCGCGATCTGTGAAAATTATGGCGGCGATCGCCTCTGACAAGAACAGAAATGACTATGATAATTCCAGCATCTAAATCGCAGCCTTGTACTGCATCTGAGGATGAAAATGACTATGAGCAAACCAATAAATTTGAAGAGTATTTTGGTCATCGCCACGTTAGCTATAGCGGTCTGCTGGTGATTGGTAGGGATCGCTCCACTTAACATCAACAATCTATGTATTATTTGTTACGGGTTTGAATTTGGAATTGCGGCTAATATGAAATCTCTTGCCATTGATTTTGGAACCAGTAACACCGCGATCGCGATTTTTGATAGCGATCAACAAATTCTCAAAACTATAAAATTTGATGATATTTCTCGCGCCTTTTCTACTCCTGAAGGTGAAGCTTGGCTTGTGCCGAGTTTAGTTTATGTAAGTTCCATAGATCGAAATAGTCCAGAAGAATTCCTAATTGGAGAACAAGTAAAAACCAAAAGTCTTTTCAAACGCTTATTTCAAGGATTTAAGCGGGATATTGTTGCTAATTATCGATCTCCTCCCCGTGAGATTGATGGATGTCTCTATGATGCCGAAGCGATCGCCGAAATATTTTTGCAGGAAATTTGGCAGAGGCTTTTATTCCAAGGTATTCAGCCAACCAAATTAATTTTTACAGTTCCCGTTGGTGCATTTGACTCATATCTTAATTGGTTCCATCAGCTTGCGGAAAAACTGAACTTCCCAAATTTTCAAATAATTGACGAGTCTACCGCCGCCGCCTTGGGCTATGCGATTACGCGACCAAATGCCCTTGTATTGGTGATTGATTTTGGTGGTGGCACTTTGGATATTAGTTTAGTCAGAACTGCACCGATCGCTAATAATACTCAAATTACTAAAGCTGAAGCGATCGCTAAGTCTGATGCATATATTGGCGGTATTGATATTGATCGTTGGATCGCCGAATATTTTTTACGTCAAATCGGAACGACGCGATCGCAAATTAGTGAATCGACTTGGTTAAATATTTTAGAATTTGCCGAGAAAACTAAGATTAAATTATCTCTGGAGCAAGAAGTCTGTGAAAACTGGTTTGATCAGGAAAACAAGATTTTTCATCAACTTCAACTTAATCAAATGGAATTTGCCGAAATTCTTGAACAAAATCAGTTGCTCGAACAATTACGAGAAGCGATCGATGAAGTCCTAGTCACAGCCCTAAATCGAGGCACGAGCAAGGCAACGATCGAGCAGGTTCTCTTAGTCGGTGGCAGTTGTCAGATTGTGGCTGTCCAGCAGTTGATTATTTCCTATTTCGGTAAATCCAAAGTTAAGTTTGGCAAGCCTTTTGAAGCGGTAGCGCATGGAGCTTTATCTCTCGCACAGATGATCGCAATTGAAGACCATTTGCGCCACAGTTATGCAATCCGTCTTTGGGAACCCTATCTCTGTCAATATTCCTTTTATCCATTATTTGTGAAAGGCACAAAATATCCATGTCAACGCGATGAGCCGCTCATTCTACAAGCTGCGATCGCAGGGCAGGAAGAAATTTGTCTCGATATTGGGGAAGTCGCCGATATATCTCAAGCGGAAGTTACCTACGATCAAGCAGGAAAAATGACCAGTTCTCAATTACTGAAACAGTCTGATTTTCGCTCCCTCTCTGCTAGTAATTGTCTCAATCCAAGCGATCCAGAAGTTTGTCTTGCAAAGCTCAATCCTAAAGGAGAATTGGGTAGCGATCGCCTTGCTGTCTCTTTTGAAATTGATGAGCGACGAGTTTTGATGATCACTGTGAGCGATTTGCTGACTAACGAAATTCTGATCAACCGACAGGCGATCGGTAAACTGGAGTGAATAAACTGTCGTGGGTGTTGGATATATGCACAGGCTATAGCAAGCAATTGGGCTAGTCAGTTTATATCGTTTGGGATGTTTTCAGGTTCTCAACAATCGGCTGAAGCTAATTTTAGAGATTCTGAGTTTAATGGTGATTGAGAAATATTCTTAATTGACAAATGCTTCTACTAATTCATCTTCTGTCATGCCAGTTCCTAATAGAACTTTCTCAACTACGCGATCGAGAGCATCTATGGCGCTATCGTTACGGGAGATAAAGATTTGTTAGCGATCGCCCAATTCGAGAATATTGATATTGTTGCCCCAGTAGATTTGCAAACCAATGAAGAAAATTCCCAGATTTAGGATAAAGAATTTTAGTGAGATTTTTTTGATTAAATCAAATATGATATTTAAATGATGCAAATAACTCCTTGTCAATCTTGACTTAATCTCGCCATTTAAACGCGATCGATGATATTTTTAAGCATCCGCTCCTTGCAGGCTCAATGACCATATCGATCGCCGAATCAGTTACCAAAGATGCCATTGCCCTATTGATCGACCTTGCTGAAAGAGGCGAGATCGATCCTTGGGATGTGCAGGTAATTGATGTAGTTGATCGTTTTTTATCGCGTTTGATTGTTAGCGATCGCCGTGATTTATATGATTCAGGGCAGGCCATGCTCTACGCATCGATGCTAGTGCTGCTTAAGGCAAATTCTTTGTCAGATATCCAAGCCGCCTATGACCAAGCGGAACCTGATTCTGAAGATCTTGAAGAAATAGATGCTGAGTCGATCTCGAATGCTTTGAGATTGCCAACAGATTTTGATAAACGTTTGCGCCGTCTGCCCGTTGCCCTGCCACCCAAGGCGCGGCGGATTACCCTTGAGGAGTTAATTGCCCAAATCGAAGCGATCGCCGAGATCGTGGATCGCAAAACTAGCAAACCTGCCAAACGCGCAACTCAAGGCAAAGTGGCAAGACGCGCTGCCATGAAAGCGATCGCCCAGCTTGCTCACAAAGAGAACCTCTCGGAAATGGTCGAAGAAATTGAGCGCTATTTTTTGCTGCATCCCGATGAGGAGATTGAGATATCCGATTTAGCTGCGGTCTTTAATGATCGGGTTGGAGTCTTTTGGGGCTTGCTGTTGATGTCTTCACAATCAAAGGTGGAATTAACTCAAGAAGAATTCTACGGCAAGATTCAAATTGTGCCGACCATTAAGTCTCAAAAGCCGAAAGAAATTCCATTTGCAAATATTTCTGCTAACTCCAGTAATTCTACAGTAGAATCAACTCAGTTAAAAATTGCCTTTTCTGAATTCAAAGAAGTTTCGTGAAGCATCTAAATTTGTCTAGCTATTACCATTATTCTCAATCCTTTGTTACGGCGATCGCGATCGCAATTACCGTGAGTTTGATTCCAAATATTCCAAATCTTGCGTCCGAGTTAGTAGCGCAAACTCTCACTAATACCTATAAACCACGCCCAATTACCAGTGGTGTCGATATTAATGATATTCTCACCGACAAGGACATTCCCACAGGTCAAAAAGGTTTTGCTCGTGACTATGCGATCGCTGTGCAGAAAGATGAACGCTTAGAAATTGCGGTCAAATCTGAAAGCTTCGATACAGTATTAAGTTTACTGGATAGTAAAGGTGAAGTTATTGTTGAGAATGATGATGCGAATGCTGAAGGAACCAACTCGATGATCTTTTTCAAAGTAACACAATCAGGAAATTACACAGTGCGAGTTTCTTCTTTTGGCGGCAGTAGCGGCGGCAAATTTACCCTAAAAGTTAATAAGCTGCGTATTGTCAATTAATAATGGATAGCATTCGCGATTCGATCTCTTTCCAAGTCTTGGGAGAAACAGTAACTGCCATTTTTTGACATTGCACCATTAAGAGATTGGCATAAAAATAGTTTTTAAGAGAATCTACTTCTTGCGGTGAAATTTGATTTAACTCCGCAGGAAGATGTAGCGTTTGCGCCCATATTTTTATTATTTTATGGCGGAATTCTTCTCTTACTTCAAAGGGTTGATCGTAACTAGGAATTTGGGATTGCAACGAATTCAATCTTGTCTTGAAAATTGTAAAATTGATATATTTTGAGTCAATATTCATCTTACTTAACGATTGTTCGAGATTATTACATAGTTGAATCGCCAGATTAAGCTGTGTTGCACTATCCAAATCAAGTGCATGGGCAATGCTCATAGACAAATCAGCTTCAAATACTTTTTCAAAACCAAGAGACAAGTCAAAATATTCATATAATTCACGAACAAGATACAATATTCTGATTAAAATTAATTCAGGTGCAAGCTCACTTAAAAAACGAGGACGAGCCAAAAAAAGTAAGGCAATACGTTTAGCTACAGCTTCCATTTCTCCTGAAGACTTCAGTGAAATTTGATCCACCCATTCCAAAACATATCGCAATCTTCTTGTATTAATATAACTAATCGCCTCTGACTCAATGCATAGCAAAAGTTCTTCGACATTGCCAACCATTAAACCAGCCAATAATAAAAAGACCTGCTGCCATCGGCGATCGCTTAAATGATTTGTAACTAATGCTTTGACCTGATTGTGATTGTAGATTTGACAAGCTACAAAATATTCTTGAAAAGTAATATGACTAAATCCAAAACTAAAAAATGTGCCTGAAGATATAATTTTACAAAGCCCACTTTGTTGTAGAACTTGTAACACAAAATCAACCTCCAATACATAACAAGAACCTGTACAACTAGTTAAAATTGTCTGTATATTATCTTTTATTTGATCAAATGGTAAAAGTGTTTGTTGTAGTTCAAATCCTTTATAGGCAATTTCGTTGAGAATCAAATCTAATATATCGGTACTAAGCCCAGCCCCACTTCCATTTTCTAATAATTGATGTTTTAATACCTGTTCTTCTAACATTAACCGAATCGCTTTTTGATATAAACCACTAATGTTTCGTGGAAAGCTATAGTGATGATCGCATAAAAAACACAAGAATGACAAACATAAAGGGAATTTAGCTAGTTCTCTGGCGCTGTTATTTGCCTGTAAAATCTGCCAACAAGATTGGGCTTTTTCTGAAGACATATCTTGTTGTAATATCGGATTGGGCTGGGCGAGATTTGTGTCTTCGGAATTACCATTAACATCATAGGTAATCGCAAACCACTTATGAATATATTCCTGAATATGCAAGTCGCTCCAAGGTTGAATTGCTAATTCCAAGAACTGTCCTAAACTATTTTGATAGTTTGCCAAGCGACTAGAAACAATATAACGATTTTGTGGATACAATTTCACGAAATCTTTTAACTGCTTTGACAGATGTTTTTGAGATAATGTTGCCTCATTCAGTCCATCAATAAGAATTAGCAGTTTTCCTTGATTTAACAACCATCTCGCTAGTTCCTGTGAATGTGTAAACTCACACATTTCTAGTTCTTCAGCGATCGCTGATAACAATGTGTCCGTATTTCGACAAAATTTCCACATCTGTAAAAAAATCGGAATCACATTATGCCTATAGAGACTGTCTGGATAATGCAGAGCCTGTAATCCTACATATTTGAGAAAAGTCGTTTTGCCTGTAGCAGGTAGCCCCAAAATGGTCAGATATTCTTCTTCATTAGCGATATTTAAGCCGTTCAAGTTACTTCCTTTACTAGAGCTACGTCTTTGCAGATCGTGAGAAAAAGCTTCCTCAAGTTCCTCTACCGAATCAAAGCGACGAATTGATGTATGAGCTTGAAATTTTTGTGGAATATAGATGGAAGATAGAGTCAGTAATTGCTGACCGCCGATCATTTGGGTAAAAGCATGAGATTCTAAATAGTTTTTTGCATAGCGACGTGCAGCTTTAGTGAGCGCCAGATTAAAGTATGTTTCACTAACATCACATTCCCGCCCCTCTGCGCTCTCTGGAAATCCTGACAGTAAAATTTCAAATCTTTTAACAAATTCTCGAATAGTCTGTTCTTGCTTGATACTCATTGCTACTATTAGCCCACGGATACAGGTTTGCCACTATCCATTAGATTGTTTATGTATAATTCATATCTATTGTACGATCTTTTGCAAAAATGATCTCACTAATTTTTAGTTTTATTTAATGAGTAACTAGACAAAAGCTTCAGCACAGGCGCATTGCACTCTAACATATTTGGGATTTTATGTTTAATTGAGCTTATCTACTTGCCCTCAAATTTTTTATGTGCTCCAGTAGAAATACTTATTAAAAATACTGGTGAAAAAATCTATTACTAAATATTCTTTATTAAATATTTTCTTTAAGAATTAATTTTTCTTTTTTCATTAAGACTTGATGGATATATGATTAATATTGTATTTCAAGAGTGATTTCAAGATATAGCCTGCGACATCTTCATGGAATTACAAAAACAGTTGAAAGTTTAAATTCTTGGTGTTGCTATAATTGATTCTGGGGGATCGTAATTTCTACGTTAGGAGATATGATAGCGCAGCAATCAAGACTTTAAAGCGCAGCAATCAAGACTTTAAGTAGTTATTCACGTCTCAAAAAAATATATTTAGGAGTATCTATGGCTCTCGACTCGCAAGTTTTCATGAAAACGATGGAAACCCGCATATCTTTTTCCGCCGATGACAAGGCTTTACTCACAGCCAATGCAGCATGGGGAAGTTCGATCGCTTTACAAATGGCAGAAGTTTTTTATGCCTATCTCGCTCGCGACCCCGAAATGAATGCCATCATCAATGCCAAGGAAGGCAGGATGCATCGTTTAAACGAGACTTTTGTCCAATGGTTTGGTGAAATGTTTACGGGCATGGATGACTGGGGCAAAGCTTATGCCGAGCGCCGTTGGCGGATTGGATTAGTCCATGTGCAGATTGGGATCGGTCCTCAGCACGTTGTTCCCGCGATGGCAACTGTGGTCAATGAAGTTGGCAAGCAACTCAAAGCCGCAGGGCTTTCTGAAGACTTACGCGATTCTTTGGGACGTATTTGTATGATTGACCTTGCTTTCATTGAGCAAGCTTATGTCGAAGTTTCCTCACAAGCCGTGATGCGCGAAACTGGATGGACTGAAGGTCTATTTAAACGCATGATTTCCACTGGCGCGGCGGGCATGAAATAATCCTCACAAGTGATTACCAAGTAGTATTACGAATAATCAGAAAACATATATGATTACAAATCGTGCCGAACTCGGTGAATTTAGTAGTGTTGTTTGCTTCAAAGCGATCGTTACTGGAGCGGAAGAAGCCCTAGGTGAAAAGGCGGCGATGATCACCCTGATCTCCGCAGGTCGTATGCGTGGTAAACAATTGGCTGAACAGCTTGAACTTAAAGGAAAAGGCAGTTCCCATGCAGAACTTGTCCCCCTTCTCCAGAAAGCGCTGGGCAAAGATGGGACAAGACTTTGCATTGTAGAAAAGATTGAGCAAACCAATGAATTAGTCAAAGTCTATTGCCGCGAGACAATTTGTTCGGCAGGTGAACCACAAGGATCAGAACGCAAGCTGACCTTTACACTGGGCGCGATCCAAGGCGTAATGGAATCAGTAATGGGCGAACGTCTACGGGGCAAGCAAACTGAATCTGTTTTACGTGGCGGTTCCTACGATGTCATTGAATTTGAAATAATTGGTTAGACCACTATTCCACGCGGTTTATATCTAAAAGCAATCCACAGAATAATTCGCAAGAATAATTCACACAATAAATCAAAATAAATTAAGGAGAAAGAAAATGGGTATTAATGTTGCCAAATTGGAAGGAATCTTACAAAATCTTGTCACCAGTACCAGCGATGTGCAAGGAGCCGCGCTAGTATCACCCGATGGTCTAGCTCTAGCTTCTAGTTTGCCTAGCGGTATGGATGAAGAAAGGGTTGCGGCAATGTCGGCGGCGATGCTTTCTCTTGGTGAGCGCATTGGTAGTGAGCTAGCCAGAGGTATAATTGATCGCCTATATGTTGAAGGCGACAAAGGTTACGGGATCTTGACAAGTTGTGGGGAAGAAGCAGTGTTACTGGTTCTGGCTAGTAAGGCGGCTAAACAGGGGCTACTCATGCTGGAGATCAAGCGCGTGACAGGCGATCTGAAAGCAGCTCTCGCTTAACTGTTTATTGATTTTTGGAAGTTCGAGATAAGCGGCACATTGCGCCGCCTATCTTGAAGATAAAGGGTAGGGATAAAAAATATTCATGGAAATAATGCGTTTGGTTGTGGCGGGTACAGTTGGTGCGGGGAAATCAACCTTTATTCGGACTGTAAGTGAAATTGATGTTGTCGATACCGATCGCCGAGCCACGGATGAAACCGCCGAAATAAAACATAGAACCACTGTGGCTATGGATTTTGGTCGCCTCACCTTTGGTCCAAATATGGCTCTGCATCTTTATGGAACCCCAGGGCAGCAGCGCTTTGACTTTATGTGGGATATTTTGATTCGCAAAGCCCATGCGTTTATTCTATTAGTGGCAGCACATCGCCCCCATGAATTTCGCTATGCAAGGCGCATTCTTAGTTTTATGAATCGCCGCGTGCAAATCCCTTATATCATTGGCATCACGCATATGGATTGCGAGGGAGCTTGGTCAAGCGAAAATATTAAACTGGCGTTAGGCTTTGTGGATGAACAGGCTCAACCACCTGTAATTGTGTTGAATGCTGATGAGCGGGATACAGTCGTTCAATCGATCATGGCGCTGGTACAGTATTACATTCAAAACTCATCTTCTGCTTAATCTTCTGGGTTGATTGTTGGGTTGATTGTTTGGTTGATATTATTAAAAATTGCAGTTATTCTCATTGTATATATTTGAGCTTTTACTCCTTGGTTCATCGTTATGGCAATTACAGGCTCTTTATCCGAATTTTCTCTCCCAGAACTATTTCAGTTTCTGGATCAGGGTCAAAAAACGGGAATATTGACAATTAGAGATCCACAAGATTTGCAAACTGGTAAACCATTTTTGCGACATATTTGGCTCCATAATGGGCGGGTTGTGGCAGCAGGCGATCGCTTGGACAATCGAGGATTAGCACGATTAATTGAGCAGAGAGGCTGGATTAACGAACAGATTCGTCCTGAAGTAGACCGATTAGTTCAGGCTAATGTTCCTTTAGGGTTGAATCTGAAATCAATGGGAATATTGCAACCAGATCAACTTAAATTGTTATTTAGCATACAAGTATTACGTCAAGTTTGTTCGCTCTTTCAAGTGGAGTCAGGGCAGTTCCGTTTTGATGCAAAAACTGAGTTACCCAAAGCGGAAATGACAGGGTTAAGTTTACCAGCGACCGAAACGACATTGATGGGACTGCGGAGCCTTAAGGATTGGAAAATCTTACAGAGTAAGCTTCCTGAGTCTAATTCTACTTTGTTCAGTCTCATTTCTGGTCAACCTAATTTACGTTTAGATGCTAATGAAAGCCAAATATGGTCATTGGCTGATGGTTCGCTCAATCTTAAAAAAATGTCTGAGAGATTTCAGATTCCCATTGAAAAAGTGCGCCAAATTGCTTTTCGATTAATCGTGGTGGGGTTGGTGGAAGAAGTGCCTGATATTGATGCGGGGATCGCTGATGAGGAAAAGGCGATCGCTGCGGATGCAAATGTGCAAGTGATAAGTAAATCCGAGCGGACAGAAATTAGTAATTCCTTTTTGCAGAGTCTAGTTGGATTTTTACAACATAAGGTTTGACAAATATTTCTCTGGACTCTTAGGATCAAAAATAGAGCCATCAAAAAAGGTTTCTAGACCGCGTGAAGTTGACATGGGGAGATTGGTATCGGCAACACCGATCGCCTTGGCTGCATTTTTCCAGAGATCCTCGCGATTTACGGCATCGATGGTTTCTCTAATCTCAAATTTATCGGGTAATAATCCCCATCGCTGATATTCCGTCAAAAACCAAAGATCATGGCTTTTATAGGGATAGGAAACGGATACGCCATCATTTGACCAATATTTGATGGGAGAGCTAACTATGGGACTAATTCTAGGTTTATCTATTTTGGCTATTCCCATTCTTTGGTGAGGGCTATTTTTAAACAGTTGAGAAAACATTTTTACAGGTTGAGTGGTGAAATTGCTAATATCAGTGAAGTTCACGGCGATTAGATTATCTAATTCCCTCGCATTATCGGGATGATCGCACCAGATCTGGGCTTCCAATATTGCTTGAATCAACGCTTGAGTCGCAACAGGATATCGATCCACCCAATCCGCACGCAGAGCAAATATCTCCCCTGGGTAATTGTGCCAAATTTCTTCAATAGCGATCGCAGGATAAGCCAAATTTGCAGCACTTAATTTGAATGTATGCCATTTATCTAGACAGAGTAAATCGGCTCTATTTTGCTTAACTTGTGGGATGATGTCTGCTAATGGAATTGAGAGAATGTCAATATTTTTGGGATCAGTGTTTTTGGGATTGAGCTTTTGTTTGGGCATAATATCCATCGCCACGAGCCAATAGCGTAGCCATAGATCGTAATTGCTGCCAGATTCAGCGATCGCATATTTAATCGGATTCCCAATCAACTTGGCAACAGATTGAAAATGCAGAAAGTTAGCTTTTTTTAGTTGAATTCCCAAGGGCTTTAGACGTTTAGAAACAACGATATATCCGCCGTGAGTATGCAATCGTAGCAGAACATACATCGCAGTTTTGCGAGAATAGTGATTGATGATTCCCTCATTCAGTAATTCAGGTAAGGGACTATAAAAATGTCCGCCATCAATACCTTCAGTACTTGTTCCTAGATCTGTACCAATTTCTGTGCGATCGCAAATTTCTTGCCAAGAATTAAAATCTACAAGTTCCACATCAGTCATCCCATATTTAGCAAAGAATTTTTTGTTTTTCGCCACTAACAAAGGGATAGATTCTAAAGATGGAATCAGCCCAAGTCGAACAGATTGAATCTCAGGGATATAGGAAACTGCATCGCGAGGTGTAATCTGGAACGGTGTGTTTGTCGAAGATTTCGAGGCACAGTTATTGAGTAATACTGCACCTGCTGCTGCACCTAAACCAGTCAGAAGTTGCCTTCGAGAAAGTTGATTCATGATAAAGGTTTTAGGTTTTAATCTTGCCATAGGCAAAATTAAAACCGCTATAAAAATGACTGTACGATCTCTAGGATACGCTGACTGGATTGACCATCACCAAAGGGATTTGCCACATTTGCCATTTCTTCATAAGCCGTGCGATCGCTTAATAATTTAGTAGCCGCCGCCACGATATCTTTTGTTTCTGTACCCACTAGTTTACTCGTTCCTGCGGCGATCGCTTCAGGTCTTTCAGTCGTAGAACGCAATACTAACACTGGTTTTCCTAAACTAGGAGCCTCTTCTTGCAAGCCGCCTGAATCACTCATGATCAAATAACAGCGCTGCATCGCACCGACCAACTGTTCATAGTCTAGCGGTTCGATTAAGAAAATGCGGGGATGATTTCCTAACTTGGCGATTAATGGTTCGCGCACGACAGGATTGAGATGCATCGGCAAGACTAGCGCCACATCGGGGAAATCGGTCAAGATTTGCAACCACGCTTCCATAATTTGCGCCAATGGTTCACCCCAATTTTCGCGGCGATGCACGGTGGCAAGGATCACGCGCTGCGCTGACCAGTCTAAACCTGCGATCGGACATTCAGGCGATCGCCCAGAAACATATAACAGCGCATCAATTACGGTGTTTCCTGTATGGTGAATACCCTCTTTTACTCCTGAAACCTTGAGATTTTCGACAGAGGCAAGGGTGGGCGCAAAATGGAGTTGGGCAATTTGAGAAACTAAACGGCGGTTGGCTTCTTCAGGAAATGGATTAAAGAGATTATCGGTACGCAACCCTGCTTCAACATGACCGACGGGAATTTGTTGATAAAAAGCTGCCAGAGCCGCCGCAAAAGCTGTGGTCGTATCGCCTTGGACTAATACTATATTTGGCTTAATTTCTTGATATAACTTCTCTAATCCCATCAAACTATTGCAAGTAATCTGAGTGAGGGTTTGCTTCGGTTGCATAATTCCCAAATCATAATCTGCTTTGAGTTCAAATAGATGCATCACTTGGGCAACCATTTCGCGATGTTGTCCAGTTAAAATCACTGAGGTTTGGAACTGGGGATTATTTCTGAATAAATGGATTACAGGCGCAAGTTTAATTGCTTCTGGACGAGTCCCTAGGGTGATACAGACATGGAAACGAGTTGACACCATTTTATTTCTATTTATTCCTAAACAATTATATTCCTAAACAATCTTCTAGAGAATTAGGACTTACGCAAAATGACCTAACGTAGGGCAATTCATGAATTGCCCCTACTGTGAAATAAAGGTTTCAAGGTGGTTTTGCGTAAGTCCTAATTATATCGCGACTCGAATCCCATAAAGTAAAGACATCGTGAAAAGTCGCCTTAAGGTTAATTTTTTTGATGGATTTCCTAAATCTGCTAATAACTACGCTAGATTAGCAGCAGTTCTGAAAGTCAGGGTTCACCCATGAAAAAGTTAATTAATATTCAGGGTATTTGGCAACGATCGCTGGTTGCAGGTGTGGCGATCGCCATGATTAACGGTGTTGGTGAGCAGTTGGCGATCGCGCAGCCAATTTTCCAAAAAATTTCACAGCAAATTTCACAGCCAGTTTCTCAAAAAATCGTCCAAAAAGAAATTACTCAAGAGCAATCGGCAAATGTCCAAACAAATCTACAGCCAAATCTACAAATGATGCAAGCAGGGGATTTTAACTTCCCTCTATGGGTATGGGCGATCGGCGGCGTGGTGGTGATATTTATCTTTTTGCCGCAATTGGGTTGGATTTTAGGATTGATTGTGGTGGGGGAACGGGAAGTCGGGATTGTCGTTAAGAAATTTTCATTGCGCGGTGATTTACCCCCTGGGCAATTGGTTGCCCTCAATGGCGAAGCTGGCTACCAAGCCGATACCCTCGCCCCTGGCTGGCATTTCAGCTTTTATCCTTGGCAATACAGCATTCGCAAAGAGTCAGTGATTGTCATTCCTCAAGGTGAAATCGGTTTGATTATTGCTAATGATGGCAAATCAATTCCTCCCGATCGCATTCTCGGTAAAACCGTCTCCTGTGATAACTTCCAGAATTCCAGAGAATTTCTCTTAGCAGGTGGTGAAAAGGGGCGGCAACTGGGCATCCTCACCGCAGGAACCTACCGCATTAACACGGCTCTGTTTACGATTATTACTTCCGCAACTGCTGCTCAAAATGGGATGTCACCTGCGGACTTAAAACTCTATTCCGTCGCCACCGAAAAAGTGGGCATTGTCACCGCCTTAGATGGCATTCCCATTGAAGCAGGAGCGATCGCAGGGGCGATTATTCCTGAACATGATAATTTTCAAAATGCTCAGTTATTTATCGATGGCGGCGGTCGGCGCGGCTTGCAAGAGCAGGTGATTCTCTCAGGATCATGGAATATTAATCCTTGGTTTGCCCAGATCGAACAGGTGAAAATGACCGAGATTCCCATTGGTTATGTCGGCGTAGTCATCTCCTTTGTGGGTGGCGCTCAAGATGATGTCAGTGGCGCTCTGTTTACCCACGGGCATTTAGTGAATGTTGGTGATAAAGGTGTATGGATTGAGCCACTCTATCCTGGAAAGCATCCTTTAAATACGCATATTATGAAAGTGGAACTGGTTCCCACCACGAATATTGTCTTGAACTTCAGCGATCGCATTGAGGAACATGGTTATGACTCGAAACTGCGGGCTTTGAATGTGCGTTCTATTGATGGTTTTGCCTTCAATTTGGAAGTTGCTCAAATTATTCATGTGGGTGCATTGGATGCGCCAAGGGTAATTTCACGGGTGGGTTCGATGCAAAATCTCGTTGATCATGTATTACGTCCCACGGTTGGCAATTATTTCCGAAATTCTGCCCAAGCCTATACGGTACTCGATTTTCTGATAGCCCGTAGCGATCGCCAAGCCGAAGCTGCCGACTTTATTCGGGCGGCGATGCAAGCCTATGATGTGCAGGCTGTGGATACTCTCCTCGGTCAAATCGAACCACCCGAAACCCTGATGCAGACTCTGACCGATCGCAAAATTGCTGAAGAACAGCGCAAAACCTATGAAGTCCAGCGTATTTCTCAAACTCAGCGTCAAGAACTCGTGCGTGAAACTTCCCTTGCGGATATCCAAAGAGATGTGGTCACGGCGGAACAGGGCGTGCGAATTGCGGAATTGCAAGCCAATGCCAAAGTCAAGGAAGCGAGCGGAGAAGCAGAAGCAATCAGGGTGACGGGTGAAGCCAAAGCCGATGCCTATCGCGCTGGGGTCGATGCTCTTGGTGGTAACTCCTATGTAGCCTTGCAACTGATGCAAACTATTGGCGATCGCAATGTGCGGGTTGTGCCAGATGTGGCGGTCAATGGTAGCGATCGCGGCGGCTTACTTGACGGTGTATTGGGAATGTTATTGTGGAATCAAAATAAAGAGGCAAAAGAAGATAAGGAGGATAGCCTGACAAGATTGCCATAATCAAACCCCGCGAACCGTAAGTAATTCAAGATATTTTTCAGTAGAATTTAGATCAGAAAATAGTAATTGCAAAGATCCAAAAAATCTTATCGCTTACGAATAGGAATCTGGATTTCACGGCGTTTGAATGGTGCAGGAGTAAAGGGTGAATCGTAGAAAAATTCTCTTGGTTCTCCTGCTATTTCATAATCAGAATGGTTATCTAGCCACTGCTTTAGTTTAGCGACGTTCTCTGGATATTTATCATAGCCATAGGCTCCCTGCAAGCCAATACTCACCACTAACATTGGTGGATGATCTTCTATTTGAATATCTGAAGATATTTGCGAAGGAATGATGGAATTATTGTTGTATAAGAAAGAAACCTTTGCTTTTCCTTGTTGAATTGGACAATCAATTGTCGAAGTTGGATAACGAGCTTCTACAGGAGCCGTCATCGAAATATTGTTACTGCTAATGTGCTGAAATAGTGGATTAAAAGAAGCGCTAGTAGCCTCATTGAGATCGCCTTCATAAGTGAATGTGCCAGAACGATAGGCGGGATACTCCTTAATTTCAATTTTTCCGTCAGGAGTAGGTGCAGGGAAACCGACTGGTAGAGGAGCAGACATAGCTTTATTTACCGCAACAATAGCGACTGGGATAGCGATCGCGCCAAGAATAATGAGTAAGGTAGAGAGTTTCATACCTTAATTATAGCGATCTCTTTCTCTTGTTGCGACCCATTGACTAATATCTTGACGGTTGATTGCGGCTGCCATCAAATCTGGAAATAGATCAGGAGTACAAGCAAAAGATGGCACACCAAAACTAGCGATCGCTGCCGTATTATTGTGGTCATAGGACGGCGCACCATCGTCGTTTAAAGCTAATAGGGTAATGAACTGCACCCCTGAAGCCACCAGCGCCGCAATCCGCTTGAGCATTTCTTGGTTATTGCCACCTTCATAGAGATCACTAATCAATACAAAAATGGTTTCCTGTGGTTGACGGATTAATCCTTGACAATAGGCGATCGCTTGATTAATATCCGTGCCTCCACCCAGTTGTGTACCAAAAAGAACCTCTACTGGATCTTGCAGTAATTCCGTTAAATCAACCACGGCAGTATCAAACACCACCATACTCGTTTTGACCGCAGGTAGAGTAGCTAACACGGCACTAAAAATTCCTGCATAAACGACAGAGGTTGCCATTGAGCCGCTTTGATCGACACAGAGAATAATGTCTCGTAATGAAGAGCGCTTGCGTCCGTAACCAATGCGTGTTTCAGGAATGATGGTGCGATATTCAGGCTGATAATTTTTGAGATTAGCGC
>JBILGV010000126.1:0-12247 GCA_044350865.1 Pseudanabaena sp. | reverse complement strand
ATTGCTCGAAGTTACCCTGCCACGCTACGTGAAACAGGTTGCCAGATGTCCACAGGAAGATGATTGCCAAATGTCCGAAGTGTGAAGCAAAAATCTTTTGGTAAAGACTTTCTTCAGTAACACCATCATGACTTTCAAAATCGTTCGCTGTGGCGATCGCATACCAGATCCGACGGGTTGTTGGATCTTGTGCGAGAGCCTGGCTAAACTTAGGAAATTTCGTTGCCATTTTTACTTCAATTTCTCCGTTAAAATTAAGCCAGTTTACCCAATTGCACCGTAACGGGCTAGGAAGAATGCCCAAGTTGTGGCAATTCCACCTAAGAGGTAGTGAGCTAGACCCACAGCACGACCTTGAGTGATGCTCAAAGCGCGAGGAGAGATAGCAGGAGCCACGTTGAGCTTGTTATGTGCCCATACGATCGACTCGATGAGTTCTTGCCAGTAGCCACGACCACTGAATAGGAACATGAGGCTGAAAGCCCAGATGAAGTGAGCGCCCAAGAAGATCAAACCGTAAGCCGACAAAGCCGAACCGTAGGATTGAATAACGTTAGAAGCTTGCGCCCACAAGAAGTCACGCAACCAACCATTGATGGTCAATGCACTCTGTGCAAAGTTACCGCCAGCCATGTTGGTGATTGTGCCGCTTGCGTCAACAGTACCGAAAATATCAGACTGCATTTTCCAAGAGAAGTGGAAGATTACAACTGAGATACAGTTGTACATCCAGAAAAGACCCAAGAAAACGTGATCCCATGCCGAAACTTGACATGTGCCGCCACGACCAGGACCGTCGCAAGGGAAGCGGAAACCGAGTTCAGCCTTGTCTGGAATCAAGCGAGAACTGCGAGCGTAAAGAACGCCTTTCAGCAAGATCAAGACAGTAACGTGAATGGTAAACGCATGGATGTGGTGTACCAAGAAGTCAGCTGTACCGAGAGCCATGTGAGCTACGGCAACTTTGCCGCCAACAACCAAAGTTTCGCCACCGAAGATGGGGCTAACACTAGAAGTTGCGTAAGGAGCAGTTGTACCAGCAGCAGCAGCATGAATACCTTGAATCCAGTTAGCGAAGACAGGCTTCAACTGAATTGCGGTGTCAGAGAACATATCTTGAGGACGACCCAATGCACGCATCGTGTCGTTGTGGATGTAAAGACCAAAGCTGTGGAAGCCAAGGAAGATACATACCCAGTTAAGGTGAGAAATAATTGCATCGCGGTGACGCAACATGCGATCAAGCAAGTTGTTTACATTCTTCGCAGGATCGTAGTCACGAACCATGAAAATGCCAGCGTGAGCAGCAGCACCACAGATACAGAAGCCGCCAATCCACATGTGATGTGTAAATAGGGAAACTTGAGTAGCGTAGCTGGTAGCAATGTAGGGATAAGCAGGCATCGCGTACATATGCTGAGCGACGATGATGCTTAGTGAACCCAACATTGCCAAGTTAACAGCTAGTTGTGCGTGCCAAGAGGAAGTCAAAATTTCGTATAGACCCTTGTGACCTTCGCCAGTCAGAGGTCCCTTGTGAGCTTCAAGGATTTCCTTCATGCTGTGACCGATACCAAAGTTGGTGCGGTACATATGTCCAGCGATGATGAAAAGTGTCGCGATCGCAAGGTGATGGTGAGCTTGGTCAGTTAGCCACAAAGAACCAGTTTGAGGATTCAAACCACCCTTGAAGGTCAAGAAATCTGCATAAGCACCCCAATTCAAAGTGAAGAAAGGTGTTAATCCCTGAGAAAAACTAGGGAAGATTTGAGCCATCAATTCGGGATGGAAAATAAACTCATGAGGTAGGGGAATCTGATCAGCAGGTACGCCCTTATCAAGGTAATAGTTGATAGGAATCGATACGTGGATCTGATGCCCAGCCCAAGAGAGTGAACCCAAACCGAGCAAACCAGCCAAGTGGTGGTTCATCATCGATTCAGCATTCTTGAACCACTCAAGTTTAGGAGCAGCCTTGTGGTAGTGAAACCAACCAGCGAAGAACATCAAACCAGCCATCACCAAACCGCCAATTGCGGTGCAGAGGAGTTGATACTCGGTGGTGATACCAGATGCTCTCCAAAGGTGGAACAAACCAGAAGTGATTTGAATACCTTGAAAACCGCCGCCAACATCGCCGTTCAAGATGTCTTGACCGACAACATTCCAGACCACTTGGGCGCTGGGCTTGATGTTGACTGGATCGGCAAGCCAACCAGTGTAGTTGGAGAATTTTGCGCCGTGGTAATACATACCACTAAGCCAGATAAAGATGATGCCTAGATGCCCAAAGTGAGCCGAGAAGATCTTGCGAGCAGCATCTTCTTCGTTGGTGAAACTGTCAAAGTCATGCACATTGGCATGAAGATCCCAAATCCAAGTTGTGGTTTTTGGGCCCTTCTTGAGGGTGCGATCGAAGTGACCAGGCTGTCCCCATTTCTCAAAAGAAGTAGGTACTACGTCACGATCAACCGAAACCTTTACCGATGTATCTGGCTTTTGAGGAGTCATTGTCATGTAAATTTTCCTCTCTCAGACTGTTAAGACAAAGTAGATTAAACGATTTAGGCTAGTTCTCTCATAGTGCTGAATCTATGAATGAGATAAGGACTGCTTTAACAAGAGAAGCTAAGCCACGATGACGTAATTATAGATTTACGTTTGGATCGCTCTAGACACTTTGTAACAATTGTTTAGAATCCCTCTAATTTGCTCAATCCTTTGTACTGTAATAAATTTGGACATACAGTTTTACTTTGTAAAGTAAATAATTTTGGGGGATCGCTTAACAAAACTTTATTTTTGCAACGACTAATTTACTTGATTGCGCTCATCCAAGCTGAAATTGTGGGGCTGAATACAAGCAATTGCGGTTAAATTTAAAAAAATACAGATAGACCTATGGAAGCGAAACTTTCATAGGTCTATCTGTTGTGCAAATCAGCGCCGAGTGCTGTGCAAGGTTTTACAAAATTTAATAGCAGCTCCGGGATTTGAACCCGGGACCTACGGATTATGAGACCGTCGCTCTAACCACCTGAGCCAAGCTGCCGTGCGTTTGATAATATAACATGAATCATGTAAATATATTTCAATAATATTGCAATATTAGCTAGTAATTTTGAGCAGTTTTGGGATCACAAATTAAATAACCGACCAATATTCATGACTGACAAAGAACAAATGAGCCTGTTTGACCTCATACCATCGGAGACTCCTTTGGTAGAACTTCCGCAAGCCGAAGAGGGCGAGATGGCTACACCAGCAAAAAAAACTGGGCGTTCTTCCAAAAATTCTCCCGCCGTTAACAATGTTGTACCAGTTGGTGAACAATTTGCGAGTCTGGACGCATTGCGTGAAGCTGCTTGTAACTGTCACAAATGTCCACTTGCGCCAACTCGGACTAATGTCGTAGTCGAAAGAGGCGATCGCAGGGCAAAAATCTTAATCATTGGCGAAGCGCCTGGTGAACAAGAAGATTTGTCAGGATTACCCTTTGTTGGTAAATCGGGGCAGCTTTTGGATAAAATTTTGGAGTCAGTGGGATTTGACACTGATAAGGATGTCTATATATGTAACACGGTTAAATGTCGCCCTCCTAATAACCGTGTTCCTACTGAGATCGAAATAAATACCTGTAAGCCCTATTTATTGGAGCAAATCAGGTTGATCGATCCCAAAATCATTTTACTGACGGGAGCGACATCGCTTAAATCGATTATGGGTGAAAAGCGTGGTATTTCTAAAATTCGCGGTCAATGGTTAGAGTGGGAAGGGCGTTTAGTGATGCCAATATTTCATCCCTCTTATCTATTGCGTAATCAGAGTCGTGAGCAAGGTAGTCCTAAGTGGCTAACATGGCAAGATGTTAAGGCGATCAAAGAAAAGTATTTAGAGCTTGTTAGTGCTGATACAAATATAAATGCATCTGTAAGTGCATCTGTAAGTGCATCGGTTGTAGTTGATGAAGATGAGGAATTTTAGTGAGTAATTTACGCGATGACTTGGTAAAAATGGTGGATGTGGCGATATGGGATTGGCTATCCCCTCATGCTGCTAGAGCTAGGGTAATTGTTGTTGGGACAATGCTGGATATTGTCGATGTGGGAGTTGCACTGACAGAAGACAACACGCAAGTCGTGCAGTCGTGGATTGCTGATAGTTGGATACGTCATCCAACCGCAGAGGAGATTAGTGATTGGAATGCAAACAAAGAAAAGGAGTTTATTAGTCTGGTTATTCCCCCGTTTGTGCTTATACGACTTAGTTGATTTTTTTATGATAAAAGTTTTGAGAGGATGGCACTCTAGCCCCATCTTTTTCTCTGTGTCATTGATGTCATTTTTAATAAAGAAAATTTGATGACAAAAAAAGAGATCAGCCATTGACTGATCTCTTTTTCTTATTAAACGGTAACCAGAGCAAAGAAACTAGGTTACTTTCCCTGTTTCGTTCCTAGTTTCTTTACTTTGTTCGCTCCTCACACTCCTATAATATACATCGATATTTTAAAAATGTCTACTAGGTTCTGGGAAATTTACATCTTTTTTTGTATGTCTTAGGGATGATGTTTATTATTTATTTTGCAATTTATTGCGATCGCCAGTTCAATAAGTCCGACCACGCCAGCTTTTCGGCTTTGTAAATGCTGAGATCCAGATTCGGATTACGGCGAAGGGGTCGGCGAGGGGAGATAGCCAAAACCAGAAGCCAACTTCGGTATAGCTGGTTCGGATGCCAAATATTAGTAAGCATCGAATGAATACGAGAAAGGCATTCAGCCAAAATAAGATATTTATGAATAGTGATGGCGCTGGTTGCCAAATTAAAAATGCTATTAGTAAAGGAATCGGTAGCCCTTGAACAGCAGTGAGCAATAGGCAGTCAGCAAAGGTTTGAATGGGAGTCGAGGCATCTTTGAGATCGAGCGATCGCCCCCATTCTCGCCATGTTTCTGCCATTGAGGTATACATTCGCACTTGCATTAATGCTGCGCCATCAAGAAAGCCGACTTTGGCTCCGCGCTGGGCGGCGGCTCTGGCGAGAGTCACATCGTCACAAAATGAGGACTTAGCAAGTTCATAACCATTGAGTTCGACTAGTTTGGCTCGTTTCGATAGGAAGCATTGCCCATTTGCCATCACGCGATCTTCCGTGAATTGATTGCGATCGCCTGTTGCGCCGAACCGAAAAATTAGTGTGATTAGCAGCGCAGGTTGTAGCCATTGTTCGCCAGCAGTTTTGAGAATAAATTTTGGGGACAGCGATACGATATCGAAGTTATCGGTTGTTGCTTTTTGGACAAAACTTGCCACTAATCCCTTCTGAGGAAGTGTATCGGCATCGATACCCAGTACCCATTCACTGGTGGGATCGCTATTCAGAAAACCATTATGCAATGCCCAAGGGCGACCAACCCATTCCTGTGGTAGAGGAGGATCAGTAATGAGTTTTAAAGGTATCGGAAAATCCTGTTGCAATTTCTGTACATATTCAGGTGTGCCATCCTGCGATCGACTGTCCACGACAATAATTTCTTTAGCGGCTTGATCGCGTAATCCTTCAAGACAAGTTGGTAAGCGATCGATCTCGTTGAGGGTGGGGATCACAATCGAAACCTTGGGATGTTGTTTTGCTAATTCTTCTTCTGAACTGTCTAAAGGTAATAAAGGCGCAGTGCGATCGCGGGCGGTGCTGAGTCTTTTGAGTAGGACAAGTGTCGCGGGGACTTGCAACAACAAAAGAAATGTCGAGAAAAATATTAAGAAAATCGGATTGTTCAACTTCGATGGAAATACTTGCTGGCTAGAAGGTTATCCTAGCGCAGATTAAGCCGCTCATTGTATATCGCAACTAGATCGCAACTTGCGACTTAACCTAGAGTTATTCTTCAAGTAAACTTCTTAGCATCCAAGCAGTTTTTTCGTGGACTTGCATCCGTTGGGTTAACAGATCGGCGGTGGGTTCATCATTTGCTTCATCAGCGATGGGGAAAATAGACCGTGCAGTGCGAATGACTGCCTCCTGACCTTCCACAAGGAGTTTGATCATTTCCGTTGCTTTGGGAACGCCTTCAGTCTCAGGAATCGAAGTCAACTTGGCATAGGCGCTATAGGTAGCGGGTGCTGGCACTCCGAGGGAACGAATGCGCTCAGCAATGAGGTCAACCGCTAAGGAGAGTTCGGTATACTGCCCTTCAAACATGAGATGCAAGGTATTAAACATTGGTCCCGTCACATTCCAGTGGAAGTTGTGGGTTTTGAGGTAAAGGGTGTAGGTATCAGCGAGTAACCGTGATAGTCCATCGGCGATCGCAGTACGATCATCTTCAGAAATACCAATGTTAATTGAGCCAGATAATTCTTTATCAGTTGGTTTTTCTTTGTTTTTGCCCATGAGGTTTATTTTGATGGTTTTAAAAGTATTTTAAGCCCCTCGACAATAACAAAGAAACCCCAAATGGGATATTTTCAATAGAACAGCTTAATGTTGTTCTTGATTACACAAAGTCTTAAAGCCCTGTCTTCAAGACCAGATTTTGTAGATTATTCGCTGAAAAACAATAAAAATAATGGATCAAGCAAGCATTTCTGAAAATATTTGTGTCAAGGTAAAGATGTTTGCAATTTTCCAAGAAGTATTTGCCACTGATGAAATGCAAATTACCCTTGAAGCGGGTGCGCCCGTGTCACAAATATTTGATCGCCTCGTCAGTCAGCATCCCAACCTCGAACGATGGCGATCGCTTACAAGATATGCCGTTAATCTCAACTTTGTGCAACCACATACAGTTCTGGCTAATGGCGATGAAGTAGCGTTGATCCCGCCTGTAAGTGGGGGCTAAAATTGATTGACATGAGATTAGCACGATATTTAGTAGGCAGATCGACTTGAGCCAGACCAATCCAGTAATCCACTAAATTGCTGGAGATCAATGAAACTAAGCTGCAATAAAACCATTAGCAAAGGTCCCTCTTGCCTTTCTTGCCAACGCTTGGCAACTGCTAATTGTTCACGGTCAACGAGAGATGAATCTAGCAGATATCTCTCTAAATCTTCTTGGCGACTAGCGATCGCGTATGTCTGGGATTGATAACTCATAGAAATCAAATAACTAACTACTTGAGCAATTGGGATTGGTAGCGTAGCGCACCATACCACATCTATGAATGTCCGTCAAAGTTATTTTTACTATCATGATTTTGTGACCTTTAAATATAAAAACCAAGTAAGCCGATTCGTAGGCGACTTAGATTATTTTGGGTCTTGGTTTTATTCAGCCGAGGTGCTTAGAAAATAAATTAAGTATTAAAATATAATTGGTATATGTAAATTTAACGATCGTATTTGCAATTTTCATGAACACTTGCAGAGTTACAACAAATTCGGCGCTATGAATAATCCTAAAACTTCTGAAGCGGGATCTCTAAAGGATTTGCAAGCTCTTCAGCAACAAGTTAAAGAGTTAAAAAAGGAGGTAAGCCGACTGCAAGGGGATAATAGCGATCTAGAGAACTCCTTGTTAACTGCGGTTGAACATGGCGATCTGGTTGAGTCAGAATTATTAGATGTTAATAAAAGATTAAAAAGTGAAATTATCGAGCGCAAGATGGCGCAGGCTACGTTGCAATCGATCCTAGAAATTGTCTATCGGGATAAGAGCGATTTAGAAATCATGCTATCTACGGCGACAGAGCATGGTGATGCGATCGAATATGAGCAGTACAATCGTGCTGTGGAAACTATGCGCCAGAGCGAGGAGCAGTTCCGCACCCTTGCCGAATCAACTAGTATGGCGATGTTGGTCAGTCACCTTGACAGTGGGGCGATCGCCTATGCTAATACCAGTGCAGGTACAATGCTCCAGCGAGAATCTCAAGAATTGATTAATAAATTGATTCCAGATTTGTATTTTCTCGAATCAGAATGGAATGACTTACACCAGTATTTTTTAGAAAATCAAAGAGTGCGTGACTATGAAATTCGGTTACGCAGAGCCGACAAAGAGCCTCTATGGGTACTTGCCTCTTTGCATCTGCTTTGGCTGAAAGGTGAGCAAGTTTTATTGAGTACCTTCTATGATATTACCCTTCTCAAAAACACAGAAATTGCGCTGCGTGAATCAGAAACTAAGTTGAGAGAACAAGCTAATCTCTTAGAGCAACGGGTAGAGGAGCGGACTCATGCTCTTAAACTAGCGAAGGAAGCCGCCGAATCAGCTAGCCGTTCTAAAGCAACGTTTTTAGCGAATATGAGTCATGAATTGCGAACTCCATTGAATGCAATTCTCGGCTTTGCACAGCTAATGCTCTACGATCAAGAGCTAAATGAGCAGAATCAGAGTGATTTACAGACAATCTGTAATAGTGGAAATCATCTGCTGACGATGATCAATGATATTTTGGAAATGTCCAAACTTGAAGCTGGAGCAATAATGCTAAGGGAGCAGGAATGCGATCTCAATGACATTGTGGATACGGCAAGGGATATGTTGCTCCTTAAAGCTCAGGAAAAACAGTTGGACTTTGATGTGATTATTCATCCCCATACGCCAAGATTAATTTATACCGATGAAGGGAAACTACGACAAATTCTAATCAATCTCATTGGTAATGCAATTAAGTTTACAGAAATAGGACATATTTATGTTCGTGTATTTGTCCAAAACGATCTGAATGCAGTGGACAATGAGATCGCTCACCAGTCTTCTCAACTTTCTCAACAGGCTAATCAAGCTCAACAGGCTAATCAAGCTCAACAGGCTAATCAAGGCGATCGCTACCTTTGTTTTGAAGTGGAAGATACAGGAGTGGGTATTACTAATTCGGAAATGGCAACTTTATTTCAGCCTTTTGTACAGACCGATTCGGGGCGGCGATCGCAAGAAGGTACGGGCTTAGGATTATCAATTAGTTACAACTATGTGCAGCTTATGGGCGGGCATATGGCGGTTACAAGTACAGTTGGTGTGGGTTCTACATTTAGCTTCTACATTCCCCTTAAGCTATTAGCATCTTCTCATCTAGAACCAATGCGATCGCCAAATCGGGTAGTTGGTATTCAATCAAAACAAATAAATTACCGAATTCTCATTGCTGAAGATACGCGCCTGAATCGTCAATTATTGACCAGAATATTAACTCCGCTTGGTTTTGAAGTTAAGGAAGTAAATAATGGACAAGACGCGATCGCAGTTTGGCAATCTTGGTCGCCCCATTTAATCTGGATGGATGCAAGAATGCCCATACTGAATGGTAATGAAGCTGCATCGGCAATTAGAGCGATCGAATCGAAGAATAATATTACAGAATCTGAGCGGGTTAGGATTATTGCGCTCACGGCTAGCCTAGTTAATAGCCAAGAAGATTTATCAATCTATGGATTTGATGGGTTTGTGACTAAGCCATTTACGGAAGAATCAGTATTTGAGGAGATGGCTAGACATCTGAATCTCCAATATGTCTACCTGTATGACGGTTAAAATATGACGGTTAAAAAATGTAGAGGCAATTCATGAATTGCCTCTACATTTTTTAACTTTTGAAAATCGCTGTAGTTGGCAAGGTAAACCAAAAGCGAGAACCAACATTTAGTTCTCCTGTTACACCGATCGCCCCACCATGAGCCTGCACAATTTGCCGACATATATAGAGTCCTAAGCCAAGACTAAGCGATCGGCGATTTAGATTAGTCTGAGTTTTCCCTTGGGCGTAAAGGTCAAATAAATGTTCACTTTGCTCAGGAGATATACCAACGCCATCATCAACAACAGCGCAGATTAGCATATTTGGCAGCAGTATATTTGGTAGCGTATTTTCATGGTTGATTTCGACGGAGATAGTTAGTTGTAAATTGGGCGGATTATGTTTAATCGCATTCGCAATCAGATTTTGAAAAACTCGACAAATACTAGCAGCGTCAATGTCAGCAAGCGGTATATCCTCAGATATTTGTAAATTAACTTCCGTTTCTTCTTTCTCTAAAAGAGCATGTAAATCATCGATCGCGGCTTGGATGACTTCCCTAATTGCCACAGGTTGGGGATGAATGACTAGCCCGTGAACATCATTAACATGGGATTCTAATAATGAATTGATTAGTGCTAACTGGCGATCGCCACTCTGTCGCATTCGGTCAAGAGTAATACGCGGCAGCAAGATATTCCCTGTATCTTCTGCTGTTTGTGCCAAATTATTCAAAACCATCAGTAGTCCTGTGACTGGATTACGAAGATCGTGGGAGACTGCATGGAGAAAGATCGTTAAGGCTTCTTCGGCACGTTTGCGATCGCTAATTTCGGATTGTAAATCCAAATTTTGGGATTCGATTTGTTGACGCTGCTTGGCGATCGTTAAATGGGTACGAATTCTGATTAAAACCTCCTCATGCTCAAAGGGTTTAGTCACATAATCCACCGCCCCCAATGATAAACCGCGTACTTTATCGACTGTTTCGGAAAGTGCAGTCATAAAAATAATGGGGATTTTACTGGTTTCGCTATTTGTTTTGAGTCGCTGACAAGTCTCAAAACCGTCAATTCCAGGCATCATCACATCTAACAAGATCAGGTCTGGCTTGACATATTCAATCTGCTCGATCGCACTTTCACCATCAGTAGCGACTAAGACACGCAGTCCGACATCTCGCAGCAGGTTTACCAGTACGCTTAAGTTTGTGGGATTGTCATCAACAACCAGCACACAGCCTTCGAGGTTATGGCAGAGATTGGAAATAGTATCTTTTGAGATATCTTCAGTGATGTTTGTCAGCAGATCTCGCATAGGTTTGAGTAGCAACTAATCTAGATTATGGTACTTGTCAATGATGATTTTTCCTTGTTTAAGCGATCGCAAAATGAGCTTTACCCCGTTCTTCAAATTCTCAAATCCTTTGCAAATATCTAATTTATTAAAGAAAAGCTACAATTTAGATCGAGTGATTCGATCGCAAAAAAAATGCCTACCAACACATTGCCTGATATCTTGCCAAACACCGAAAAAATAACCACAAGGACATCTGAAAAAATCGTTGTCGGATTATCAGGTGGAGTTGATAGCTCCGTCGCCGCCGCCCTATTGCATCGCGCAGGATACGATGTTACGGGTTTAACGCTGTGGTTAATGCGTGGCAAGGGACAATGCTGCTCAGAAGGCATGGTAGATGCAGCGCGTCTATGCGAAGAATTAGGCATTCCCCATGAAATAGTCGATAGTCGCGATACCTTTGAAAAAAGCATCATTGACTATCTAGTTACAGGCTATGCGGCTGGCTCTACACCACTGCCCTGCTCACGCTGCAACAAAGCCGTCAAGTTTGCACCGATGATGAACTATGCGCGTGAAAAACTAGGGATCAACAAGATTGCTACAGGACATTACGCAAAGCTAAATTTTAATGCTGAATCAGGACGCTACGAATTGCGCCGCGCCGTTGATGGTACTAAGGATCAATCCTACTTTCTGTATGAAGTGGGGCAAGAAGAATTAAGTTGCTGTGTTTTTCCATTGGGGGACATAACAAAAGTGGAAACCCGTAAAATTGCGGCTGAATTTGGCTTGGAGACAGCCGAAAAGCCTGAAAGTATGGATTTATGTCTGGTCGAAGCCAATGGCTCCATGAAAGCCTTTTTGGATAAATATCTCACGCCGATCCAAGGCAAAATTGTTGATACTCAAGGTAATGTTTTGGGCGAACATGATGGCACATATCACTATACGATCGGACAGCGTAAAGGTTTGGGCGTAGCGGCAGCTAATCCTCTCTATGTAATCGCTCTCGATCCTGTTAAAAATCAGGTAGTTGTAGGCGATCGCTCAGAAGCCCATGAAACAGAATGCACAATTAATCAACTAAATTGGGTGTCGATGGCTCCGACTGATTTACCTTTTCAAGCCGAAGTGCAAATTCGTTATCGGACTACTCCTGCCGCCGCCACCGTGATCCCCCTAGAAGGCGATCGGGCGCGGATCGTTTTTGACGAGCCAGAATTTAGTATTACCCCAGGACAAGCAGCCGTGTTTTATCGTGGTGACTTGCTGCTCGGTGGTGGATTAATTGAAGCAAAGTAAATCAGATTAAAGCGCTTTGCGCTAGTGCAGAAGAGTTTAAAAGTGCCGCTTCGCGGCACTTTTAAACTTTAATATTAGGTTGTAACCAAAAAACTATGGACAATATCACCGCAATAAAAATTACTTTACAAGAAAAAATCGGCGCAACCAATGTTGAAATCACCGATCACAGTGACTTA
>JBILGV010000176.1:0-3972 GCA_044350865.1 Pseudanabaena sp. | reverse complement strand
TATGGTATTGCTGATGTGTATATAGATTTGGCTGCGGAAATGGCGATCGCGGCTGAGCGAGAAGGGCGCAAAATTGCTGTCGAGATCAAGAGTTTTGCTGGTGGTTCCGCAATTTCAGAGTTTCATACAGCTTTAGGGCAATTTCTGAATTACCGTATTGCTTTAGAGGTTGCCAATGAGTTAGATCGAGAACTTTATTTAGCTGTTCCGAGTGATGTCCAGAAAGACTTTCTCAGATTTGAACCTGCTAAAATTGTGATTGCTAGATACCAAGTAAAGCTAATTATCTACGACATTCAAAAAGAGGTTATTACGCAATGGATCGAGTAAGTGAGTATCGCCAAATTATTTGTCAGTTTCTAAAAGATTTTAGTAAGGACGATCCTGATGCAAGGTTAATCTTTGATAAGGAGCGCGATCGCTATTTGGTATTGCATTCTGGATGGCGTAATGATTATCGATTTTATGGCTGTGCGATTCATCTGGATTTAATCGATGGCAAGGTATGGATTCAACAAAATAGTACGGAGGTAATGGTGGATCAGGATTTGGAGAATCTTGGGGTAAGTCCTAAAGATATTATTTTTGGTTTTCGATCGCCTGAAGTGCGCGAGCGTTTGGCAGCTTTGAGATAGGCTTAGTACAAGATTATTTGTCAAAATTTTCAACGGTTTAGAATTGTAAATAATGCTGGAGGTGACATTATGAAAACTATTTCGATCGCAGTTGAGCCAGAGATTCAGGTGGCTTTTGAGCAAGCTAATGATGAGGATAGGCAAGCTTTAGGGGCTTTGATTAGTTCATTTTTTAAAAAAAGATGGGCTAGTAATAATTTGACAAAGTGGCAAGAAACTGTCGAAAGCTTGTCTGGTGCTTGGTCTGATTTTCCTGATCTAGGTGAGATAAGAGCTAATTTAGGGCAAGATGTGCCACGGGAACCTATCTAATGTTTTTGCTTGATACAAACACGATAATTTACTATTTCAAGGGAATGGGGCAGGTATCCCAGAATTTGGGTAATACTCCGTCTGACGAGATTCTTGTTCCGACCATTGTTGTATTTGAGCTTTACTTCGGGATTAAAAAATCTAGTGCCTCTGTGAAGAGGTTGCAGCAACTCGAAGAATTTCTTGCTCAGGTGCAAGTGATACCTTTTGAGCAAAATATGGCTGAAGCCGCCGCAGGTATTCGCGCTCAACTCGAAAAACAAGGTCAGCCTATTGGTCCTTTTGATGTGCTGATTGCTGGTGCTGCTCTAGCGACAAATTCTGTTCTGGTTACGCACAATACTCGCGAATTTAGTAGGGTTAATGGTCTGTCTATTGTCGATTGGCATTAATTTTTTTGAATTGTTCTATAAACAATTAGCAAATAGAGAAACTGATGACGACAAAACTTTATGATTTAGATTTTTATGCTTGGACTTTGGAGCAGTCTCGGTTGTTGCAGTCTGGCGATTTGAAAGGTTTAGATATTGAAAATTTGGTAGAGGAGATTGAGTCTTTGGGTAAGCAGGAAAGGCGCGAGTTAGAAAATCGGCTGGGTGTTTTGATTGGACATTTATTGAAGTGGGCTTATCAACCAGAAAAGCGTACTAAGAGTTGGCGGGCAACAATTCGAGAGCAACGTAAGGAGGTCTTAAAACTGTTAAAAGAAAATCCTAGTTTGAAGTCGTATTTGCCAGAGGCGATCGCTTCGGCGCATGAGTCGGGTTTGGCGCTGGTTGTGCGTGAGACTCCGCTAGACTATGAGGATCTACCTATGGAATGTCCTTTTTCTGTTGAGCAAATTTTTGATCTGACTTTTCCTGAAGGCGTTTAGTGAGTGGTTGCGAGTATGGCTAAAGTTATAACGACAAAACTTTATGATACAGATTTTTATGCTTGGACTTTGGAGCAGTCTAGGCTGTTGCAGTCTTGCAATTTGCAGGGTTTAGATATTGAGAATTTGGTGGAGGAGATTGAGTCTTTGGGTAAACAGGAAAGGCAGGAGTTAGAAAATCGGCTTGGGGTTTTGATTGGGCATTTGTTGAAGTGGGTTTACCAGCCGAGTATGCGTGGTAAGAGTTGGCAAGTAACGATTCGGGTGCAACGTCAACAAATCCAACGACACATTAACCGAAATCCTAGCTTGAAGTCTTATCTATTAGAGGCTGTTTCTGTTGGTTATGAGTTAGGTTTGGAATTGTTTTTTAGGGAAACTCAACTTTTAGAGGTGGATCTGCCCGATGTTTGCCCGTTTTCTGTTGAGCAGGTTTTTGATGCTGCTTTTCCTGATGGGGTGAAGTGAGTAAAGTTAGAGAAAATTAGGATTGAAAGTAAGTAGAAATATGAATTGGACAACCGTAGAATTTGAGAGCCTTTATTCAATACCTTCAAGAAATGGGCTTAATAGACCATCAGGTATTCGAGGTAAAGGATACAAATTTATTAACATGGGCGAACTCTTTGGTCACGATCGCATTGGCTCGATAGAGATGGAAAGAGTTGAGATGAATGATAAAGAACTAGCAACTATGCTTATAGAAGAAGGTGATCTACTTTTTGCCCGTCAATCTTTGGTACTTTCAGGTGCGGGTAAATGCTCAATTGTTAAAGAGGTAGACGAACCAACCACATTTGAGTCTCATCTAATTAGAGTTCGACTAAAACGGGAATTAGCAAATCCATATTTTTATCACTATTATTTCAAATCGCCTAAATGTCCAATACGTTCTATTGTTACTCAAGGTGTTCAAGCAGGAATAAGAGGAAATGACTTAAAACAACTCAAAATACACTTGCCTCCTATCGAGATTCAAAATCGTATTGCTGATATTATCTCTGCTTATGATGATCTTATCGAAAATAATCGGCGGCGTATTCAGTTGCTTGAGCGATCGCTACATCTGCTCTATAAAGAATGGTTTGTCCATCTCCGCTTCCCCAGTCACGAACACAGCAAAATTGTAGAGGGTATCCCTGAAGGATGGCAAACAGGAACAGTAGCAGATTTTTATAAAACTTCTTCAGGTGGAACACCTAGCCGCAAGCGACCCGAATTTTTTACAGGCGAAATCAACTGGGTCAAAACTCAAGAATTAAATGAAGGGTTTATTTTTAGTTCAGATGAGAAAATAACCGAAGAAGCTGTTAAATGCTCATCCGCAAAAATCTTTCCAGAAGAGACAGTTTTAGTGGCTATGTATGGAGCAACCATTGGGCAAACAGCTATTCTTGCTGTACCCGCGGCAACTAATCAGGCTTGTTGCGGTATTATTCCAAATCATCCAAATGCACACTACATCCATGCCTTCCTTTTCTTTCGTGAAAACAAACAAGGATTGATGAACTTGTCACAAGGATCTGCACAAAATAACATCAGTCAAGAAATTATAAAAACTTATCCTATGGTATTGCCAACAGAAATGTTAATGGCTCAATTTGTGGATTACTCAAAACCAGTATTTAGACAAATAAAAAATCTTAGTTTGCAAAACCGACAACTACAACAAGCCCGTGATCTTCTACTTCCTAAACTGATGAGTGGAGCGATCAGCGTATGAATCCATCATCATATTCAACAGAAACACAATTTTTAGAAAAGAAATCCCTAAAAGTTGTCATAGGAAAAAATGCAGACTGGGGCGAACTTGCAAAAGACTGCAAATAGCAATCAATCGATACTTGATCGATATTGCTTGATATTGATCGATATCTTGATCGATAACTATTAAAGTGAAAATCACTAAATCCTCTCTCTAAAACAGTTTTACACCCCTAGTCTTATTATGTACTTATCGATCGCTGATCGATATCTATCGCGCAAAATAGTAAATAGCGATCGATAGAAATTTCCAAATAGCCACAAATAGCCAATGACCAAATACAACGAAGACACCCTTGTACAGCAAACCACCGCCGATTATCTGCGCGATCGCCTCGGCTGGGATGTCGTCTATGCTTGGAATACCGAAACCTTTGGCAAAAATGG
>JBILGV010000042.1:0-36008 GCA_044350865.1 Pseudanabaena sp. | reverse complement strand
TGTGCTAGCCATGAATGGTTCTACGCCCATTTCTTCAAGGCGAGCGATACAACTTGGTGCATCGTTGGTGTGCAAGGTAGTGAGAACTAAGTGTCCTGTTAACGCTGCCTCGATCGCTGTTTTTGCAGTTTCAGCATCGCGGGTTTCACCCACCAGAATTACGTCGGGATCTTGACGCAAGAAGGCGCGAAGAATACTGGCAAAGGTCATCCCCTTTTCGCGTAGGACTTGGCATTGAGTCAGCCCCGGTAAGTTATATTCCACAGGATCTTCGGCAGTACTGATGTTAATACCTGGATCGTTACATTCCGCAAGCGTGGAATATAAGGTGGTGGTTTTTCCTGAACCTGTAGGACCTGTAACCAGAATTAGTCCGTATGGGCGTTGAGCGAAACTCTGCATCAGCGCCAAACTTTCAGGATCACTGATCAGTTTATTGAGACCAAGCTGAGTGTTGGAGTTATCGAGAATTCGTAAACATACTTTTTCCCCATTTTGGGTGGGGCAGGTATTGACCCGAAAATCAACCCGCCGACCTTGGAAGTTGCGCTTTAGCTTGCCATCTTGGGGAACCCGCTTTTCAGCAATATTCAAGTTAGAAATAATCTTAAATCGCGAAATTACGGCATTAACGATGTTACGCGGTAAACGTTTGCCTTCACCCAAGAAAAAATATTCACGGAGTACGCCATCTTTGCGAAGACGAACACAGAGATTTTTTTCCTGTGGTTCGATGTGAATGTCGGAACATCCTTCTTTGAGGGCTCTAACCAGAATCTTATCTACAAGACTGATGATCGGGGCGGAGTTTTCACCGCCAACCATGAGTTCATCACCTTCATCTGCGCCAGCAGCATCGTCACCAAAGACATCATCTTTAACTTGGAGATCCTCGTCGCTGATCCCGCCTTCGGCTTTAGCGCCTTTGTTGATTTGAAATTGGACTATATTGTCAAAAACACGCTGGAAATCTTCGCGGGTAATTACACGCCTGACAATAGTTAAATTTTTGATGAGTCGAGAAATTTCACCTTGAACCTTGTAGCTATCGGGAGAGACTACAGCGATCGTGATCGTGTTTTCAGTTTTTACTAAAGGTAACATCTCGCAGTCTCGACAACTAGCAACAGGAATGATGTTAGAGTCAAGTAAAGCGCTGAGAGCCGCAATGTCAAATTTATCAATTTCAACATCAGGATCGATTGGCTCGATGCCATAGAGAACTCTCAACTCAAAAAGTTGTTGTTTTTTGTAATATCGAGAAATGTCTGGTGCTAGTTGCTGTCCTAATAGCTGTTCCAATGCGGTCAGAAATGGCACATTTTGTTCTTGGCTATCTTTGACAGCGGCATCAAACTGATCGGAGGTCGCATGTCCCCCCTGAATTAGTTTGCTCTCGAAAGGTGTGCGTCCCCCTCGTCTAGCAAGAGCCTTGGTGTTTTTTCTACCGATGGTAGTTGGCGATTGATCTGATGTATTCATAGCCAAGAATTCCTAGTCATGTAAGGCAATCATAGCTGCTTGCTTAGCTTTATGGGGTGAAAATACCACAAGTGTTTAATAGTTTTAACAAAACAAATGGAAATAGATTATATTGCGCTCTTTGTTGTTGATGTGGAGCGATCGCTGATCTTTTATCGTGATGTCTTAGGATTTAGTTTTGACAAGCCTGCTAAAACTGATAGTGCTGAAGGTTACAGTGGTCGATTAAAAATTGGGCTTTACGATCGCCTATGGCTATCAAAATTATTTGGCGATCGCGGTGAACAGCCGATTAGTGGTAATCCATTTTTACTGTCGATGAGCGTTGATAATCTTGATCAGGTTTATGAACAAATTTCTGGGCAAATGTGCGATCGCCAAACCACTATTCCTATAGATATAATTTCACCACCTCAAATAATGCCTTGGGGTCAGAAAATTTTGTTTTTGCGTGATCCTGATGGCAATCTTGTGGAAATTGTGCAGTCTTAGGGCTGACCCGTCCTACTATTTTTGGGATTCCTTGATATATATTTAACTGTGGTTGAAACTTCAAAGGTTTATATACCTATGCCTACACAAAACGATATTCCTGTAGCCCAAAGACTGACTGATACTAAGCGATCGCCTCAAAAGCAATCAGTATCAGCTAATTCATCAACCAATACATCGACTAATGTAGTTGTGCGATCGCTACAGTCAGTACCTTGGTGGGCTTATGGTTTAGCTGTTTTAGCATTTTTATCGCCGATTGTTAGTACCCGTATTTGGTTTGCCCTTAATACCAGTAACCAAAATGCCAATAGCCAAAATGCATCTACAGCCGCGACAGAGAGTTCGACAACCACCGAAGCGCCACAACCTGCATCTTCCTCGACATTGCCGAATGTTGCGCCATTCATAAATTCGAGTCCGAGTGCCGTGAGTAACAATGGAAACGACAATCCTGCTGCTAACACCGAAATAATAGCTAAGGAATCTAACGTTCCACCTGATTTATTTGGTCATCATGTTTACAGTGAAGCGCCTGCCAATCAATTGAGGGCGATCGGTAGAGCCGCCGATGGTTATGAAATCCGTCTGCGCGAGGTGGCTGCAAAAAATTACCTGAGTATGGAAGCGGCAGCAAAGGCTGATGGAGTTGATCTGGTCGTAATTTCGGGCTTTCGCACGATCGCGGAGCAGCAGCAACTTTTCTTTGATATCAGCAAGCAACGCAACCAAACTCCAGCCCAACGCGCCAAGGTGAGTGCGCCTCCTGGTCATAGTGAACATCACACGGGTTATGCGATCGATATTGGTGATGCTAATGTTGCGTCGGCTAATTTATCAACTAGTTTTGAGAAAACGGCTGCTTTTCAATGGTTACAAAATAATGCTGCAAAATATGGATTTGAACTGTCATTTCCTATGAATAATTCTCAAGGTGTGATGTATGAGCCTTGGCATTGGCGCTTTGTTGGCGATGATGACAGTCTAAAAACTTTCTACAAAAAACAAAATCGTAGTTCTTCTTTTATTAAAAAGCCTTAACCTAAGTCAGTCCTAAATCATTTATAAGAAAAATACGGCTTCGACTTCGCTCAGCCAACGATATACGCACGCAGTTCTTACCATGCTGAGCAGGTACAAGCATTGATGAAGCTATATCCTAAGCCGCTTAAGTAGCCTAGCAAACCACTAAGGAATGAAAATTCATTAAGTAGTGTAATTAAGCTACTAATCAAATAGCCCGATATGGGGCTAAAAACCAAATGCACAGGTTATTTGTTTTTCATTCCTTAAGCGATCGGTGGGATGTAATAGTGACGTGAAATTCCATCAATGTCGTGATAGTAGTGGAAACTCTCTGGATCGACACTTTCAATCGCTTTGATCACTTCGGGCAGTTCTTCGTGGGTGATAATTGTTCTCACCATATAAAAAGGATCGCCGCTATGCCCACCGATACCATGCTGTACAATGTAGGTACGATGAGGGGATGTTGCTTTGATACTCTCTCCAACGGATTTTGGCTGACGGGTTATGATTGCCAACATCGTGATCTTGAATTTGTGATAGAAATTATTAAGCGTCTCAGTAGAAGCAAAAATATAAACACAGGTGTACATGAGCGTGTTAACTAATGGCTCGAATTTGCCGTTCTTGATGATGTTCATAACAAGACCAAATATTGTTGATATCACGGCAGCATATATAGAAATTGAACCGACAGACTTAAGATATTTCATGGCAAAATAGGCTCCCAGAATGTCTTCATCGCCTGTCGAACCACCATTTCGGAATGCGATCGCTTTGGCAACACCAGTCAAAAGTCCGCCAAAAATAACTAGAATAATTCGCTCATTTTGTGGTTCAGGCTGAGCAAATCGTAGTTCTGGCAGAATCGTTAACCATAGAATTACTGTGGCAACAACTATCAGCGACCGCAAGGCAAATGTCCTACTGACATGCTTAAATGCAAAGAATATCAATGCCGACTGAAATATAAAATATAAAATGATAAACAACCAATAGCTCTCGAAATAGTATGACAGCGCCGCCGCGATGCCTTCTGTTCCCGTAAGGATAACTTTAGATGGTAATACGAAGTACTTTAATGCGGTAGCGTAAAGTAAGCCTGCACTTACAACTAAGGCATAGTCAATTAATTTTTGGAACACAGTTATTTCATCCTTTGGTATGTGATTATCGTTGTTATAGCTGTCAGCGATGAACTAACCCGATCGCTTGTTGAATATTATCTAAACCATGAGCTTCTAACTTAGCGACCAAACCTTGCAAGATCTGTTTAACAATTAACGGTCCCTCATAGATTAACCCTGTATAAACCTGCACGATCGTTGCCCCACCCGTAATCTTTTGCCAAGCATCATCGGCGGTGAAAATACCGCCCACACCGATAATTGGTAACGTGCCATTGGTAGTTTGCCAGATCAAATTGATCACCGCTAAGGAGCGATCGCGCACAGGCTGACCACTAATCCCCCCCGCTTCTTCAGTGACAGGTTTACCCGTGATTGATAGATGCGTAGTCGTTAAATTTTGACGCGAAATAGTTGTATTTGTGGCGATAATTCCCGCTACACCGTAGGCTAGGCTAGCTTTGACAACTTCGATAATGTCAGCATCGTTTAAATCAGGAGCAATTTTTACCAAAATTGGTTTATTCGCAGTATTGATCGGCTTTAATTCGGCAAGAATGCCAGATAACTGTTCGGTAGCTTGCAAATCTCGCAAATTCGGCGTATTCGGTGAACTCACATTCACCACGAAGTAATCACCAAAATCGTAAAGCGATCGCAAACTTTCGGCATAGTCAAATTTTGCGTCGGCAATTTCGGTAACTTTGGACTTACCAAGATTAATTCCCAAGGGAATATTTAGTTTATGGGTATGCAAATAATTTTGGAGATCCGCCGCCGTTGCGGCTGCACCACGATTATTGAAACCCATGCGATTGAGAACAGCGCGATCGCTCGGTAGGCGAAATAAACGTGGCTGCGGATTGCCAGATTGTCCTTTTGCCGTAATTGTCCCCACCTCAGCAAAGCCAAAACCGAGATTTTCCCACGCCCCGATCGCTTCGGCATTTTTGTCAAAACCAGCCGCTAAACCCACGGGATTGGCAAATTTTAGATTCCATAGGGTTTGTGACAGCCGCGAATCGCTATAGTAAAAGGTAGACTTGGCAATTTTTTGGAGTATTTGTGATTCACTAATCTGACGACAAGAGGCGATCGCTAAATGATGGGCTGCTTCAGGATCAAGTGAAAATAGCAGGGGACGCACCCCATAATGATAAGCAAGGTTTAACATAGATTTGATTTGATTTCCAATCTGTCGCGCAAAGTCGGACACACTACATAACGAGGAGTATATTTTAATGATATGGCAACTACTGACAGCGCCCCTAGATGGATTAGTCTGGATTGCAGAACAGATCGAAGAAAGGGCGACTGAAGAACTAGAACAAAAGGAAAATCTTCAAAAACGTCTTACTACTTTACAATTAAAGTTCGATTTGGGCGATATCAGTGAAGAAGATTTTGTTGTTCAAGAACAAGAGATTCTCGAAGCAATGGAAGTTGAGTTAGAAGCAAATGGAAGTTAGTGAACTGATTACTAGTTACTATGCGGGTCGGCGGAATTTTGCGGGAATTAATCTTAGCAAAAGTGATATGAATGGAATTGACTTGAGTGACGCTAATCTGAGTGGAGCTAATCTCAGTGAATCTAGTTTTTATGGCGCAAATTTGAGTAGGGCAAAACTCAATGGCGCTGATCTCAATGGCGCAAAGCTTTATCGATCTACCCTCGTGGGGGCAAATTTTAGTGGGGCAGACTTGGGAGAGGCGGATCTCAGTGAGGCAAATCTCAGTGACGCAAAACTATATGGCGTGAATTTATACAGAGCCGTTCTGAGCAAAGCTAAACTACCCCGCGCTAAACTCAACGGTGCAAATATGGGAAAAGCTAATCTCAATCGCGCTGATCTCAATGAGGCGGTACTAAGGGATGCCAGATTATTTGGCGCAAATCTAAATGAGGGTTTTTTACAACGAGCCGATCTCAGTCGCGCTGGTCTCAATGGAGCTAGTTTAAATAAAGCTATGCTATCTGAGGTCGATCTGACTTTTGCTAGTTTGTATGGTGCAAGTCTTTATGAAGCTGATCTGAGTGAGTCTAATCTGACGGGCGCAAATTTACAGGGTTCTGATTTAACTCGCGTAAATTTTTATAAAGCAAATTTAAGTAAGTGCAAATTTGCGGATGCAGTTACAGATGGAATGATCACTCAAGATGCAAATTTAATAGGAATCATCTGGTTATAGCCACTTATAGCCAGTTTCAGTCAAACAATCACATCATTTTGGCTTTACTGCCATAGGCTTGCCAAGCAAGACTGACTAGAGCATTAAATATAGCTGCCGCCGCGATCGCATTACCCTTGCGTCCATCAACGTGAATGTGGGGAACTAATAAATCATTTAAACGCGATTTAATCACATCGGTATCAATAAAACCAGCAGGCGTACCAATTACTAAGGCAGGTTTGACTTCTCCCATCCCAATTAAATTCACTAGAGAGGCTAAGGCGGTCTGAGATTCGCCAATGATGAAGATTGCTTCAGGATAGCGTTTTGCCAAAGTTTCAATCCCCCAAGCAGCTTGGGTTTTACCCTTTTGTGGGCGGGTGATCGCTTCAACACCACAATAAATTGGGTTGACAAAGGTATCGCAAGTACTAGGAAAAATTGCCGACTGAACTGTTGGCACATCAACAACAATTGTCGCACGAGTTGCCAGAGCCGCCGCCCCCGCTTCTAGCGAATGCTCGGAAAATCTGAGTAAGTCCTTATATTCAAAGTCGGCGGTAGCATAAATTAATTGACGCACAATTTCATATTCGGCTGGCGATCGCGAATGTTCACCAATTTCTTGATCGATAATTGATAAGCTTTGTGCGTCTGTAATATGCCATTCCATAGGATTATGCGATTAACATTAAATTATTGAATATTGAATACTGACCGTACCACGAGTTGCGAATAAATTACAGCGCTTTGAAAGAGCGGCAAGGGTGACAAAAAAATGTAGTGGCAATTCATGAATTGCCACTACATTTTTAATTAATCAGCAACTACAGCATTTTGTCTTACGCAGTTACGACCTTCGGCTTTAGCTAAATATAGAGCGCGATCGGTAGATTTCACCAAATTTATTAAGTCGATCGCTTGAAATTCGGGCGATGGTAGAAGTGTAGAAACACCGCAGCTAATGGTTACATAGGATGCGACTTTAGAATGAGCGTGAGGCAATCGCATCGATCGCACAATTTCGGCGGCTCGTAAAGCAACATTCATTCCCCCTTCACTATTGGTATTTGGCAAAACGATCGCAAATTCTTCTCCTCCATAACGAGCAACTAAATCCGCCGTCCGATTGGTGGCTTTGCTGATCGCTTGAGCGACCTCTTGCAGGCAGTGATCCCCTTCTTGATGCCCGTAATTATCGTTATAGTTTTTAAAAAAATCAATATCGCATAAAACTAAAGAAATTGGAATTTGTTCTCGGTGCGATCGCCGACATTCTTGTTCCAGATATTCATCTAAGCAGCGACGATTAGCCACTTGAGTCAAACCATCGATCGCCACCAATCGTTGTAGTTCCTTGACTAGGATTGCCATCTGCTCGTTAGCCGCCTCTAGCTGTTGACGTAAGTTGGCTTGTTCTAACAAACGGCGTACTCGTTGACGTAATACCGCCCAGTGAATTGGCTTGGTTATGTAGTCAGAAGCACCAACTTCATAGGCGAGATCAACCGACTCACGATTTTCTAGAGCCGTGATCATCAGAACAGGTGTATGGTCGCCTTCAGGTAGTTTTTGTAGCCGTGAGCAACATTCAAACCCATCCAAAATAGGCATCATTGCATCTAGCAGCACAATATCTGGTTGACGTTCTTGATAAATTTGTAAAGCTTCTAGCCCGTCAGCCGCTTCCACCACTCGATAATTTTCGCGAGTTAAATAACGCACCAGAATTTTTCGCATGAACAAATCATCATCAACTACCAAAATCAGAGGAAATTCAGATGATGTGATCTCTGGGATATTTACTTCTTCTTGGTTTGGATGCTTAAGGCGATCGCTAATATCGTCGATGGTCATTACATAAGTTTGAATGAATTGATCATGGGAAGGCGGGCTTAATAGAGTGATTTGGCTATTTTTAGTTATGTTTATGGTTATATTTGGGGTTAAATTCTCAATTATATTTTTGACGCTCCAACTCAGATTGAACCGATGAATATTCATCAGTGATTTTACTGAGTTTAATGTCTAAATCTTCATGATTTTGATTACGGAGATTCGTCTCTAAATCCCGACATAGATTGGAGAGATCGTCTGCACCGATCACACTACTACTAGATTTCAATGTGTGAACTGTTCGAGTCATTAATTCAAAATTTTTCTGAGCAAAGCTAGTATATATCTCTTGGAGGAGCGATCGCGCATTGTCTAGATAACTGTCGATTAGCTCCGCTAGAAATTCTGGGTCTTCTCCGCCGATGTCGCTTGCAACCTCATGCAGAGTTGTTAAATTCACTGACAAGAAATTAGTCATGTTTGGCGTAACGGACGGACATTCTTGCAACACACGCACAAGATCGGCATTGTGAATGGGCTTGCTGATGTAGTCGTCCATACCTGCGTTTAAACAAATCTCGCGATCACCCTGCATCGCATTAGCGGTCATCGCCACAATTTTTGGTCGAATCCTCAATTCACCGCTTTGCAAACGCTGATAGATTTGTTTGGTTGCCTCAAGCCCGTCCATCTCAGGCATTTGCATATCCATGAAAATTAAATCATAGGTTTGTTGCGCGATCGCCGCTAAGACTTCTAACCCATTTGCCGCGACATCGGCGCGATAGCCCATACGCTGAAATATATGCTGAGCAACTTTTTGATTGATCACATTATCTTCAGCGAGTAAAATCCGCAATGGGTGATCCCTTGCCATGAGTGGATCAAATGGATAGTTTTGGCGATTTGGATGAATTAAATTGGATACTGAATTTGATGATGGCTTTGCGAGGCTTTGAAAATTTTGGTTAGTGGAATTTGTCTTGTAAATACTTTGCCCCATAGATTGATCAAGTGTTTGCCTGATTTCCTGATTAGTTCCCCGCCTGATTTCCTGATTGACATTGGCTGGGGCAACGATTGTAAAGTAAAAAGTTGAGCCTTGATCGACATCACTCTTGACCCACATCGAACCACCCATAAGTTCACACAACCGCTTACTGATGGCAAGCCCTAAACCCGTGCCGCCATACTGTCTGGTCGTGGAAGCATCGACTTGGCTAAATGGTTGAAATAGTCGATAGAGGCGATCGCTAGGTATGCCAATACCTGTATCTTTAACTGCAAACTGGATCGTTCGTAATAACTGTGTTTCTTCATGGCGATCGCTTAACTCGCAACGCGCATAGTGGGAAATCGGTGTTTGGGTAATCGAAATATTGACCGAGCCGCGACTGGTAAACTTGATGGCATTACCGATCAAATTTGCTAAAACTTGACGTAAGCGATTCATATCGCCAATCACATCCAACTCTACATCGGGATGAATTAAGTAACTTAGCTCAATTTCTTTTTCATTCGCTTTAGCCGATAGTAACTCGATGGTATCTTCGAGACAAATCCGCAAATCAAAAGATTGTTTTTCTAACTCTAAATGTCCCGACTCAATTTTAGAAAAGTCTAAAATATCATTGATGATAGTTAATAAAGTATCACTGGCGTTACGGATAATTTCGACAAATTCGCGCTGTTCTTTGGCTAAATTAGTATCTAGTAAAACGCCTGTCATCCCAATCACTGCATTCATCGGAGTCCGAATTTCATGGCTCATAGTTGCCAAAAAATCACTCTTAGAACGATTAGCCGCTTCCGCAATATTGCGAGCTTCTTCTAGGTCTAAATTTTGCTGAATTAACTGTTCCCGTTGACGAGTTTCTTGAACTAATAGATGCGCCTGTGATAGAGCGATACTGACTTGATTAACTACGGATTCTAATAACTCTATTTCTTCAATCGTCCATTCGTGAAAAGTATTACAATGGTGCAACAAAATAATGCCATTGGTCACGCCATGCGATGAGGTACGAATAGCTAATAGCGATCGCAGTTGCATTCGATAAAATAGATCACCAAACTCATCTAAATCGGGTTCGGTATAGACATTTGTAATCGCGATCGCTCGATCATGGCTAGAAATTTTCTTACCAAAAGAACCATTTAAAAGAGGTAATTCTAGATCTTTGACTGAAAAAATTTTCTCCCCTAACTGCTCTGACATCAAAGAAATTTTCGGCTGAGCAGATGTATCACTATTCTCATATTCCAGCTTATAAATTAAACAGCGATTAGAACGAAAAGCTAGTTGAATTTGTTGAGTAGTCGTTTGAAAAATACTTTTAACATCAAGACTTTGACGAATTTCATCGGTAATTCTATTTAGTAATACCGTCAAACGCATTTGTCTTTTTAGTGCTTTTTCGGCTTCTTTACGTTCGCTAATATCCGTTTGAATGCCGATGAAGTGAGTGACCTGCCCATGATCATCAAGTATTGGTGAAATATTTAATTCATTCCAAAATAATGTGCCATCTTTGCGATAGTTCCTGATAATGACTGTACAGGGTTCTCCTTTGGCGATCGCCAGTCGCAAAGTCTGCTTTTCAGGCTGCAATAAATCATTACCTTGCAGAAATCGACAATTTCTACCAACAACCTCGCTGGCTGTATAGCCTGATATTTTTTCAAAGGCTTGATTTACATAAACAACTGGATTATTAGGAACACGACAGTCCGTAATCACGATACCATTATGGCTTGAAGCGATCGCCCGTTTTTGTAAGCGTAAGGTTTCCTCAAGGGAGGCTAATTCTCTTAAGGTATTTTGAAGTTCCTGTTCAGATCGTTTGCGCTCAGTTATATCTGTCGCAACCCCTAAAAAACCAGATATTTGATTACTTTCATTGCGTAATACTGAAATCGACAGCATTACAGGAAATCGCGATCCATCTTTGCGAATATAAGTCCATTCTTGCTCATCTATTTCCCCTAATTTCGCTTTGGCAATAAATACCTCAAACCCCGCATTGATCTTTTCACCAAGCTCTTCAGTTAAGGCGATCGCCCGTTGTTGAACCTCTAAAAAATCGTGAAAATAAGCGGGAGTCTGCTTGCCAATCATTTCTGCTGCGGAATACCCCAGCCACTTCTCAGCCGTGGCATTAAAAGCACAAATAACACCATCAACGGTAGTTGCGATGATTGAATAATTAGCACTATCTAAAATAGCCTGTTGTAAACCGAGTAATTCTTTGATGTTATGATTCGATAATTTTTTGTCACTCAAATTCTTCTTAGCAACAATTCTCCGCTTAGCGGCATAAGTTGAAAAAACACCATCAATATATGTATGCATAGCTTGAAAATCTCGACACGAAATCAATCTAAAAATAGATGTTAAATTACTTAATTGAAATTTAAAAAAAAGTTTTTATAAATCCCCCACATTCAGTTAACTGCTTGTCAAGCAGGATTACCAACTAATTTTTATCTTCGATCTCAGATGTTTATATTCTATTTCTATTTTATGCCTTCTGAAGCAAATATGCATAAAAGAGTTATCAAAGTTTGTTTGTGATACAAAACTAAATCTCCGCCTATGCTGTAGATTCCAAAAATCGCTAGATATTTACTATAATAATTCCCTAACCTTTTCCTATTTTTACAAAAAACCAAAAAAATCACATATGAGCCTATCTGATACGATCGCCGCTATTGCCACGGCTATTTCACCGCAACAAGGAAGCGTGGGGATTGTGAGATTATCAGGAGATCGCGCTGTGGCGATCGCTAGGCAAATTTTTAGCACTGGTAGCAAGCAAGTTTGGGAAACCCATCGCATTCTTTACGGCTATGTCAAAAATCCATCAACCAATGCAGTTATTGATGAAAGTCTTTTGCTAATCATGAAAGCGCCACGCTCCTTTACTCGTGAGGATGTCGTGGAATTCCATTGTCATGGGGGAATTATGGCAGTGCAGCAAGTTCTTAATCTTTGCTTAGAACAAGGTGCGCGACTTGCCGAAGCAGGAGAATTTAGTTTGAGAGCTTTTCTCAATGGTCGGATCGATCTCACTCAAGCTGAAAGTATTCATGATCTCGTTGGCGCTAAGTCCGCTCAAGCTGCCCAATCCGCGATCGCCTCTTTACGCGGTAAGCTTGCCCAATCTTTAAAATATCTGCGTGGTAAATGCTTAAATGTTTTAACCGAAATCGAAGCAAGAATTGACTTTGAGGATGATTTGCCGCCCCTTGATGTGGAATGGGTCAAGTCAGAAATTCTCACTGTTTCCCAAGAATCTCAACAGATTTTAGCGACAGCCGATCGCGGTGAGTTGTTACGCACAGGGTTAAAAGTGGCGATTGTTGGTCGTCCTAATGTGGGTAAATCTAGTTTGTTAAATGCATGGAGTCGGAGCGATCGGGCGATCGTGACGGACTTACCAGGGACTACCCGCGATGTTGTGGATTCGCAATTAGTTGTAGGGGGTATTCCCATTCAAGTTCTCGACACGGCAGGAATTAGGGAAACAGAAGATATAGTTGAGAAGATTGGTGTAGAGCGATCGCGTCAAGCCGCGCAGTCTGCGGATCTAGTTTTGATGGTCATCGATGCGAGTGTCGGGTGGATGGAGAAGGATGCGGAGATTTATGAAACTGTATGCGATCGCCCTGTGATTTTGGTAATTAATAAGATTGATCTGGCTAATGATCCCCCCCAGCCCCCCTTAATAAGGGGGGAGAATTTGATTCCCACTGTGAAAACCGCAGCGTCTCAGAATCAGGGAATTGAAGATTTAGAATTGGCAATTTTACAATGCATTCAACAGGATGCGATCGCGGCGGCAAATCTCGATATAGCCATTAATCAGCGTCAAAAAGCTTGTTTAATCAGGGTTGTGCAATCTTTGGCTAATGTGCAGATTACGATTGCCGATCAATTACCGCTCGATTTTTGGACAATTGATCTTCGAGATGCGATTAGTGCGATCGGTGAGATTACAGGCGAAGAGGTTACAGAATCAGTTTTAGATCAAATTTTTAGCAGATTTTGTATTGGTAAGTGATTATAGTAAAATTGTTAAGAAGAGAAACTAACTGGATTAATTATGACTATTACGGTTAGCGCAAAAACAGATATCACAGCGAATAGTACAGAACCCAAACCCGAAATAGCTTGGGATATTTGGGTAAAAGCATCTTGGGCTGAATTTATGGCTCTTGCTGATGATCCAAGTTTAGAGAAAGCAAGATTTTATTACGATCGCAGTTTCATGAGGATTGAAATGTCACCCGTTGGACCCACTCACGCTCACGAGAACTCAATTGTTTCTAATGTAATCCGACTGTTTGCGATGGTCAACAGCCTCATTACCTATGAATATACCAACTGTAGTTTCAGAAAGAAACCCCACGCTGAATTTCAACCAGATATTGCTTTTTATATTGGTTCTAGTTTAAAAATCCCCCCAAAAAATAATACCCCAGTTAGTCTGAACAAATTTGACTTGCCAACTCTAGTTGTCGAAATATCTTCCACAACTATTCAGGATGACTTAGGACATAAACGCTTACTATATGAACGTTTGGGGATTAAAGAATATTGGGTAGTAAATGCTTATACCGCAGAGGTGTTTGCTTTTGCGATCGCTGATGGTCGTAGTGGAAGAATTACGCAGTCTCAGGTTTTACAAGGGCTAGAAATTGCGATCGTCGAAGAAGCGTTGCAACGCAGTCATGCCGATGAAGATGATAGTGCGATCGCTCGATGGTTATTGGATACTTTTGCAAAACCCTCGATTCAACCTTAATCTATGACAAACGGCAATTTTTCGGGCGATCCTTTACAGCAAGCACTGAAACAATATTTTGGTTACGAATCCTTTCGGACTGGACAAAGAGAGATCATCGAAGCAACCCTCGCAGGGCGTGACACTTTGGCGATCATGCCCACAGGCGGCGGAAAATCTATTTGCTTTCAGTTACCCGCATTAATGCAAACAGGCGTAACAATTGTTATTTCGCCATTAATTGCCTTGATGCAAGATCAAGTTACTGCACTTAAAGAAAATGGCATTGGTGCGACGTTTCTCAATAGTACGCTTACAGGAAAAGAAAACCATCTGCGATCGCAAGCAATTTTAAATGGAGCGATAAAATTAGTTTATGTGGCTCCCGAACGATTATTTGCGGAACAGTTTCTCGAATTCCTAAATATTGTCAAAAATAAAATCGGCATCGCAGGATTTGCTGTCGATGAAGCCCACTGCGTCTCAGAATGGGGGCATGATTTCCGTCCCGAATATCGGCGACTGCAACAGATTCGCCAATTATATCCAGAGATTCCCGTCATTGGCTTGACTGCGACCGCAACCGAACGAGTTCGAGAAGATATTAGTCATCAGTTGGCTTTGAAGCAGCCCTATATCCATGTCGCCAGTTTCGATCGCTCTAATCTCTATTATGAAGTAGTTCCCAAACAAGGTAACGAGCAGTCCTATGCAAATCTATTACATCAAATCAAGCGGCTGCAAGGTTCGGGAATCGTCTATTGTCTCATTCGTAAACGGGTCGATGAAATAAGCGATCGCCTAAGTCAAGATGGCATCGAAGCAATTCCCTATCATGCGGGATTGGGATCGAAAGAACGGGAAGAAAATCAAACTCGCTGGATTCGTGACGATGTACAGGTGATGGTGGCGACTGTTGCTTTTGGCATGGGAATTAATAAACCCGATGTGCGGTTTGTCATCCATTACGATTTACCAAAAAATATTGAAGGCTATTATCAAGAATCAGGAAGGGCGGGGCGTGATGGCGAAGACTCTCACTGTAGCTTATTTTTGGGATATCAAGATTTAGAAACGATCAAATTTCTGATTGCCCAAAAAGTCGATCCCCAGACCAATGAACCATTAGAAGCAGAACAGAGGATCGCCCAACAGCAATTACGCCAAGTCGTTGACTATGCCGAAGGGCTAGCCTGTCGGCGCACCATTCTTCTGCGTTATTTTGGTGAGAACTTTCAAGGAGATTGTGGTAATTGCGATAACTGTCTCACCCCGAAACCAATGGAAGATTGGACGGTGGAAGCTCAGAAGTTTTTATCATGTGTAGCAAGGGCAAAAGAGCGATTTGGTTCGGGGCATATTATTGATGTCTTGCGCGGTTCTCTTAATAAAAAGATCTTGCAACATGGTCATGAAAACTTGTCTACACATGGCATTGGCAAAGATCGCAGTCTTGATGAATGGCGGCAATTGGCGCGATCGCTAGTTCATCAAGGTTTACTCAATCAAACCACCGATGGTTATGCCATTCTCAAGCTGAATGATCGCAGTTGGGAAGTAATGCGAAATCAGCGTAATGTGCTATTGCCAATTGTCCGTGATGCCGAACCTCAAAGCGTGGGCGATCGCGCTAAGGCAAATGAAGGCAGCAGTGAACGTAGCGTTGATGTAAATATTCTCTTTGAACGGTTGCGCTTACTCCGCAAAAATCTTGCTGATGAACAAGAAGTGCCGCCCTATGTGATTTTCAGTAATGCCACGCTTAATCAAATGTCGGAACAACAACCCACAAATCGTAAAGATTTTGCCAAATTATCGGGCGTTGGCACAAAGAAATTAGAACAATATGCCGATGATTTCATTGCAATTATTCTCGAACATCACCTAAAATATCCACCTGCGGAACCTCCCACAGAACTAAGTAAATCAACCAAAACAATCCAAGAACCTGTTACATCCATATCAAAATTATCCAAGGCAGGTACGCAACGCGAAACCTTAGCCATGTATGAAAACGGCTTAGATATCGATGAAATTGCTCGCGATCGCAATCTCAAACCCGCGACAATCTGGACACATCTCGTGCAGTTAGTTGAGTCGGGCTATGCCATCAATTGCGATCGCCTTGTCTCGCCTGAGCGTCAAACTGTAATTTATGAAGCTCTCGAAGCGATCGGTGGAGATTCGCTCCGTAATCTCTTCGATCATTTGCGTGAAGAATACACCTACGATGAAATTAAGATCATTCGCGCCATCTGGCAAAACGAAAAGGAACCTCTATAAAAAAATATTGTGACAAAAAACTACACATACTTATGAAATCATGAACGAATTGCGCGATCGCCTGATTGAGACATATAGCCATCAACTATAAAGTCAGTGATTAATTTTGCTGTAATTGGAGCAAAGAGAATTCCATTGCGATAATGTCCTGTTGCCAAAATAAGATTCTCATAATCACTAGCGCCAATCAGTGGAATCTCATTGGGGACATGAGGACGGAATCCCCACCATGTTTCTGTAATTTGCATATCGGCGATCGCAGGATAAACCGCGATCGCATTGTTTAATAATTGAGCAATTCCCGCCGCCGTATTACCCTGTGTAAATCCATTATCCTCAACGGTTGCGCCGATCACAATTTTGCCATCCTGACGCGGCACGATATAACAGCTTGGTGCATAAATTACCCGTTGCAAGCGGCGCTGCGGATCAAATACCGATAACATTTGTCCTTTGATCGGCTTAATTGGTAAGGGCATCAGCGAACGAGTCCATGCACCTGTCGCGAGAATATAGAGATCGCCCTGTAATTTCCCAGCACTAGTATCAAGATGGCTTACTTGATTGCGATCGCCCCCCCGACTTCGCACAATGTCATAAACGGTGGTTCCTTCGATGATTTTAATTGATAGCGATCGAGCGGCAGATAATAGAGCTTGCGTAAGTTGACGATTATTTACTTGTCCATCTTCGGGCAGCCAGAAAGAACCGCTAACCGAAGCTCCTAACCCCGCTTGACGTTTATGGGTTTCTTCAAGATTAATATATTTAGGATGATAAAAATTTGGTTGATCTAAACCAACTGCATAACTTGTGGATGAATTAGCTAAAATTGGTGCAATAATCCCACAACACCAATAACCACAATCTTGACCAGATAATTGCATCAGATTAGCAATCCATTGGGGATACATTTTCCGACTACTCAAACCCAATTTCAATAAAGAACCCTCTAGTTTTTCTGCTTCAGGAGCAAGCATTCCCGCCGCCGCCCATGTTGCCCCGCGTCCACAGAGATCCCTCTCAACGATCGTCACATTCGCCCCCTTTTGAGAAAGCGCGATCGCTGTCGCCAAGCCAATAATACCGCCACCAATCACTAAAACATCTGTCATTCTATTTTATCCGACTATCTAATCTAATTCACATTACGCCGCGTATTCTTACCCGCTTAAGACAACTCACAACGAGTCGCCAATACAGCATAAAATGGATCGCTGCTCGCCATACCCAACATTGCTAAAAACGGCGAACTGGGTGGAACATTTGCCACTAATTCAGGACGTGTAAATCCTTTGGGAACAGATGCAAAATATTTAAATACTAGCTTAGTGCGATCGCTTTCCGAACCATCTCGCCATGCTTGAATCGCCTTTTGATAAAACATGCGATTGGAAAAACTGATAATCGCCAGCCCACCGACTTTGAGAATGCGATGAATTTCCGCAAATACAACTTCGGGATATTGTAAATACTGCACTGAGACTGTACTTAGCACTGCATCAAAGCTTTGATCAGCAAAGGGTAATATTTGTTGTTGATTGAGATTTTGGACAAAATAATGGTTTAAACGGGGATTTTTTGCCAACTCTTCTGCATTCAAACCATGTCCTTCCACATGATCAAATTCCATTTCTGCGGGTAAATGGGATACCCAGCTACTCATTAAATCAAGGATGCGAGTATGCGGCTGTAGTCGTTGACGATAAAGATCGGTAAGCTGTTCAATGAAGCGATCGTCTACATGGTTGACAAAGCGCGGATAGTCATAGAACAGGGCATCATCGGTGTTGTCGAGTTTTGTACGTTGTGCGGAAGCGAGTTGCATGGCAAGTTGTATTCTTATTTTGATCGAAGTAAGGGCAATTCATGAATTGCCCCTACTTTTATAGGTAATTAGTCAGTAGTTGGTTAGCAATCTTCTATCTATTTACCGCCTTTCTTCAAAGCAAGAATTGCCTCAACCTCAGCACTTTCTGGATTTGGATAAGCAGCCGTTACAGCCAAACCACGCACAGACTCAATCCAAGCCTTTACTTCCGCAGGGATTTTCTCTTTCTCAGCAGGAGGTAAAATGGTTTGGTAAATGCTCCATGTCTTGTCGGCATCAATGTAGAAATAGCCAACATTATTGGTGGGGAGCGTACTCACGATCGCTTTGAAAGCGGGATCAGCATCAAGGGCGGTCGCGGGTTTGGGGACGAATAGAGAGACAATCGGTGAAAGCGTGATAAAGAAAGTATCTTTTTGGTTCCAACCATGAGACATGATCGACCCAGGACCGCCAGGGGCTGACCATTCAGTTACAGCAACACCGCTGACATCTTTTTGACCAACTTTTGCACCATTTTTGGACGCAAAATCATCAAATTTTTTGAGTAATGATTCTGCGCCAGCGCGATTGCTGGTTTGGAACATGAGGATAGGTGCAAGCCCTTGGGTTTGCGCTAAAATCCCTTCGGGTTTACTCGATACTGAGGCGATCGCAAATTCTCCATCCATCCATCCAAAGATCTCTTTGTCAAGATCAAGTGCTAACGGGGAAGACTTGAGTTGAGATCTAGTCTCATCAATACTTTTCTTGATTTCAGGAGTCTTTTCGGCAGATTTAACAAACTCTTCCCAAGAATTTTTTAAGTTAAAGCCAGTAACTACAGAAAATGATTGAGAAGGAATCATTCCCATAATCTTGTTAGGAGAATTCTTGAGCGCCGTGATTGTCGCGGCATCAAATCTACCTAATACTTTGAACCGAATCCCTGCATCATCAATGCCAAAGCCCATGTTCATCGACTTGACCTTTTTCAATTGCGCCAGTGATTCTGGAGGAATTGTTTCGGCATTAGGATTCAGAGCGGCTAGCTCGACAATTGATTCGCCAAAATTGGGAATGTAAACTTGGGCAACAGGATTTTTGAGCTTGAGATCCTCTGCACTGATCGAACTTGCCAGAGAAGCTTCACCCTTGAAGGTATCGATCGCTTTCTGCGTAAATTGTTCTTGGGGAGTGATAATCAAATAATCACCAACAATCGCCGTAGAGGTAGTTTTAGAACCTTCGCCATATTGGGTAATTTTTATACCCTTATATTCAGATTGCTTCTCTTTATCACCCGCTTTAGTTTTGACTTTTTCGGTCAAAAATTTCTCCACACCCACCTTGTCTTTTACCTCAAGGACAACGAGGACATTGGGGACAGTTTGGGGTACAGCCGCATCTTTTTCTGTGCCTGTACCCTTTTCTGGGGTCGCTTTATTCTGCACAAACTGAATTGAGCCATTACTGCTCATGGGGACATAGCGATTCTGGAGATTGGCAGTCTTGGTCGAAGGTAAAAAAGCGATCGTCGCACTCTTCCCAATCCAAGGCTTCACATCTTTTTCGTAATCAAAGTCTCCAGAAGATAGGTTGCTTCTGAGTTGCGCGATCGCCTTGTCATAGGTTTTCTTTGTTTCAGGCGACAGAAATTGCTCAAGCTGAGTTAGCGCTGAGCCATCGGTCGATATGGACATTGCCATCAATGATTTTTTGGGGACTAGGGCTAGAGTCCCTGTGGCTGCACCACCCGTTGGGGTAACATTTGGCTTGTTAAAGAAAAAATAAGCGCCGATACCGCCCGCAACTAGAACCGCAGCGCCAGCAATAATCGGTAATAAATTTGGTTTATTTTCAGTCATAAAAACTCCTCACTTGTTATCAATTGTCAAGATTAGGACTTACTCAAAAGCACCAATGTAGGGGCAATTCATGAATTGCCCCTACGCTAGTATCAGGCTTTCAAGTCTTTTTTGCGTAAGTCCTAAAGAAGACAGTATAAATGCTAAATAATCCTTTTAGGTGTCACTGTCTCTCCTAAAATCGTTGTTAATAAGCAAAGCTTATCAACAACAATCCCAAAAAGTTTTTTGACTTGCAAAGTAGCTTAAGCTACTTTGCAAGCTCACAAGAGCGCGATCGCTGATACGATAGGAAAACTTAAGAGTTACTGCCCCCTACAGCATGGATTTTCAGTCGGTTATTTTGGCGTTGCAAAAATATTGGAGCGATCGCGGTTGTCTAATTGCTCAACCCTACGACATCGAGAAAGGCGCTGGCACAATGAGTCCACATACTTTTTTGAGAGCGATCGGTCCTGAGCCTTGGAGTGTGGCTTATGTCGAGCCATGCCGCCGACCGACCGATGGACGCTACGGACAAAACCCCAACCGCTTGCAACATTATTACCAATTTCAGGTAATTCTCAAGCCATCACCCGATGACGTGCTGGAGCTATACCTCAATAGCCTTAAACATCTGGGGATCGATCCCGCCGATCATGATGTCCGCTTTGTCGAAGATGATTGGGAATCACCAACTCTTGGCGCTTGGGGCGTGGGTTGGGAAGTGTGGCTCGATGGGATGGAAGTGACCCAATTTACCTATTTTCAACAGGTTGGCGGCTTAGACTGTCGCCCTGTTTCCGCAGAAATCACCTATGGCTTAGAACGCTTAGTCATGTATCTGCAAGGTGTGGACTCGGTTTACGATATTGTTTGGCGATCGCACCCAACTCTAGGGGACATCAAGTATGGACAAGTGCATCATCAAGGCGAAGTCGAGCATAGTGGCTATAACTTCGGCAACTTTGGCGGTAAACCTCAAGACTCAGATTTGCTGTTTCAACTATTTTTACAATACGAAAAAGAAGCCGCCCATTTACTAGAAGCAGAGTTAGTCTTACCCGCTTTTGACTATGTATTGAAATGTTCGCACTCTTTCAATTTGCTAGATGCTAGAAGTGTGATTTCGGTGACAGAGCGGGTGCGCTATATCGGTCGTATTCGCAATCTGGCGAGACAAGTGGCTAAGCTTTATTATGCTCAAAGAGAAGCTTTAGGCTTCCCATTGGGCAATCAAATTAATGAAATTAAAGTCTAGAACGACATTCTCCACCAGATATTTGCTCCACAGTTCCATCGGGCAGAACTTTTGTACATTTTGTAGGTGACTTGAGTAACAAATAAATACTAATAGCAATTCCTATAACTAATACCAAGCCAGCAGGCGCTAAAACCTGCCAAGCTAGCCACTTAGGACGAAGCTTTTTCTTGATTTTATTTAACTTTTTCTGCGCTGATAGGATATTTGGATGTCCATGCATCAGCGATCGCCGATAGATCTTAAGCGATCGCTCATATAGTTCTTTTACCTCTACATAACGCTTTTTGCCGTAGTATAACGTTGCCAAATTCATTAAACTTGTAGCAACTTCTACATGGTCTGCACCGAGAGCTTTTTGTTGAATTGCTAGCCCCTGCAAAAATACAATCTCGGCTTTTTCGGATAAAAATTGACTGCTGTAAATGGCGGCTAAATCAAACATAGCTGCCGCCACATCAGGATGTTCAGCACCTAAAATCTTGGTGCGTAATTCAATTACTTCTAAGAACAAACTCTCAGCTTTATTAAAGAGATTTTGCGAATAGTAAACTATTGCTAATTCGACTAAATATTTAGCAATCTTAGGGTGAGATTCACCGTATATTTGCCGACTTAAAATTAGGATTTGTTCTAAATATTCTTGAGATTCAATATATTTTCCTGATTTACTACTACCTTTAGCTAGATCAACTAAACAGTCTACAAATAATTGAATATCGTCACTGTACTTTGGTTTAGGTTTAACCTGATAGATGGCTTTAGTATTACTGCTAAACGTAATTTCATCGCCATCCATCAACACCCAAAAACTTCTGATAGTACCATTTATTAATATCCCATTAGTACTTTTTTTATTTTCTTTAGTACCTTCACTAACTCGAAATACTTGTAATAGCGGTGGTGATACGGCAATCCCCAACAAGGTTGCATGTTTTCTGGAAACTAATTGCGATCGCAAGAGGATCGTATTGTCTTGCGATCGTCCAATCGTATAGCTCTTCACTTCTAGCGAAACCCTCTGCTCACCCTCAGGATCTTGCAAAATCAAAAAATGTTCAAATTCAGGAGCTTCAAATGTAGTCGCACCTTCAAAATTGATGGGCTGATTGGTCATGGGAGATACTGGTATAGCGACAGCTACTGATTTTTCTCAACTTGTTTAAGTATATTTAACATTTGTGTGGGTCTTTTGTCCCCTTCTTTGCCCTGTAATCTTGGGTGAGATGTACTATTGATTCTGACCCTTAACAAAATTTTTCTCAATACTATTCTAAATACTAAATGAAAATGAAACCATTATTAATTGTTGGCAGCGACACGGGTGTGGGGAAAACAATATTAACGGCGGCTTTGGCGGCTTATTGGTTGACCTATCGCGATATCTCACAAAGCACACCTAATAATTCATTTGGTATTTACAAACCATTGCAATCAGGAATAGGCGATCGCGAGTTTTATCATCAAACTTTTGCACTGTCCCAAACCCTTGCCGAAATTACACCGCTATATTTTGAAACGCCCATTGCCCCTGCGATCGCTGCTCATAAAGAAAGCAAGCCCATTGATTTAGCGGTAATTTGGCAACAATTCCAAAAGCTGCAACAACAAAAAAAACTTTTACTGGTTGAGGCTCTAGGCGGACTTGGTTCACCGATTACCGATGAATATATTGTCGCGGATTTGGCAAGGGATTGGGCTTTGGATACGATTTTAGTTGTGCCTGTCCGTTTAGGTGCAATTTCTCAGGCGATCGCCAATGTTGCTCTTGCAAATGTACAGAAAGTCAAACTGCGGGGAATTGTGCTGAGTTGTTCACAGGTATATTCTCCTGAAGAAATTGAAGAACTAGCGCCGCCGCAATTAATTTCACAACTTTCTTCTATTCCTGTTTTAGGGATTCTCCCCTATATCGAGAATCTGAACGATATTTCTCAACTTGCGAAAGCTGCTTCCGAATTAGATATAGAAAAGATTTTGTAAAAATTTGGTTGCCGTGGGTAAAATTCAGAGTTAGGACTTACGCAAAACAACCAAACGTGGTGACAATTCATGAATTGCCACTACGTTTGGATCAAGAGTTTAAGTCTTTTTGTGTAAGTTTTAAAAAATTTTAAATTGTAGAGAAAGATGCGAGTCAAGATCGATAACGAAGTTCTATATATTAATCGAGAGGATGTGCCGAAGTATAACAAGCAAGGCTCAATTGTTCGCAATAGCTATTTTTGGGCTTTGCGATCGATCGCGGGTCGTTCCAACCATCGCTATGATTGGGAATTTGAGTCTGAGGTATGGATTGCTTTGCAAAGAATGCTCCTATCTTTTGGCGAATCTGGATATTTACCGACTCGTGAAACTCTATTAGAATTTGATGCGGAAACGGATGCTATTCCTCCAGATTTAAGGCTAGTTTCTACGCGGATAGAAATTTAGATTTTACCTACCTAGTGATTTTAAGAAAACGGGCTTTTTCTACTGCATTCTAATGGGTTCGCCACTACGAACTAAACTCTTCTCTTGGAAATCATAGAATTGCACAAACCCAGTTCTAAAATTAGCAATAGCAATACATGGCTCATGTTTTGCATAAAGTGTCCCAGCATTGATGACAGTTAGATTCTCAAACCTTCGTACCATACGGCGATGGGTATGACCATTTACCACAAACTTGTATTCTGGGTTGGCAACTAAGCTGTGTAACTCACCTATAACTTCTAACGCATAACCATAATCATCTGGAGTCAAGCATTGCATATCATTCTCACCCAAACCATGACACAGAAGTAACCGCCCCGTAATAGTCTCAATTACCTTAGTATTAGGCAGTGATCGCATAAATGTGTGGGATGTCTCACTAATATCAGACCACTGTGTGGCTTCCTCTGAATCCCTCATGACACCCTCAACAAACCACCGATCATGATTGCCTCGAACTGTCACAACCTCTGCTTGGTCAAGCAGGTTACAGCAGCAATCGACATTTCCCCGACCATCAACTATATCGCCTACACATAAGATCTTCTCTACTTGAGCCATTTGAAAAAAATGAAGCGCTATTTCCAGATAATCCGCTTCAGCATGAACATCTCCAATTATCCCAATCTCGGCAAAACCCATATTCATTAACTCCCCATTACTGCTCCAAGCAACAACAACCTTTTGATCCACGCCCTATAGTTTAACTTCGGTCATCAAATTAAGACTTGATGTACCCCCTACACATACTAAAATGAAACCGAGGAGAAATTTCAACATTTCTTAACCTCTATGCATTTCATCATTAAATCATTAGTCTAGACAAACCCAAGGTCAAAAAATCTATGGTCGCAACCCCTGAAACCACAAACGCAGCCACTCCCGCCTTCTGTGAAGGTATTCAATACTTTGGTGAACCGTTGGAGGGGTTCGACGAACTAGGACGATCGCCCGTACTTAGCCCAGAAAAATCTGGTGTTACTGACCCTAGCGATCGCGCCGCCGTATTTCAAACCTTACTCGCCGCCGATGCATTGCGCTATCTAACTCTACAAGTCACCGCCAGCAAAGCATCAGGACACCCTGGGGGATTTGCTAGTAGCGCCGAAGCCGTAGCCGCGTTCTATATGCTTGGTCACAAGAATATGCCCACTGAAGTCGGACACCATGCCCCTGGTTACTATAGCGGCATGTTTCTCGATCGCTCTCTCGAAGATATGGGCATCAACACGGTCACGCAAATGCGCGATCGCTATAGGGAAAAACATGGTTTGCTGGGTCACTTGTCTGGTTTCATCCCTGGAATTCTGGCTCCTGCGGGACCGCTTGGACAGGGACAGCATTTTGCAATGGCGGCGGCGCTGTTGCATCGCGACAAACTTTTCCCAGTGACAATGGGTGATGGCGGATTGGGTGAACCCTATCCCGTTAGCTCGATCGCGCACTTCCACACCGCTTATCCAGAAGTCACTAATTTTGTGCCGATTCTGGTTTGGAATGGCTATAGTCAAGAACATCACAGCATGGTTTCCACCAAGACCAATGCCGAAATGATTGCCTTCTGGAAAGGTAACGGTTTTGATGAAGTGATTCTCATTGATGCGAAGGATTTTGACGATCAAAATCAACCAGAAGCCTATGTCAACAGCACTATCTTCTCTTTTAAACAGCGTCTTGCCTTTACAGAAGCCGTTCTCGTTGGTGCTGATAGAGCCGCGAAACTAGCTTTTGGCGGTAAACTCACTGTATTTATCATCAAACAACTCAAGGGCGCAGGCGTTCATGCCAATGGGGCGAAATCCCACAATCTCTATGCCCATCACACCCTCGAAAATCCTGACGTGGTTGCAGCTTTAAAAACTCGTGCGCTCAATCCTGAAGCATGGCAAACCGTTCGCACTAACCTCGAATGGGCTGGTGGCGGTTCTTCTTCTAAAACCGCAGTTACGGAATCCGTATTGCCATTAACTGATTTGGGAACTTTGCCTCTAGAAGAATATGCGATCGCTGAAGCAAAGATTTCCACAACCGCAATGGGGCGTTTAGTTGGCTATGTCGGACAAACCGATAAGCGCTACATCGTCACCAATGCTGATGGAAATGAAGCTTCGGGAATTGCGAATATCAACCAAGCCCTGAAAATCAACCATCCGACTAAAGACGATCTCTACAATCAAGCCCCTGGTGGTCAAGTTTACGAACCCCTCAGCGAAGATGCCTGTGCAGGTTTAGCCGTTGGTTTAGCCCTCATGGGAAGCCGCACTCTCTGGTGTTCCTACGAATCCTTTGCGATTAATGGACTACCGATCTGGCAGACAGTGACCCAAGCAATGGCAGAACTCCGCCGCCCAACTCCTGCAACGGTCTGTCTATTTACCGCAGGTGCTTTGGAGCAAGGTCGGAACGGTTGGACACACCAACGCCCTGAAATCGAAGGTTATTTCGCCTCGATGATGCGGAATGGTAATATCTTTCCTCTCTTCCCTCTTGATGCGAATAGCATTCAAGTTTGTTATGACTGGGCGCTAAAGGCTGTGAATAAGGGCGTGGTAATTACCGCCAGCAAATCACCTTTGCCAATTCGGACAACCCTCGCACAAACTACACAGGCTCTGGAAGATGGCGCAATTACCCTACAAGAAATCGAGGGTAGCAAAAAAGTTGTCTTCGCGGTCATCGGTGACATGATGTTGGTTCCTGTCTACGAAGCTGCTCAAAAGCTTGCTGAACAAGGCATTGGCTCAAAGATTGTCTCAATCATTAGCCCACGCCGTCTCTACCGTTCTACCGATGTGGCTTGGGATACTTGCTCTGAACCTGATAGCAAGTTCCTTACTGATGCTGAATTTGAGTCATTCTTTGGTGGTGACGCTCTGATTGGGGTCATTGGTGGTGCTTCGGCAATGCTGGAACCTGTGATGTTGCGGAGTACTAGCAAGCGCGATGTTTTCTCATGGAAACGTGGAGAAACTACGGCTTCGGCGGGTCAGTTGTTTGAGTTCAATGGCATGAATGCTGAGGCGATCGCTAATCGTGCTAAGGCGTTAATCGACTAGCCAAATTACGAAGGGACGCAAAGCGTCCCTTTATAATATTAAGAAAGCGAAGAGGCAAGTGATTATGGTTGCAGTAATTGAGAAAGAAAAAGTTTTAATTCCAAGCATTATTCCGAGCGAATGGATAGCGGCGACTTGGGAAGATTTTTTGGAAATATCTCAAGCAAAAGGCAGTGATAAGGCAAAATTTTACTATTACCAAGGGAGTTACTATAGCGAAATGGGTGTTGGTGCGAATCATGCTTTTGTAAATACAATAGTGATTATTCTGATTTCACTTTATTGTATGAAGAGAAATATCTTGGCTAATGGCTATACAAATTGTAGTTATCGCAAAGTGGGAATGCGGGAATGTCAGCCTGATATTTCTTATTATGTCGGCGATCGCACTCAGAATGCTCCTCAAAGTAGCGCCATAGTTGATCTTGATGAGAGTTTACCGCCCGATCTAGTGATTGAGATAGCTGATACTTCGTTGGGCTATGACCTCGGAGCTAAGCGCTTGCTGTATGAGGAAGTGCGTGTTGGTGAATATTGGGTAATTGATGTCCAAAACATGAAAATCACTGCGTTTCGCATTTTGGAAGGTTTAGGGAGTGAGAGGATTACGGAATCTTCTGTTTTGGGAGGGTTATGTTTGAGTTTATTAGAGAATGCCTTACAGCGCAGCCGTGAAATGGATAATTCGCAAGTTGGATCTTGGTTTATGGTGCAGTTAGTTTAGGAGAGGATTCGCCCTCCAGAAAACTATCAAGGGGATCGCTTATTGACTGATGAAATATTCCCGAATTTGGCTGTGACGGCAGAACAGTTTTTTGTAAAAGCGGAAATTTAAGAATTAACTATAAGGACGGAATCTTATGTATCACTGAATTTTTCTGGGTTGTGGGTTCATACAATAGCATATCACAATAATTTGCGGACATTATTTTTGTATAAATGATTGGCAGAATGTCTGCTTTGATTTATATTTATCTTTAGTTGTCTTGCAAAATCAGAGTTAGGTTAGGACTTGGGTAAGCTTCAATCCTTTAAAATAGATGGCTTAGATCTGTTTTTCAACTCTAATGATCATAGACCAGAACACTTTCATGTCCGTAAGTCAGGTGCATGGGAGATTCGTGTTTACTTCTTGCTTTGTAGTAAGGGTAAAGAGTTAGTTTGTGATATTAAATATCCACCCAACGCTCAAATATCAAGCAAAGAGAAAAATAAAATTTTAAAACTAGTTTTAGAAAATCGGTCTAAGCTTCTCATCGAATGGGAGCAAAAAGTATGTATAAAGGAGGATCAGTAATGTCCAGCCAACAGACAATGACTGTTCTTGTTCAAGATAGTGCGAACAAACATCTTGTGACCCGTTCTAAGTCGGTGCAAGTTTTACAGCCATCTGACTCTCAGGATTTAGAATCAGCCCTAAATTTGTTTGTACTAGCTTCTGCAACTGGTTTACCAGAAATCGCGGATATTGTGCGATCGGCAAATCAGAAACATCACTTGCGGGTGCTATTTATTAGAGAAGATAGCGATCCCAATTGGTTGCCTCAAATGTTCGATCGCGCCAACCTCCGAGTGATGCGAAATACACTTGTTCATACTAGTTCTATTATACCTAAAAGGGTAATGAATGCTTGGACTATGGGAGCGCAAGACCAATTAATTGCTGATGCAACAGTGATCGGCGATCGCTTATTAGTTCTTAGCTGTGCTATGGAAAAGTTAGAGGTTCCTTTTGATTCCTTACCTGCATTAAAACGTATCTCCATCAATGATCGTACTGACTTTACTATTGATGATGATGGTAGCTGTTTGTATTGGGAAAATGCCGATATTCATCTCGATCTTGATGCTTTCCGTTATGCGACTGATCCTGAATGGAAACAAAAGTTTGATTCTCTCAAATCCGAGCATAATCAAGTTTTTGGCAAGGCGATCGCCACTTTACGTAAGCAACATAAACTCCGTCAGTCGGATATTATTGGTTTAAGCGATCGTCAGGTGCGGCGGATTGAGCAGGGTGATGGCAGTACAAAGGTTGATACGCTAAGGTTGTTTGCTAAGGCGCATGGTATGGATTTGGATGCTTATCTTGATGCTGTTGCTGATGCGATCGCAAATATTCCAAAAATAACTTAAGTGTTTTTAGAGTAAACTATAAATCTGCAAACTAAAGAATATAAGTAATGATAGATGCTATTGAACTCGAAAATTTTGGGATAATTGAAAAGCTCGACTGGCAAAAGTTGGGCAAAATAAACCTTGTCATTGGTGATAATGGTACAGGTAAGACGTTTTTGCTTAAATCTCTATATACTGCAATGCGGACAGTGGAAGAATATAAGCGCGGTGACGACCAAACGAATATTGCACAAATACTTTATGATAAATTGCGGTGGACGTTTCAACCAGAAAAATTTGGTGATTTAGTAAGAAAAGGCTCAAAGAATCCGCTCTCATTGAATATCAGCTTTGACAGCAAAACTTTTTGCTATTCTTTTGGCAAAGATACTAACAAGTCAATTACTAACGTAGAAAGTGGTATCCCTCCACGTAAGGATAACTCTATCTTTTTACCTGCAAAAGAGGTTCTTTCTCTACACAATATTATTTTAAAGTCACGAGACCAAGATCAAGTATTTGGCTTTGATGATACATATTTAGATTTAGCTAGAGCTTTGCGGTATCAACCTACAAAGGGAAAAAACTACCCTCAGTTTGCAAAATCTCGTAAAAATTTAGAGAATATATTGGGCGGAAAAATAGAGTATAAGGAAGGTTCCAATAGCTGGCAATTTAAGAACAAAGGAAATCAAACATTTTCAATGGGAATCACGGCTGAAGGTGTAAAAAAAATAGCAATTCTAGATACCTTACTTGGCAATCGTTACCTAACACCAAATTCTATTGTTTTCATTGATGAACCAGAGTCTGCATTGCATCCAAAGGCAATCTCACAACTGCTCGACATTATAGCGGCATTAGCGGAAAGCGGAATGCAATTTTTTCTAGCTAGTCATTCATATTTCGTTATCAAAAAACTCTATCTGATATCTCAACAAAAAGAGATGTCAATTCCTATTATATCCGCAGAAACTTGGCATTCTGAAGACTTACAAAATGGCATGATCGACAACCCGATTATTGATGAGTCTATTCGTTTGTATAAAGAGGAAATAGATTTAGTATGATGACGACAGAGCCTATTACTGAATCTGATTTGATATTTGGGGCATTTCCAGAAGGATATTGCTTTTATATTGAGAAAAGCCAGACATATCAAAAGATTGGATCAGGAGTAAAGATGGTAGAGTTTCTTTTACTTCGACCTCATTCTACAGCTAATAAAACAGCGATTTGGATGATTGAAGCAAAAAAAACTGCTCCCAATCCTAATTCACAGGGAAAACTTGAAGAACAGATGAATAAAGTAAAGGAAAAGTTAAATAGTAATCTAGACTATTCAGATGACCAAATAGAGAATATTTGTGTGAACCTTACTCCTCATCCATTTGATATTTACATAGAAGAAATTTGCGATAAGTTCGTTAATGCTTTAACTTTATTTGTTTCTATTTACTTGGATAGGTATAGTAATAAATGCAATGAGTTATCAGATAATTTTAATAAAATCAATCTAGCTAATATTAGATTCGTATTTGTGTTGGTAATTAAAAATTCTAAGGAAGAGTGGGTAAAAAATGTTCAAGAAGTACTCAACAAAAAACTTCGTTCTAAAATAACAACATGGAATTTAGCAGCTATAAATATTCATGTTTTTAATGAAGAAATGGCTAGACGTAAACAACTGATCGATTTAGGCTTAACTCAAAATTAGGATGGCGATCGCCCCATTATCATCAATCACGAGGTTAAATTACCGTCACCTGTTTATTAGATTGCTGATAATTCAAAAAATTTTTTGTAGGTATAAACTATGAAACAAATAACCTGCATTATAGAACGCGAAGGCGATGTCTATGTGTCTCTTTGCCCACAGATAGATATTGCTAGTCAAGGCGACTCTGTTGAAGAAGCCAGAAAGAACCTGATTGAAGCGATCGAATTGTTTTTTGAAATGCCAAGTCCCCAAGAAATTCTAAAATTAATTTGAATAGTGGCAAATAGTCGAGCGCTCGTTACCCAGTTAGCACATAGTCGCCAACCGCAACCGAGAGATGTTGTTCTTGGTGGTCGATCGCCTGTTCCTTTAGGTTCAGTCGTATTAGGCGGGATTGCAGGCGTAAAACATCGGCTGACTAGTACAGCGATCGCAGCTAAAATCTCGGCATTAAAAGAAGCTCTCAATTATGGAAAATCGGGATTGGATTTAATCGTCCAAAGCTTAGAAGATGAATCTTTACAAGTTCAACGCATGGCGATGTTGTTGCTATGGCGACGCTCTGAACCCTATATCCAAGAAATCTTAACTAAATATAGCCAATATTATCTATTTGATATTGTCGATACGCTCCAAGGACATCCACAAGCGATCGCTTCCCTAGCCTTATCTCCAAATGGAAAGATTTTATATAGTGCTGGAGCCGACTTAAAGATTAGGGTTTGGGATTTAAGCAAAGAATCAAAAAATAAATATATTGGCACAATTCGTGGACATGATCATCTGATTACTTCTATTACGTTAAGCAGCAATGGCAAAATCCTAGTCAGTGGCAGTCGAGATAAAACGATCAAACTGTGGGATGCGCGAAATGGAAGAGAACTGCTGACCCTCACAGGACATATTAGCTATATCAACTCGGTCGCGATTACACCCGATGGCAAAACAATTATTACGGGTAGTCAAGATACAACGATCAAGCTTTGGGATAGCTGTACAGGCAAGGAAATTCGCACTCTGCGCGGTCACACAAGTCTGGTGGATTCTGTGGCGCTCAGTCCCGATGGTAAAGCGATCGCTAGTTGCAGTTGGGATACGACTATTCGGGTTTGGGATTTGATTTCAGGAAAATTACGTTGGGAATTTATCGGACATTCAGCGCGAGTTCTTTCCTTTGCGATTAGTCCCGATGGCAATCTGCTCGCCAGTGGTAGTCTTGATACCCGCATCAAAATTTGGAATCTGCAAACGGGGGAACTAATTCGCACTTTAGAAGGGCATTGGGGCTGGGTGAAAGCGCTTATTATTAGCCGTGATGGAAAAACCTTGATCAGTGCCAGTTATAAAGAAATGCGAGTTTGGAACTTAGCAACGGGTGAACTAATTCAAGTTCTCAATGGACATATCAATCTCATTAATGCGATCGCCTTGAGCCATGATGGAAAAACTCTGATTAGTGGCGGCGAAGATGGCAATATTCATGTATGGGGTGTTCCATAAAGGGAGTTGCGGCGCAACTCCCTTATATCTTTACCTGAGTTGTTTAATCTGGCGATCGCTTTGTTGCGCCCATTGAGTATTTTTCTGTTGATTAAAATAAGCTTGCGCCTGAATGAAAGATTGGATCGCCTCTTGTTTCTGACCTAAACGCACCTGAGCAACCCCTAATGTATAATGAGCCGCCGCATAATCATTACGAAACTGCAAAGCATTACGCAATTGCGCGATCGCATTTTCAGTCTGTCCTTGAATTAACAGCGCTGCGCCCAGATTGTAATAAGCTTCTGGATATTCAGGATTGATTTGTAGTGCGTTGCGATAGTAGTCAATGGCTCTGGGAACATCACCTTGAGTTTGTACTAACAAACCTAAGTTATAAAGTGTTTCAGGTGACTGCGGATTTAGGGCTAGAGCCTGATTAAAATTTGCGATCGCGCCACTAATATCTTTTTTGTCCTTTAGTGCCAATCCCAGATTGTAATAGGCGACTGCCAATTTCGGGTCGAGACGTATGGCTCTTTGCAGATTGGGTATGGATTGATTGAGATCACCTGACTGCAAAAGTGCCGCGCCCAAGTTACTATAGGCGATCGCAAATTTGGGATCGAGTCGAGTCGCCCTCTGAAAGGAATGAATAGCGGATTTGAGATTTCCCGCCTGAGCATACGCTAAACCGAGGTTGTAGTATGCCGCCGTCAGTTCGGGATTTTTTTTAATCGCCGCCCGAAAAACCGCGATCGCCCCTTCTAAATTGCCTAGACGCACATAGGAATTACCGCGCTCTAAAAGTTGATCAGCATTTTCATTGCTAGGAATAACTATCTGTTGCTGAACTTGAACTTTTTGAGGTGGTTTGGCACGCTGGGCGATCGCTACATCAGCCGTATAAGTATCAAGCACATATACGCTAACCACTAAGACCGACGCAAAAATTCCCAAAACTGGTTTCATATGACAAATTGAGTGTGTGTACCAGTCGCATGTCCAAATGTTAACAAATCTAGCCTACTAATGTCTCGTGATCGAAAAAATATAAGTAATTTTACAGTCACTTGTATTTTTTCAAACATTCCTGCACAAAGACTGTCATTACCGCCTAAATTTAGAGAGAATCTCTTTACCGCCGTCTTTAGCGAGTTTTTCGAGGCGATCGCGTTCTGACTTGGTAAAGAAAGTGCTGATTGAGCGCTTCTGAAACTGTTCTCTCCCATTGACCATCACCTTTTGGGCGAAAATTAATTGTGCTTGCAATTTGCCACGCTGATCAAACATAAATGATGTTCCATCATGGGCAAAAGTGACTACGGCAACCTTCCCATTTAGATAGTACCAATAGACGATGCCGCCCACGTCTGGAGCTTCCGCTATATGTTGCGATGCAGAGATAAATCTAAATTGACCGCGACCACCTGCATTGGCTGTACAAGCGCTATATACAGAGCCTTTCTCTACAACTGATTTGCGATCGTCGCAGGGTTGATTACTAATCTCTTCAAAGGTTTTATGAAGAGATTCAGCTTTACTGGTATTGGCTTGGACTGATAAGGGAACGCTCAATAGTAGGGCTGCGGAAATTATACCGATGGGAAGGAATTTCATGTTTTTGGTTGTGTAATAATTGATTGATGTTTAGGATCAAGGAGAAATCTTTTAAAAGACTTTCCATTCTTCACGGTTTAAAAAGAAGCCGTTGCCTCTTGGGTTGGTGCAGTTCAGTCCATCGGTGCGAGATTCGCAAACAAAGCCGTCTTTACTCCAAGTCTTGCCATAGTCTAAGGTTTTGTAGTCGGGTGAATAGGCGGTATCACCAGCGCAAATTACGTTTGGCTTACCAACTTTGCGTAAATATAAGCCACTGCCCCAATCCAAATTGCAGGACTCTGGCTGTGGTGGCATAGGATTCAGGCGGCTGACAATCTCACAACGCAGGCGATCGCCATACACCACGCAGTAAATATTTTTACTAGGCATGATGAAGCCTTTGCTACTAAAAGATTCTTCCGATGATTGCGCGATCGCTGGTGCATTATCGACATTTGTGGGTTGCTGTGCCGTAGTTGCTTTGGCTGAAGAACCCTGAGATTGAAGGATAGGGGCTTGACCATTTGTTGATTGCGGTTCTGGTGATTTCGCGACAGCTACTGGGATTTTAGTTGGTTGCGCCGCAACGGTTGGCTGTGCGATCGCATTGGGTGTTGCACCAGATGTTGCATTAGGTGCGTTTGAGACTGGAGTTTGTCCACAAGCAATCAGCGAGTAACTGAGGGCTAGTAGACCGAATAGCTTGATTTCTGAGAAGATCATGTTTTTATAGATTTGGAATTAGGGGCAACTATCTGGGTTGAATTCAGGATTTTTAGCTGCTACTCGATCAAATGATCGTTCTCTCTCTTGTTTGTAAACTGCTAATGCATCGTCAAGAGCCGACTCTCTGCGACTATTCTTTTTGTAGTAGTCACGAGCAGCGATCGCACCTTTCAAACTAGACTCTGAGCTAGCGATCGCACATTGTTTTAATCGCTGATTTTGCTGTGCTGTAAATTTTGTTCTATTGAAAACTTTTGATGCGTCAACTGCTTTTTGGAATTGCTTGATGGCATTATCAAACTGTCCCTGATTCAAGTATTGATCGCCATCAATCCAATAGGTCATGATGTCATATCCGTATGGACTCCCTGCCCTCATTCTGCGTGATTGTTCTGGAGTCAAGCCCGATTGCTGTTTAAGTTTTTCGGACAAGATGGTTGAGGTTGCTGGATTGGATGCAACGATTGAGTCAAAAGCTTTAGGAGATGCTTCAGCTTTGAGACTGGTAAAGGGAAGAAGGGAAGCGACGATCGGAGTGAATTGAGGTGCGAGAGTGATGAGAGGGGCAATGATTGCCACCAGAATTTTAGTTAATTTCATAGATTTGGATTTAATTTTAGGTCTTTCTGATAATTAAGATATCTCGATGACATCTTTGTTTCCAATTGATCGCGCCCCCATCGAGTCTACGGTGTACACACAAGTCTCAAACCCCCTTTAGTTCCCTCTTGCAAAGGGGGAAGACTAGAAATTTAGTTCCCTCCCCTTTGCAAGGGGAGGGCTAGGGAGGGGTTATTTTTGGGATTTTAGAAATTAATTTACTTGTGTGTACAGGGTAGCCAACGAGTAGGGGGCGATTTCATTCTAAATAGTAGAGGCAGCGAAGGCTGCTACCTCTACCACTAGCCGCTATTTTTCAATTCTGCGGTAGCAATAAGCGCCTGTATCGGTAAGCCTTCCTCCTGTTTTCGGTTTCGGGCATGACTTCCCAACTTTGACCATACCCTCTTTTGTCCCATCTTTACTCGTACACATCCCGCGTGATTGAGTGAATCCGCCAGGGCAATTTTTGCCCTTAACTTGCGGGAAAGAAGTTGATAGCGACTGTGCTTGTGCTGCACCAGCAGTGAGAATTAGGCTGACTGATGCACCAATGGCGAGCGTAAATAGTTTTACCAGCGTTGTCTTTTTCATTTGATCATTTCCTGAGTTGATAGTTTTTAACAAGCGATTTATTGTGTCCAAGTGATCGCGTCCCCTAGCGAGTAAGCGGGGCGGTTTCATTTTCGGAAACGCTTTACAGGTCTCTGTTCGAGCCAGATCATCACAAACGAAATACAGGCAAAAAATGTAAGATCTTGATTGATTTTAGATTTTTTAGTTTTCTCGTTTTTGAGACTGGCTGTAGGGCAGAGGGATAAGCCGCCCGAAAGTGGAAACACCTTTCTTTTTGAGGGGACTGGGGGATCTAGACAATTTTTAGATCTCTTAGGGCTTTTGACCGTAGAAGGTAATTCTCAAATGGTTTCTAAGGCAAAAATTCTAGAGACTGGACAATTTTTATAAACTCATTAGGAGTCATGATTGGACTTTGGACAAGATTGAAGCAAAGAAAGATCGGGATTAAGCGAAAAGGGATAATGATAGTTTCAACTTTCAACCGAAAACAAATCATCATCCCTAAACCCATTATGCCAACAATTGTCACAG
>JBILGV010000175.1:0-4000 GCA_044350865.1 Pseudanabaena sp. | reverse complement strand
TCCAGACGGGTTCTTTGGTTTCAAGGGCAACGAGTTCAGGATCGCCCATTTGCCATGTGTAGCGAATTTGTTGGACTGTCAGAGATACTGCTGGCGAAAAGTCAAAGTCAAACCACTCTTGTACCATCGGCGAAACGCCACCACCACAGGGTTTGTAGCGAGGCAGGCTCTCTTTTTCGAGTAGCAAAACTGATCGTCCTCGTTTTGCCAAATGATAGGATGCTGAACCACCAGATGGACCTGCTCCCACAACAATGCAGTCGTACATAAGCAAAATTTTTTAGGTAAATGTACAAGAAAATCCTTTAGATTTTACCCCTAAAAAGTAAAGTAACGCGCGATCGCCTTTTGGCTTAGACAAGTAAGCAAAAGAAAAATGTAAAGGCACAGATCCCCGACTTTTTTTGTAAGTTTACAAGTTGACTTTGCTTGCTTAGAAAAAGTCGGGGATCTTAAACCTGTGCTGTTTAGGAAGCTTGTTTGATTTTTAATCTAAAAAAGTTATGATATAGCGAATATTTCGCCGCTATGTCCTACGGGGTTGATTTACGGCATGGGTGTAGAGATTTGTTTTGATAGTTATTTGCGATCGCTTATCAAAAAAGACGAGCGATCACAGGATGGTTATACCCAAACTGACGTAGCAAATCTAGTAGATTTTGGCTTGATGGTGCAAACGATACAGGAGCAAGAAAAGCGCCAAGAAGGTAAAGAATCGCAGGATTCTGAGCAAGAAAAGTCCAAGATTGCAAGATTCCCTGTTCTTGATGGCATCCGTAAGTATGCGGCAGATCATGTATTGCTGGTGGGTAGACCAGGATCGGGTAAGTCTACGGCTCTAAGAAAAATGCTGGTAGATGAGGCACAAAAAGTCCTAGATGGTCAGTCTTCGTTGATTCCTGTCTTGATTGAGTTGCGTTCTTGGCGTACTTCTTACATAGCTTTGATTAAAGATTTTTTTAGAGTGCATAAACTCAGGTTGGAGGAGGCAACAATTGACGATCTTTTGTTTGAGGGTAAGTTGCTGTTATTAGTTGATGGGGTAAATGAGTTACCTGATGCAAAACAGGATATTCGGGATTTCCGAAAAGCAAATGCTGACACGCCCATGATTTTTACAACAAGGATGTTGGGAGTGGGTGGCGATCTCGAAATTGAGAAAAAACTGGAAATGCTGGCATTGACTGAACCGCAAATGCGTCAGTTTGTCCAGATGCGTTTGCCTGATCAAGGCAAACAAATGCTACAGAAATTAGGCGATCGCCTCCGCAAATTTGGAGATACTCCTTTACTTTTATCAATGCTATGCGATGTTTTTCAAAAAAATGGCAGGGTTCCTGCAAACTTAGGAGCAGCTTTTAGGGATTTTGCAAATCTCCATGATGGCAAGCTTAAGGAGGATGTACCAGTTTATGAACATTCGCGATTGTGGTGGTCTAAGTTATTGCAGCAGTTGGCTTTTGCGATGATGCCTCAAGATCGTCCTAACAGTTTACGCTTGAGTATCCCTCGGTTAGAGGCGGAGGAGATTTTAACTCGTTTCTTAGATGGAGAGAGATTTCCTAAACCACGGGATTATGCTCATCGGTGGCTAGAGGATTTGTTGAAGTATCACCTCATTCAAGTAAAACTTGTAGGTACTGATCAAGAAATTGAGTTTCGACATCAATTAATTCAGGAATATTATGCGGCTGAGTATCTATTGCCATTATTCCCTAATCTCACTGATATTAAGCTTCAGCATAGCTATCTTAACTATTTAGACTGGACAGAATCTCTGGCTTTGATGTTGGAGTTGGTAAAAAATGAGGAGCAGGCGGTGCGGGTGGTGAGGCTGGCGCTGGATGTAGATTTGCGGTTGGGGGCGAGGTTAGCTGGGGCGGTGAAGTATGTGTTTCAGGAGAAGACTGTTGGGTTGTTGATGAGGGAAATAGAAAAATGGAAAATTCCTAAGTTCTATGCGATCGAGCTTCTAGCAGAAACGCGATCTGACAAAACCGTTGAGCCTCTCATTCTTGCACTCAAGGATGCTAATGATTGGGTGCGTATAAAAGCAGTAGAGGCATTGGGTAATATTGGCAGCGACAAAGCCGTTGATCCTCTTATCCCAACCCTTAAAGAATCACTTCACGATGTTCGTTGTGAAGCAGCAAAGGCATTGGGTAATATTGGCAGTGACAAAGCCGTTGATCCTCTTATCCAACTTTTCAATTCAGATGAGTATCTGCATAAGGAGGTAGCAGAAGCATTAGCCAATATTGGCAGTGACAAAGCTGTTGAATTTCTTATCCAGCTTCGCAACTCAAATAAGTGTCTCTTAGAAAATGCATTAGAAGTACTAACCAATATTCGCAGTCAGATGCCATATGTGCCTACTACAGAAACATGGGTTAGTGACGAAACCATTGAGTCCCTCATTCTCGCTCTCAATGATTCTGACGATGGTGTACGTAGAGATGCAGCAAAGGCATTGGGCAAAATTGGTACTGAAAAAGTTGTTGATTCGCTCATTGCTGCTCTTAACGATTCAAATTCTAAGGGGCGTGGATATCTAGCGGAAGCATTAGGTAACATTGGCAATGAAAAAGCGGTTGATCCTCTCATAGCTGTTCTCAAAGATGCAGATTATTTTGATATTAGGCAAGCAGCCCAAGCATTAGGCAAAATTGGTACTGAAAAAGTTGTTGATTTGCTCATTGTTGCTCTTAACGATTCAAATTCTAAAGGGAGTGGACATTTAGCGGAAGCATTAGGTAACATTGGCAATGAAAAAGCGGTTGATCCTCTCATTGAGACTCTTAACCATTCAAATCATAGAGTGCGTAGGGATGTAGCAGAGGCATTAGGTAAAATTGGTAATGAAAAAGCGGTTGATTCTCTTCTTACCGCTCTCAACGATTTAGATCATAATGTTAAAAGAAGTGCAGCAGAGGCATTAGGTAAAATTGGTAATGAGAAAGCGATTGATCCTCTCATTGCCGATCTCAACCATTTAGATATTTTTGTTCGATTAGATGCAGAAGATGCCTTAAAGAAGATTACTAAAGTCGATCGCAATTTACCTACCCTCACCCAACAACTCCCCCATCTTCTTACCCTCATCCCCACAGAATCCAGCGAAGAAGCCCTCTCAGTTATCACCACCATCCAAGCCCGATGCAAATACTACAACTACGCGATCGCCCAAACACCTTTGCAGGAAACAGACACTTCTAATATCACCTCATCAGGTAGTATTATTGTCAATATTCAATCTAAAAGTATCTATATGTCAGACATATCTAGACCCAATATCACTATTTCAGGTGGTCAATTTAGAGACTTTGTTGCTGGTGACAAAACTATTCACGGTAATGAAATCGAGACACAAAACAACTACTACGGCACAGACGACCCCAACACCCAACAACTAGCCAATGAACTCGTTGAAATCCTACAAGGAATCGTCCCCCAAATCTCCGATCCCACCAGCGAAGCAGGCAAAGAAATCATCACCGCCGCCGCAATGGAAGAGATAGAAAACAAACCAACCCTTAAAGATCGTCTAGTTGCTGCATTTAAAGCGGGTGCATTTGAAGCCATCAAAAAAATTGCCAAAAATGACTTTGTGGAAGTCTTCCTTACCGCCTTCAAAGCAGGACTTGAAGCCAAACCCAAAAAGTAAAACCCCTAATTCAAATATCAGCCGTATCAAAAAGTGAAACTTATGACAGTACAAGACCTAGCGATCGCCAAAATCCAACATCTTCCCAACGAACTCGCTCAGGAAGTAAGTGATTTTATTGACTTTCTCATGCTCAAACAAGACAACCAACGCTGGCAGCAATGGACACAATTTAGCGAATCCCTAACCATCAGCGAATCCGACTTTAGCGACTATCTCAAAAATCTAGAAGACTACGAAGAAAGACTAGTACGTGGAGAAATCCAAGACTATACTGTAAAGATACAACAGGAGGACTGATGAACTTAACCGAATCAGCAAATACTTCCATGAAAA
>JBILGV010000125.1:0-12341 GCA_044350865.1 Pseudanabaena sp. | reverse complement strand
TATTTGTCTGCCTTTCCTGCATTGATTCCTAACCTCTTCTATCTCTTAGTTATTGTAACATTTATCTATTCTAATTCCTCTAACCCCTTGCCATGTCTATACCTATTTTTAGAGATGCCCTGTATTTCATTGTAAAATTGATTTAGGAATGGAAGAATCATTAAAAGAACATTTAAGAGAACCTGTACTCAAGGATGTGATCCATGCCCTCTAGAGATTGGAAATCAAGAATCACAGATATTTTGCAAGCCGTCCAAGATATCGAGCAATTCACACAGGAGATGACCTTTGAAGAATTTAGGAAGAATAAGATGGTAGTCCAATCCGTACTTTACAACTTCGTGATTATTGGTGAAGCATCCGCTAATATACCTGATGAAATCCAATCACTCGATCCCACAATTCCTTGGCGTAAAATGAGCGATATGCGTAACGTGATGGCTCATGAGTATTTTCAAGTAAATCTTTCTATTGTTTGGAAAACAATAGAAAGATTTACCAGTGATTTTGCCGAAATTGGAAAAGCTTATAGAGAATTCATGATGCTAAACCTATACCCCAGACTATTGATCAAAAAACAACGCTGTGCGATCGCGATCGCAGTTTGTGTTTAGAAGAGGCTAATCTCTGGGACAAGGGCGCTATATGCTCATTACATTTTGACGCTTTAACGTACCAAAAATGATACAATAGCATAACCAAAGCTAAATACTCACTTATTTACCACTTGATTCCTATCTTTTGTGAGCTTCTGCTGCAATTTTCCTATGAGCAATATTAAGAGAATTAAAGCAAGCTTTTTCAAAACCGAATCTGGTAAAGAACCTGTTAGAGATTGGCTGATGACTTTATCGAAAGAAGATAGACGAAAAATAGGAGAAGACATTAAAACAATTGAGTTTGGCTTTCCTATCGGAATGCCGACCTGTCGCCCTATGGGTAAGGGATTGTATGAGGTGCGTACTAATCTTGAAAATACGATTACCAGAGTTTTGTTTTGTGTGGAAGGAGAGCAAATGATTCTTCTGCACGGGTTTACTAAGAAAACGCAAAAAACACCTAAAGAAGATTTGAATTTAGCCATTAAGCGACAAACTGAGTTTAAAAACAAAGCTGGGAGTTAACCATGTCTAACAATTGTCATTTAGGTTCTGCTTTTGATGACTTTCTAGAACAGGAAGGTATTTTAAATGAAGTAACAGAAGTTGCCCTGAAGCGTGTTTTAGCTTGGCAAGTTGAACAAGCAATGAAGGAACGTGGCTTGACTAAATCCAAGATGGCTAAGTCTATGCAAACTAGCCGTGCAGCACTAGATCGATTACTCGATCCTGAGTATGAGTCAGTAACTTTACGAACTTTAGATAAGGCAGCTAGAGCAGTAGGTAAAAGAATTAAGATAGATTTGGTTGATGTTGTTTAAATGATTCCTCGACTAAATCTGTAGCTCAGACTGAGCAAAAAATAACCCTTTGCGATCGCGATCTTAATTTGTGGTTAGAAGAGGCGATTTCTAAATCTAGCTTATTAAAAAAACTATGATTAAAACTCAAATTTTAGAAGCGATCGAACAAATGCCGAATAGCGATCGCCTAGAGGTAATCGAATTTGCATTAAAGCTACTGCGGCAAGACATAGACAAACCAGAAAAACTTAGCTTAAGAGAGGCTGCTGAAATTATGCGCCCCTTCTATGCTGAAAATAGCAATCTGACTGAATTTGTCGATAAGCCTTAGCTATGTTCTATTGATTTATAATACCAACCAAAATCTGAGCTAGTTCTTCGATATCTTCAGGAATTCGATATAGAGAAGCAATCTGAATTATCTTTTTTGATTGCACATCTAAATATCCAAACTGCCAAACATTCCCAATCGTCACGGCTCCATAAAGTTCATTCTGCCCTTCGGCTTCAGCGAGAGCGATTAATTCTACTGCTAATTGCGTAAATCCTTTGGTAAGATCATCATTCTTAGCCTCTACAACCAATAAATTATGAGTAGAACGTACAAGGTAATCAAGATAACCTTTTAGCCAATTATTTACGTTTAATGGATATTCAATTCTTAATTGACAATTGCAATGGACTGTAACCGCAAGTAATAAAGGTGCGACGAGGGTTTCACGCCGAGCAGTTTCACTGGTGAGTCGGATATGGGGTAAGAAAGATTCGATGCGATCGCGTAATTCGGGAACCCAGTTTAGAGTCTCTTCTGTTTTCGGTAATGGAATGCGATCGCTTGCAAATGTATAACCAAATTCAGCCAAAATTTCGTCTGTGCCGTAGGACATCTCGAAGTAGGAGCGATAAGTATATGATTGATCAGCTTGGAGGATGGGTATTTTAGACATATATCTGTATTTAGAAGAGGCGATCGCTATTGATTGTGCCTCATCTCATCATCAGTAATTACGACCTTAATAAAAAATCGCAAAAAAAGTAGTGGCAACCCATGAATTACCACTACTTTTTGTCATATTCAACTGAAAAGGCTAGACAACCAAGACTAAGCGATCAACGCCCTAAACTGTATGTGTCCAACCACTAAAACTAGCAGTCAACTCACTCCAACTCAACTCCAAAATCCCAGATTTGGAGCTACCATTATTAACTCCCCAAGGATTAAAGAGCTTGAATTTTTGGGTGGTAGAATTGTAGCCCACTACTGTATAGGCGTGATTTGCCGCGACATTAGCAGCTACACCACTGTCTTTAGAACCAACAGTCATAAACTTCCCATTAGTGAAAGCTGTGACCATCGAATCAAAGTTCAAGGATTTATAGCTAGCAGTCAGTCCAGTGATGTGCTTAATCGCAGCACCTTCCCATCCGCCCGAAATCCCTTCGTAGGAGTTGGTATTGTCTTGTCCAATCCAACCAGATTCATTGAGTTGAGCATAGGCTTTTTCCGCAAGAGCGACCCATAGCTCATTGGTGGCATCATTGTATTTGCCCCAATTCGATGCTGATTGATGCGCGTATATGAACGTTCCCCAAGAAGTCGTGGGTAAGTAGCGATCTACGGTCACATAGTCAGCCACACCATTGTTATAAAAACGCACGGTGTAGGTGTTATCGCCATTGTCGATAAACATATTTTGAATGGTCGAAGGGGTACGAAACGCGGTTGCGGCAAGCCCAGCTAAGAAATAGCAGTTCCCAACACTACCTTGGTTGATATCTTGATAACTAACGCCATTTTGGAACAATGAACCACTAGCATATTGATAGGTATAAGAGGTGTCAGGGCGATCGCTACCCAAAAACCATTTACCAATTAGACTTGTCATCTGTGATGCAGTGCTATTCGCACTCAAGTTGCCGATCCCAGATTTAGTATTGGCAACATCACCATTGACCAGTTTGTTAGATAGAACCTTCACATAATCGGCAATTCCTAAATAACTAGAATTGGTGATAAGCGTACGAAGATCGAGCAGTTCAGTACCACTAATCGTGCTGCCATCTTCAGCATCTTTAAAAATGGAAATCATCTCATTGCGATCGAGCTTGCCATCGGTATACTTGGATCGCGCAATAGTCCGCAATTCCGCATCTTGGATATTTTGGTCAAACCAATCGCCAGTTTTAATGATTACTGATGTCAGCACATAGGCAAGATTATTGGAATTGTTAGTTTCCGAAACCTTGTTATCGGCATCGGCTTGGAAAAAGATGTACTTCGCGCCTGTTCCCCAACTGCTGTTGTAGGCAAAACTGAAACTACTGGTCTGGGCGGCTCCAGCTAGCAAACTATTGATGGCTTGGGAACCCAAGAAAGTATCAGTTGCATCGAGACTGGCATCATTGGAGAGCCAATATTTGGTAGTGCTGGCTGCAGCTACGCCATTACCAATATTTTTTGTGCCAACACCAATGGTTACACTGCTGCCAAAGGTGATTGTGCTGGGGGCAGTTTGTCCCGTGATTACCAGATCAGCAATATTGACCGCGATCGCTGTGGAGGCAAAATTATTGGATTCATTAATTTCTGTGACCTTCTTATCAGCATCGGCTTGGGACAAGATGTATTTTGCGCCCGTTCCCCAACTGCTGTTGTAAGCAAAAGTGAAGTTAGTAGACTGGGAAGCCCCTCCATTCAAACTGTTAATCGATTGGGAACCCAATGCAATGTCACTTGCATCCCAAACTGCATCATTGGAAAGCCAATATTTAGTTGTGCTGGCAGCGGCTACGCCATTACCGTTATTCTTAGTTACAGAATTAAAAGTGACATTGCTACCAAATGCATTCACGGCGATCGGCGAAGTTTGACCGACAACTGTTAGATCTGGAGCATTGAGAGAAACAGCTACAGAGGCAATGTTATTGGACTCATTGCTTTCAGAAACCTTCTTATCAGCATCAGCTTGGAACAGAATATACTTTGTCCCAGTACCCCAAGCGCTGTTGTTGTAAACAAAACTGAAAGTGCCAGTCTGGGCTGCGCCTGCATTCAAACCATTAATCGTCTGCGAACCTAGAGCAATATCGCTACTATCAAGGGTCGTATTATTAGACAACCAGAATTTAGTCGTGCTAGCCACTGCAACGCCAGTACCAATGTTTTTAGTGCCGACACCGATGTTGAATTTACTACCAAAGGCGATTGCGCTTGGAGCGGTTTGTCCAGTAATTGCGAGATCGGCAACTTTTACCGCGATCGCAGTGGCGGCAAAATTATTGGATTCGTTAATTTCTGTGACCTTCTTATCAGCATCGGCTTGAGACAAGATGTATTTTGGACCTGTTCCCCAACTGCTGTTGTAAGCAAAAGTGAAGTTAGTAGACTGGGAAGCGCCTCCATTCAAACTATTGATAGATTGGGAACCCAATCCAATGTCACTTGCATCCCAAATCGCATCATTGGAAAGCCAATATTTAGTTGCGCTGGCAGCAGCAACGCCATTACCGTTATTCTTGGTTGCGGAATTAAAAGTGACATTGCTACCAAATGCAGTCACCGTGATCGGCGTAGTTTGACCGACAACGCTTAAGTCGGGAGCATTTAGAGAAACAACGACCGAGCCAACGTTATTGGACTCATTGCTTTCAGAAACCTTCTTATCAGCATCAGCTTGGAACAGAATATACTTTGTCCCAGTACCCCAAGCGCTGTTGTTGTAAACAAAACTGAAAGTGCCCGTCTGGGCTACGCCTGCATTCAAACCATTAATGCTCTGCGAACCAAGTAAAATATCGCTGGTATCAAGAGTCGTATTACTAGACAGCCAGAATTTTGTCGTGCTTGCCCCTGCTACGCCAGTACCAATATTTTTAGTACCGACACCGATATTGAATGTACTACCAAAGGCGATCGCTGTTGTAGCGGACGGTCCGACAATAGCTAAATCTGGGGCGACCGTGGCTTGTTCTACCAAAATTGAGCTATTGCCAACCGTGATAAATCCGCGATCGTCTTCACTCTTAATGCGAGCTAATTCGGTAGGACTCAAATCTGAACCAAACAACAAGTTTCTGGCTAGTTCGCCTTCATCGCCTTGAGTGTCTACGCCTACGCGATCGTCGAGCCAATGAAAAGTTTCTTCAACTAAAACTCCTGCTGCACCAAATAAGGAATTGTTGGGCGCGGCTGTAGCTTGCAACAATTCATCGGATAAATAAACCGTTTGAGTGGAACTGGAATATGCGCCTAAAACGCCATTTGCAGACTCACTTGATAGAATTTGGACTGATGGTAACTGGCTAAAATCACCGATCGCCCATTGCGATCGCACCGCTTGTAATTCAACAGTATTGGCTTTGTCTCCAAAAACCTGTGCAAACAAGTCAGAATCGGCGGCTGACTGTTGGAGTTTTGATTTAACAATACCGAGAATGTCTGGAAGTTGATTCACCCCAAAAATCGAAGCATCGCCCCCACTGCCCACAGCAAAGCTTGGGCTTGCGTTATGGTTGTCAAGCATAATATTTTCTCTATTGCAGTAAATTTTTTAATCTTTTGACCGAATTTGCATTTTCATAACGAAAACAAATCCAAAAACATAAACACCATAGTCGCCTTCCCCCCAAGTAAAAGTGACAATCTGTTCTTTGCTGTGCGATTTGGTAACTTAATTTAACTTAATTTAAGTTATGTCTTTAGAATCTGACTTTAACGTAACTCGGATAATATTTCTTTAAAATAACATGATCTATGGTGTTACGCAAATAAAACTTATCGAAAGTCACAAATTATTAAGTTGCTTGAAGTTGTAGTGGTTTTCAAATGACTGCTGTACAAAAGAAATGAAAACGGTAGTGGCAATTCATGAATTGCCACTACCGTTTTTATGTTCCAATCAACTAAAAACCGCTATAGCTAGTTAAAGATCGGGCTTTAAATGGCTGGTAATCCTTTCTCCAAAAGCGATCGCTATCCCTGCACTCAGAAAAGCGATCGCCGTTAACAAGATTGCGTTTGGTGTAGAGAGCATCTCCGATGGATTGGGAACTACATAGCCAAAAATGGCGATCGCCCCAGATAGCCCACCAAAGAATAACCCAACGGTTAAGCCACTGAGAGATTTGGGAACCATTGTCAGCGCAAAGGCAACCATGCCATTGTTCACAGCGCTGACACAGACTAGCAGTAAGACAATGATGAGCATCGAAGCGATCGCGCCGTAGCCCAAAGATAACAGTCCTAAACCAAAGGCAATCACACCAAAACTAATCATCATTAACCGTTTATTATCAATCACCTTGGAAAGCGCCCCTGTTCCTAGAGCAATCACCGCTTGAAAAATTAAGATCGCGCCCGATAATATGCCAATTGTTAATCCTGTTGAACCGACAATTTCGGCTTTGAGGGTACGTTGCAAAACTTCTCCCATTAACAAACGCATCCCAATCCCAATTAACGCGCCAACTAGTAAGACGATCGCTAAATTCCACCAAAAATCTTGAATTTTGGCTGGTACGAATGCTTCTGCTTCAGGACTGTTTTTTTTAGGCATATAAACCATCGCTGTGCGTAAACTTGCCACGCCAGCAAGGAGCGTAAAAGAGGCGATCGCAAAGGTAGCAGGTGCGCCCAAGCTCAAAATAAAGCTACTGGCTAAAGGTCTAATTGAGCCAATCACGCCACCTACCAAGGTCAGCACACTTCCCGCCATCGGTAATTGTGACGCTCCCGCAAAACCACCCAATAAGCACATCACAGGGCTGCGAAAGCTTGCCATCATCAGCGCCCATAAAATAGCGAGGCAGGGCAGTAAGATCCTTGTGAATTCATTTGCGCCACCAAAGATGACTAGTGAGGGCAGCCCAATAAAGAAAGCTGTAGAAGCGATCGCCCCAGCCACAATCAAAGGCATCCGTGAGCTGTACCAACGCTGCCAGCGATCGCTTAATCCACCAAATAATGGCTCCACAATTACGCCGATCGCGCTTTCAAGTACCAGTAATAAAGCCGTAAATTGCTGAGCTTGACTAGGGGGATAACCAAAGACTTGTTCAATAAATTTAGGTAAATAAATACCATAGGCAATCCAAGACAAGGTGATAGCTCCCTGCACTGAAGCAAGACTCCATACCTGTACCCAAAGTATTCTGGTTGATTTCGGCTCTGGATTATGCTCTGAATTAAGATCTGATGGTGAGGCGATCGTCATATAGTTTTTTCTCTGCTATTTAGGTTCCATGCACCCTTGCATAGAAGTAGAGCCATCGGGCATAGTCGTATGACAAAGCTTAGCTTTAGTTAAATCGACACCTGTAAGATTTGCTTTGGATAGATCTGTGCGATATAAATCTGCACCACTGAGATTCGCCCCAGACAAATCAGCACCATAGAGACTCGCATTCCGTAGAGAAGCATTGCTGAGATTGGCGCGATTGAGCTTGGCGTAAACTAACTCAATATCGATCAAATTCGCATTTTCTAAATTTGCATCGGTTAGATCCGCATATTTCCAGCGACTATTCCGCGCATTTGCCCCAGACAAATTGGCTTGCATTAAGTCGCTATTAATCAAAAAAGTGTTTCTCAGATCGGCATTGCTCAGATCGGCATCTCGAAAATCAGCAGAATACATCGTACTAAAAGCCAAAACTGCACCCGAAAGCCCGCTTTTACGCAGATCAGCAACATCCAGAAAGGACTCGCGTAAATCTGCCCCAGCCGCCGTAATCCCATTTAGTTCACAACGTTGACAAGTACGATTTTCTAATAATGTCTTGAGATGATCGGCATTTTGCGCCTGCACATTAGTTAAACCAATGGAAAGGCTAGCAATGATCGTACTAGCGATCGCAGTCACGGAGTTGAAGGCTATTGACTTCATAAGAAAGTACCTAAATTTAGCAATCCCTTACTAATTGTTATCACAACATTCCCCACTTAAACACAGCAAAATGCAACAATTAACAACTAAGATAGAACTTACGCAAATAAAGACTTGAAATCGTCATTCTAGCGTAGGGGCAATTCATGAATTGCCCCTACGTTTGGGTATTTTGTGTAAGTCCCATAAGTATTACAAAGCGGTATCACCGTGAGATACCTCTGTCTTTTGGAATTGTTACGATAGCCTAATCTTTTGTATACTAGTAGTGTTTTGTTGATTTTTTTGTGGATCGCCCTGAATGTTCGAGCAGTTTCTAAATACGGATGTTTCTTTCTTTCGAGTCGAAGTCATCCCCATTTTGGTGGTACTAATTCTGCTGGAAGCGATTTTGTCGGCGGATAATGCGATCGCCCTCGCCGCGATCGTCCGCAGTCTACCCGATCCGAAGCAGGAAGAGTGGGCGCTGCGCTACGGTTTGATTGGAGCCTTTGTATTGCGAGTAATTCTGATTTTTACCGCCACATGGGTAATTAAATATTGGCAGTTTGAATTAGCGGGGGCGTTGTATTTGCTCTGGCTGTCTGGTAAATTTTTCTTAGAGAAATCCCAAGAAGATCATGATGTAAATCATCCAGTCAGAATGGCTGATAAGTTATGGCAAGTTGTTGCTTTAGTCTCGCTCACAGATCTAGCTTTTTCGCTGGATAGTGTAACTGCTGCTGTGGCAGTCGCGCAAGAAACTTGGCTAGTCCTAATTGGCGGTGTTGCGGGAATTATCACATTGCGCTTTTTGGCAGGGCTTTTTATCAAGTGGTTAGAAGAATTTACACACCTTGAGTCGGCAGGTTATCTGATCGTTCTACTAGTGGGGTTACGCCTGTTGATTAAGGTTTTTTCCGATAGTCTTGTGCCTCCCGAATGGCTGATGTTAACTTGTATTGGCTTAGTTTTTATATGGGGATTCTCTAAACGCGAACCTATCGTAGAGTTAACAGAAGTTGAAGCGATCGCCGATCAAACCAAATAAATCGATCAAACCAAATAAATAATTAAAAGCTAAATAACTAAAAGGAAAACTAGCAAGATGTTTACATATCCTGAAGATCTGAAATACACGAATTCCCATGAATATATTCGGCTTGAAGATGATGTCGCAACTGTAGGAATTACAGCTTTTGCGATCGATCAGTTGGGCGATATCGTCTTTCTCGATCTACCAGAGGTCGGTACAAGGGTAGAAAAAGGTCAAACCTTCGGCACAATTGAGTCCGTCAAGGCAGTAGAAGATATCTATTCACCTGTGACAGGTACGGTGATCGAAGCAAATACATCTCTGGTTGGTGAACCAGAAGTTATTGGTAATGATCCCTATGGTGCATCTTGGTTGCTTAAGGTCAATATTGAGAATCTAGAAGAGCTAAGTGACACCATGTCCGCCAGTGAATATCGCGAAAAAGTCGAGGGTTAGGCTCAGTTTTAAAATATGGCTTTCAAAGGCAACAAATCTTGTCTACCCAGCAAAGACTGCTCAACTTGTGGCAAATCTTTTACATGGCGCAAGAAATGGGCGAAATGTTGGGATGAGGTTAAGTATTGTAGCGATCGGTGTCGTAAACACAAAAAAGACCCCTAAAAGCAGTATCGCACGCGGCACGTGCGGTTTAGGTGTTGACTTATGCCTTTTGCCACAAAAGCGCTATATTGAGCATACCTAATCATTTGCCTGCGCTAAGCTCATGTCCGAATCAATCTGGTCTTATGTTACCCCTGGTATTCCTGACGAACTATTTGAGCGTTTGCCAGGCATTCCTATGAGCAAATGCGAGACGCGCTTGTTAATCATTGGTCAGTTGCGTCTCAAACCAGATTCAGTACTTTGGGATATTGGTGCAGGCACAGGTACAATTCCGATTGAGACGGGTTTGCTATGTCCTAATGGTAAAATTGTGGCGATCGAACGAGATGAAGATGTAGCGGGGTTGATCGCTGTCAATTGCAAAAAATTTGGTGTAAATAATGTTGAAATTAAAGTTGGCAGTGCGCCAGAATGTCTCACCAGTTTAAATGCTGATCCCGATCGCATTTGTATTGAAGGTGGGCGATCGGTGGCGGAGATTTTGGAATATGGATGGGAACGTTTACAGATCGATGGTAGAGCGATCGCCACAACCAACAGCCTTGAAGGTTTATATTCTATCTCTGAGAGCTTTGCCAAGTTACAAGCGCGTAATGTGGAAGTGGTGCAGTCATCTGTTAATCGCCTAGAGACTCGCGGTAATCGTCAAGTTTTCGCCGCCATCAGCCCCATGTTTATTATCAGTGGCGAAAAACTCTGAGACTCTCTTTCTATCAAAGTTTAGCAGTCTGAGGCGATCGCTTTGTTATAATCCAAAATAATCAAACAAAAGTAATCTGTCAAAAGCAATGGTGGCAATAACTTTTGAATACTGCCAACTCCCCACTACGGAAGATCTGCTAGATTTCGATAAAACGCCTGTGGATAATGAACTCCAAAATGACATTCCGAATGAAAGCCGATCTCATCAACATTTTTTACAGCGAAGAAACCCAAAGTTCGTTAAATACCAAAAAGACTCGCTTTGCGAGTCTTTTTAGTTAAACCATCGCCACAATCGGACTAGTTGTTGATACCATCGCCGCTAGAACTTGACTCGGCGAGATGCTAAACGGTAAACGATGAATATCGGAATTAGGCTGACAAGCGATCGCCGCAATCTGCTCTAACTCGGCAAGAGTAACTTGGCTTAAGTCCAAATCAGCGAGGGTCGTCGGTAAACCAATTTCTTGATAAAACTTCAACAATTGATGACGCGATGAAGCGGCGAGTTGATTGCCTTGAAACTCTTCCAAACGCAGTTGCACCAAAATCCCATAGGCAACTTTTTCGCCATGCAATGTACCGTGGGTTTGATGTAAATGCGTAAGTGCGTTATGGACAGCATGGGCAGCTACTGTCCGACAACTTGCGCCGCCGATACCACCGATCGCCCCTGCCAGACATACAGTCGCATCCACAACTTCGCGCCATGCGGAACTATCTGGATTAGCGATCGCTTCGGCGGACTTTTGAAATAAAATATCGCGCAAAATTCTCGCTTCTTGAACAGCCGCGATCACCATCGTTTTTTCGCTGCTACCACTACTGACCGAAGACTCATACCATTTAGCGATCGCGTCCCCAATACCTGAAATAAGTGTCCGTTTAGGCGCAGTGGCAATCACGTCATAATCGACGATCATCATACTGGGACAGTGATCAAGGGTCACGTCATAATCAAACGCGCCATTCTCAGCATAAACATTACTTAGAGCCGTCCAAGCCGCACAGGTTGCGCCAGTTGTCGGAACTGTAACGATCGGCAATTGCGACTGATGGGCGATCAGTTTGGCGGTGTCTAATACCTTGCCGCCACCAATACCAACGATCACATGGGGCTTTTGTTGCTGCACAAGTTCACGCAGCATGGCAAGGTTTTGATCAGAGCAATCAGCGATCTCCTCGGCGAAAATAATTTCTAAATCAGTGTCACTATTATTTAAATAATCCGCAGTGACTTGTTTGGCAGTCTTCCCAGCAATCACCAACGCTTTAGAGCCATAACGTGATAAATATTTTGGGAGTTGCGATAAAATTCCGTTTCCCCGTAAAAGTTGCGCTGGTGCGATCGCTAAGATTGGCAATGCTTCGACCATAGTTTTCACCACTGGTTTCACCACTTTTTTCACCATAAGTGTGTCTGACATTATTGTTAAGGAATGGTAAACATATACCCTATTCTATCTTTACATTTCTCAATCTGCCAATTTTTACACCATCTGAGATGTTACAAAAAATGCAACAGCCCATAGGTCTAAAATCGTGGCTGTTATACTAATCCTAAAAATTAGGTTAACCAGAAAGTTATGGGCATCTCTAAAAAAGACTAAGAGAGACAAACATGAAAATCAAGAGCAATTAATTACCTAAACAACAAGATATTATCACGAGTATTTCTTGAGATTAGATAGACTATCTCTCCAACTTTAGCAAT
>JBILGV010000200.1:0-4022 GCA_044350865.1 Pseudanabaena sp. | reverse complement strand
GGACTTCAGCGATTCGGCAGTTTCCCCTAGTCTTGGCTTTGTCTGGCAAACTGCTCCAGAATGGACGTTAGTGGGACGTTATGCCAAAGGCTTCCGCACTCCCTTGTATAGCGAAATCAACTCTGGGTTTACAAACTTAACTAATCCTTTCAATCGCTATCAAACCCTCTCAAATCCTAACCTCAGACCAGAAACCAGTGACACCTTCGAGCTAGGGATTCGTGCGAACTATCCTCAGTTTAATTTTGCCCTGACAGGCTTTTACAACAGCTATAACAACTTTATTCAATCCTTTGCGAGCTTAGGCAGGGGAACGGTTAACGGTATTCCCAATGTCAATCTTTTCCAAACTCAGAACGTGGCAAGGGCTAGTACCTACGGGCTTGAACTGAGCGGCGAATACCGCTTTAGTCCCGAAAAGTATGGATTTAGCCTGATCTCGGCTCTTGGTGTAACCATTGGCGATAATTTGACCACCAATCAACCCTTAGAAACCATCGATCCGCTTAAATTGGTAATGGGCTTACGCTATCGCGCCCCCGAAGACATTTGGGGAGCGGATCTAATCGCCACTTTAGCAGGTCAACCCAGACTCGCCAGCGATCGCCCCGCCAATGCCTATACTCCTCAAGGCTATACTGTGGTTGACCTCACAGGTTTTTATAAAATCACTCCCCAACTCACTTTAAATATGGGCATCTTCAATCTATTTAACAGTCAATATTTTCTCTATTCCGATGTCCGTACCCTAGTCACGGCTCCTGCACCAACAGATCTCGCTAGATTTGCTCAACCAGGAGTTAGTCTGAGAGCAGGTTTGACCTTTGTTTTTTAGTTCGCAAATGTGTCGCGCTACGCACAACACATTTGCATATATTTTCTATTTAGGAGCAATTAAAAATGACTATTCAATTTCGCCATATCATGCTGATGATCAAAGATGTCCCTGCGGCAGTGAAGTTTTATCAGGAAGGCTTAGGACTAACCGTAGTCAATGCTAGTCCCAACATGGCAGAACTCGATGCTAATGGTACAAAAATCATCATTCATGGAGCCGAAAATCAAGCGGAAGTTGGCGGTTCGCCGATCCTAAGTTTTCATGTGGAGAATTTGCAGGAGACGATCGCCAAATTAGAATCCCTTGGTGCATCCTTACAAGGTCGTGTGCGCGAACCCTCCTTTGGCAAAGTTGCCGCCATGCGATCGCCCGAAGGACATTTACTAAGTTTGCTGCAACCAAAGTCTTCAAATGAGAGGGTAATGACCTTTGAAGAAGCGATCGCCTATACAGAGAAACTTCTATCGCGCACCGATCTTGATGATGCTCAACTGCAATCAGAAATCACCAACCTTGTCAAAACATCCAACGGAGCCAGAGGCTTTTTTGTCTGCTTCTTGACAGGTGAATGGGAACTCGCCGACAATCCTAGCCCTGCGATCGTTCAAGCTTTACAAGCTGAACCTAAGGCGATCGCGGAATTGCTAGTGAAAAATCTCGCCATGTCCACCGCTATGGCGATTACCCATCGGCGCAATGGAAATGAGGAACAAGCACAAGGTTCTAATCGCGTGGCGAAACGCACGGCTCTGCTAATTGAGAAAGTCGATCTACTTGAAGTTCGTACCATTGCTAACCAAATGCAGGACTCAGCCACTACGAATAGTGGCGAGTATGCAGCATTCCTTGAAAAATGGGGCTATGACGATGAACAGAAACAGGCGATCGCTAATGTTTTAAGTTAGCTAAGAGATCCCCCTCAATCTCCCTTGTAAAGGGGGAAGAAGAAAATTATCCCCCCTACGGTGTACACACAAGTCTCTCTGTCTACATTTTGATTTATCTAAGCCCCCTAAATCCCCCAATTCTGGGGGACTTTGAAAGAATTTTATTTTCTTGTTCCCCCAGAATTGGGGGCTAGGGGGCGATTAATTGTTGACTTGAATGGGTTTTATGACTTGTGTGTACACCGTAGCTCTTTGGGAGAGGGGGCTGGGGGGTGAGGGTCTTACAATTCCCCAAACAAAAAGGGCAAGCGCCAACTTGCCCTCAAATATCGAATTTATCAATATCAAATCGACATCAATATCATATGAAACTTCATTACATTCTGCTCAGGAATGCAGCATTTTTATTGTTTAGCATTCCGATATCGCTGTTATTTGTAGAATTAGCGATCGCCACACCAGAAGACAAGGGGCTTAAGCCCCTTGCCTCACAACTCGCCCAAGCATCCCCTGTGCAAATTACCAATGTGCAGATCAATCCCAGTGGCGATCGCTTAGAGATTATTCTGGAAACCGCCGAGGGGCGATCGCTGCAAATTGACACCAATAACTTTCGGATTGAAGGTAATAATCTCGTTGCAGACATCCCTAATGCGGTGTTAGCAATTCCCAAGCAGCAGGAATTTACTAGCGCCAATCCCACAGCAGAAATTAGTAACATTAGCCTGACGCAATTAGAGGGAAGCACGATCCGCGTTAATGTGGCTGGTAAAGATAAACCGCCTATGCAGGAAGTGTCTTTAAAAACTCAAGGTGTTCTCTATAGCCTGAATCGCGATGATGATCCTGAAGAAGAGATTACGATTACGGGGGCAAGACGTGCGCGTCCTGTTCGTCTATCTCCTGCTTCGATTAGCGTCCTTGATGCTGATAAAATCGATCAAAATCTTGCTCAAGATTTGCGCGATGTTTTCCGCTATGAGCCTAACGTTTCCGTTGGCAATAATCGCCGCTATGGATTGCAGGATATCAATATTCGGGGACTAGGCGGAAATCGGGTTCTCATTCTCAATGACGGCATTCGCGTTCCCACTCAATTCTCCTTCGGCACACCTTCCCTTGGACGTGACTATGTGGATATTGAGACTTTGCAACGAGTAGAAGTTGTACGGGGTCCTGCTTCCGCACTCTATGGCAGTGATGCCCTTGGTGGTGTGGTTAGTTTTCGTACCATTGCCCCAGAGGATTTACTCAAGAAACGTCCAGATCAATCGGTTGTGACCAGTCTATCCACCAATTACGAAACCACCGATCGCAGTTTTACAAATACCGCCGCGATCGCATTTCGAGATGGTAACTTTGAAGGTTTACTAGGCTATACGCGCCGCGATGGAACCGAGGCAAGGGTTCCCACTGGAAACGAGTTTGTCGATAGCCGTAGCAATGCCCGAAATAACTGGATTGCGAAATTGGTTTATCGTATTGACCAAACCAGTAAGATCGGTGTGGCGGCGGAAATTTTCCGTAATCGCGATAACTTCAAGGTTGCTCCGATTACCGCAACGCAATTGTTAGGACCAGCAGGATTTCGGGGTCAGGATGAGACTTTAGAAAATAATGTCTCCCGAGATCGCTTTAGTATTTCCTACGACTACAATGATCCTAATAGCACAGGCTTCTTAACTGCCGTCAAAGCCCTGCTGTACTATCAAAACGCCAATGTTGAGGAAATTCGGACTCAAGATTTTGTGAGAACGGGTGCAGGTGCGGATCAGCGGCGCTTTCGTAATCTCACGAATACTTTTAGCGATCGCATCTTGGGCGGTGAAGTTCAATTTCAAAGCCAATTTAAAATCGATCAAATTTCCAACATTCTCACCTATGGCATTGACATTTCTAACACCAGCAATCAACGGATTCGTAATGGCATCGAAAATCGCTTTAACGCGGCTGGCACAAATATTGGAAGCACAAATGTGATTGGTGCTGATAACTTTCCTGTTAAAGATTTTCCTGATTCTGACACTTTCCGTTTAGGGATATACGCCCAGAATGAATTTAACTTTAGCGATACCTTCTCCGTAATTGCAGGTTTGCGCTTTGACTCCTATAAACTCACTACCAAAATCGATCAACTCTACCTCAACAATTCCCCCAGTGCGATCGCGGCGGACTTCAGCGATTCGGCAGTTTCCCCTAGTCTTGGCTTTGTCTGGCAAACTGCTCCAGAATGGACGTTAGTGGGACGTTATGCCAAAGGCTTCCGCACTCCCTTGTATAGCGAAATCAACTCTGGG
>JBILGV010000041.1:0-36216 GCA_044350865.1 Pseudanabaena sp. | reverse complement strand
AGGTCGATTCGTGGCGGCGAGAACGATTACTCCCTTTGTTTCCGCAAATCCATCCATTAAACCCAATAGTTGCGCTACCAGCCTCTTCTCTACTTCTCCTTCCACATTAGCCCGATTGGGAACGAGAGCATCAATCTCATCGATAAAAATCAAACAGGGAGAAGATTTCGCCGCTTTCTCAAAAACTTGTCGTAAGCGAGTTTCCGCTTCACCGTAATATTTGCTAATAATTTCTGGTCCAACGATCGCAATGTAATTCACGCCTAAAACTTGAGCCAGCGATCGCGCTGTCAAAGTTTTCCCTGTCCCAGGGGGACCAACCAATAAAACGCCCTTGGGTGGTTCCAGCCCTAGTTTTGCCAAAATATCAGGTCGCTTGAGTGGGATTTCTACTAGATCGCGCAATTGAGCTAAGGTATCGCCCAAGCCACCCACTAATTCAGCGATCGCGGTTGGTTTATTCTCTGGATTGTTATCTTTGTTAATATCAACTTTAGGAACATCAGGTTTAACCACATCTGGCGAAGTAACTTCGCGATCGCCTCTAGAAAATTCACTTGTGGTAGTCGCAGCGCGGGGCGATCGGGGAATATTGCCACGGCGAGGAATACTGGATAAAGGGCGCGAAGTAACATTTACTTCAGTACGAATTTCGCCAGATTTTTGCTTTTCATCCAACTTTTGAGCGAGATCGATGAGTTGATCAAGGTTTAGCAACTGTTTGACATCATCAACCAAAGACTCGAAACCTTCGACTTTGAAAGCAAATTTGTCCTTAAAACTATCTTTGCTGTTACTTTCGTTACTCATGGATGCACTTTTCCTGTTGATAATCTTCGCGATGGTGATTGCTCTAAGGAAATCTTTAAAGATTACCAAGCGCATGTTTTAGCTGATTTTCGGCAGCTTCGAGCGCCTCTGGCAACTTGCTAGCATCCTTCCCACCTGCCTGAGCGAGGTTAGGACGACCGCCACCACCGCCACCACAGATTTTAGCGATCGCCCCGATAAATTTACCTGCTTGCAAGCCCTTGGCGATCGCTTCCTTACTGAAAGAAGCAACTAATGTGACCTTCCCATCATCGGTGAAAGAACCTAGAACTACGGCGCTTTGTCCTAACTTAGCCGAAAGTTTTTCCGCCGCCGCTTTGAGGGCTTCAGCTTCGATATCAGGAATTTGAGCAACCAAAATCTTGAACTCGCCCACAGCTTCGGCTTCGTGAATCAAGCTATCAGCCTTGAGTAGAGCTATTTCCTGCTTGAGATGCTCGACTTCTTTTTGAGCAGTTTTTAGCTCATGTTGTAAGCCTGTAATCCGATCGCTAATTTCTTCAGGCTTAATTTTGAAGCGATCGCTTAAATCCTTGGCAATGTTATCGCGCAGGGTGAGATATTCTAAAACTGCTTGACCTGCTATCGCTTCGATCCGACGCACACCAGAAGCAACTCCTGCTTCGGTAATGATTTTGAATAGTCCGATTTCACTGGTGTTTTTCACATGCGTACCACCGCAAAGTTCCATCGAGACATTGGGAATATCCATGACGCGAACTTCAGCGCCGTACTTTTCACCGAACATAGCGATCGCGCCTTTAGCTTTGGCTTGAGCGATGGGCAGCACTTCAATTACGGAGTCATGGGCTTCGGCGATCCAGTTATTGATTTGCAGTTCGATTTGATGGATTTCTTCAGCATTGACTGCACGATTGAGATTGAAGTCAAAACGGAGGCGATCGCTGTCAACTAGAGAACCTGCTTGAGAAACATTAGGATCAACAATTTTCTTCAGTGCTGCTTGCAAGAGGTGAGTGGCGGTATGATGCGCTTGACTGCGGCGGCGCTCAGATACAGAAATTTGAGCATTGACCGTATCACCGACAGCTATTTCACCACGCTCGATTTGTCCAATGTGGATAAATAAATCGGCTTGTTTCTGCACATCACTAATCTGAGCGATCGCTTCACCAATGGCGAGATAACCTGTATCTCCAACCTGTCCACCCGATTCAGCATAGAAAGGAGTGCGATCCAAAACAATTTGAACTTTGCTACCAGCGATCGCGGTTTTGACCAGTTCACCATTCACGAGAATTGCTCTGACAGTGGCGGTGCTGCTGAGTTCGGTATAGCCCAGAAATTCAGTCTTACCAATTTCCTTTGCGATATTTGCCCAGTTGTCTTTTGCCATTAAGTCGATATCTTCGTGGGCAGCTTGCGATCGATCCTGTTGCTTCTTCATCTCCGACTCAAAGCCATCACCATCGACTGTGAAACCAACCTCTTCAGCAATCTCTTGCGTTAGTTCCAATGGAAATCCGTAGGTGTCATAGAGCGTGAAAGCATCAACACCCGAAATTGTTTTACTAGACTGTACTTCAGCTTTAGCAAGAATCTCTTCCAGCAACTTCTCACCCCGCTCTAGGGTTTGTAAAAAGCGAATCTCTTCAATTTTGATTTCATCTTTGATCACTTTTTCGCGTTCGCGAGTATTAGTGTAGACCGATTCGGAAAGGGCGATCGCTACTTCTGCAACTTCCGATGCGAATGTATCTGAAATGCCAATCAAGCGTCCATGACGTACCACTCGCCGTAATAACCGACGCATGACATAACCCCGTCCCACATTCGAGGCATTGATTCCATCGGCAATCATATGCACAACGGCACGGACATGATCGCCAATCACTTTAAGTGAAGTCTTGACCTTCTCATCGCTCTGGTGGTAATCAATCCCTGCAATATCCGCAGCTTTTTTGATAATTGGGAAGATTAAATCCGTCTCATAGTTATTGGGAACGCCTTGCAAAACCTGCGCCATGCGCTCTAAGCCTAGCCCCGTATCAATGTTTTGCTTCTTGAGCGGTGTGAGATTGCCATCAGCATCACGATTTAATTCCATGAATACGAGATTGTAAACCTCTAAAAAGCGCGAATCATCTTCTAAATCAATATGCTCATCGCCCAATTCGGGATGAAAATCATAATAGATTTCCGAACAAGGACCACAGGGGCCAGTCGCACCTGAAGCCCAAAAATTATCATCACCCATACGCTGAATTCGATGGGCAGGAATACCGATCGCATCGCGCCATATTGCAAAGGCATCTTCATCGGTGTGGTAGACGCTAACCACTAGGCGATCGGGCGGTAAGGCAAATACCTTAGTGACTAATTCCCAGCCCCAAGCGATCGCTTCTTTTTTGAAATAATCACCAAAACTAAAATTCCCTAACATTTCAAAAAACGTATGGTGACGTGCGGTTCGACCCACATTTTCGATGTCGTTGGTGCGGATACATTTTTGGGAAGTAGTGGCGCGAGGGACTTCCGACTCCTGTTGTCCTAGAAAAATTGGCTTAAATGGCAGCATTCCCGCAATGGTCAGCAGTACAGTGGGGTCGGCGGGGACTAGGGAGGCGCTAGGCAATACTTTGTGTCCACGCTCCTCAAAGAAATTGAGAAACTTTGTACGAATTTCAGCACCAGTGAGAGAAGGAAGGCTAGCCATAAAAGTTTGAATTAATGCAGACAGGAGGTAATATTTTTCGGAAAAAGCAAAAATTTTCTAATCATATTATAGCGACATAGCGGCACATAATACCAATTCAAAACTTTGAATCGCACAACCATGTCAACCTTTACGAAGCTTCGTGAACAAATGTAATTACTATTCGATTTGGTACTTAGGAAGTAGATATAATTAATCTTATAAAACATTAAGGAATAGAGAGCGTAAATCATTATGACTAGCTCAACTTTTGTTTCTGAATTGTCTAGAACCGTTCCTAAAGAACAGGCTTTAATACTTTGGTTTGAAGAGGTGGGAATTGCAGACATTCCACTGGTGGGGGGTAAAAATGCTTCATTAGGCGAAATGATTCGACAGCTTAAACCTAAAGGCGTAAATGTTCCCAATGGATTTGCCACTACGGCTTACGCTTTTCGTCACTTCATTGAAAAAGCTGGCTTAGAGGTAAAACTGCGTGAACTCTTTGCCGATCTTGATGTTGAAGATATGACAAATCTGCGCGATCGCGGTCGTGAAGCGCGAGCATTAGTTCTCAGTACACCATTTCCGAACGATCTGCAAATGGCGATCGCCATGTCCTATCAAAAACTTTGTGACTGCGAGACATCCTGCGGCAAAGAAGCTGATGTTGCCGTGCGTTCTAGTGCTACGGCGGAAGACTTGCCCGACGCTAGTTTTGCGGGACAGCAAGAAACCTATCTCAATGTTTACGGAGCGAACGAAGTAGTCGAAGCTTGTCATCGCTGTTTCGCTTCGCTATTTACAGACCGCGCCATCTCTTACCGCACCATTAACGGCTTCGATCATTTCGATGTCGCCCTCTCGGTCGGTGTTCAAAAAATGGTGCGTTCCGATCTCGCCGCTTCTGGTGTGATGTTCTCTATTGACACCGAAACTGGGTTTAAAAATGCCGCCCTAATCACCGCCGCCTATGGTTTGGGCGAAAATGTCGTGCAGGGTGCGGTAAACCCTGATGAATATTTTGTGTTCAAACCAACGCTCAAACAGGGATTCCGTCCGATTCTGGAAAAACGTCTTGGCACAAAAGAAATCAAGATGGTCTACGACATTGGCGGTGGCAAGATGACTAAAAACATCTCTGTGCCAATATCGGAACGGGTCAAGTTTGCGATTACCGATGATGAGATTCTGAAACTTGCAGAATGGGCTTGCATCATTGAAGATCATTATTCAGAGGTACGCGGTAAGCTGTCACCGATGGATATTGAATGGGCGAAGGATGGTAATAGTGGTGAATTATTTATTGTCCAAGCCCGTCCTGAAACTGTCCAATCGCAAAAGTCTGGCAACATTCTCAAAAATTACAAACTGCATGGTAGTAGCGATGTCCTAATTACAGGTCGTGCGGTCGGTGAAATGATCGGTCAAGGCAAGGCGAATGTGATTTTGGAAGTGCATCGCATTGAAGACTTCCAAGAAGGTCAAGTGCTAGTTACTAACAAGACTGACCCTGACTGGGAGCCAATCATGAAAAAAGCAAGTGCGATCGTTACTAATCAGGGTGGACGGACTTGTCACGCGGCGATTATTGCGCGAGAAATGGGGATTCCTGCGATCGTGGGTTGTGGTAATGCCACTGGTACGATTAAGACTGGACAAGAAGTTACTGTTTCCTGTGCTGAAGGTGAAGAAGGGCGAGTGTATGACGGTTTGGTTCCTTTTGAAGTCGTGGAAACATCCCTCGACAATTTGCCAAAACTTTCTACCAAGATCCTGATGAATGTCGGCAATCCCGAAGAAGCCTTTGGACTATCGGCGATTCCTTGCGATGGGGTTGGTTTAGCTCGGATGGAGTTCATCATTGCCAATCATATTAAAGCGCATCCCCTTGCCTTGATGAACTTCGACAGTCTCGAAGACAAAGCCGCTAAATGGGAGATTTCCCAACTGACCGCAAGATATGAGAACAAGGCTGATTTCTTTGTCGATAAGTTAGCTCATGGCATTGGCACGATCGCTGCTGCTTTTTATCCTAAGCCTGTGGTGGTGAGAATGTCCGACTTCAAAAGCAATGAATATGCTAATTTGCTCGGTGGTCGCGCCTTTGAACCGACTGAAGAAAATCCGATGATTGGCTGGCGTGGTGCGTCTCGCTACTACGATCCCAAATATCGTGAAGCCTATGGCTTGGAATGTCAAGCTCTCAAGCGCGTCCGTGATGACATGGGCTTAACCAATGTGATTCCGATGATTCCGTTCTGTCGTACTCCTGAAGAGGGTCGTAAAGTGATTGCGGAGATGGCAAAACATGGCTTGAAGCAGGGGGTAAATGGTCTAGAAGTCTATGTGATGTGTGAAATTCCCAGCAACGTGATTTTGGCTGATGAGTTCGCTCAAGTCTTCGATGGTTTCTCCATTGGCTCTAATGACCTGACGCAGTTGACCCTCGGTTTAGATCGTGATTCTTCACTGGTGGCGCATATCTTCGATGAGCGGAATGAAGCTGTTAAGTCAATGGTTCGGAATGTGATTCAACGGGCTAAGGCTAACCATCGCAAGATCGGTATCTGCGGTCAAGCACCGAGTGACTACCCTGAGTTTGCGAGGTTCCTTGTTGAGGAAGGTATTGATTCCATCAGTCTGAATCCTGATTCGGTTTTGAAGACGATGTTGGAACTGGCTAAGGTCTAGAAACTGTTAAGAAGTTGTTAAGAACCTTGTGCAGTTGCCTTGTAAATCCTAATAACACATTTCTTAGTCTTGTCTCAATAGTATGAGGCAACTATAGCAATCCTAAATGAGTTGTGAGAGGCTTTGACTTCGCTCAGCCAGCGTATATCGTTGGCTGAGCGAAGTCGAAGCCTCATTTTTCTCATAAATGATTTAGGACTGCTACCTATTGGGTTGTAATGACTTTGCTGTGTTTGTGGACATGTGTTTGTGGACATGTGTTTGTGGACATGTGTTTGTGGACATTGTGTAATTTTTTATTTTGGATGTTAATATCTTTCATGACGCTGAGATATGATGAATGTCCAACCTAGATCGATAATCCTAGTATTATTTCTTCCCTTTGTCCGACGCTCCTGCCCATGTTACTTACTAGATCTTCTCCAGTGGATACATCATCGATTCAGTCATTGCCAAAGTTTATTCAGGATCTGAAACAGATCCATGTTTTATTTCAGCAAGCGAGTGGTGAGTTGGTAGTGGCGGATGAACATCAAGATCAACCTAGCTGGCACATATATTTTTATCTGGGGCGGTTGGTCTATGCAACAGGTGGTAGGCATCGTGTGCGGAGATTGGCAAGGGCAATTCGTCAACACGCTCAGAACGTCAATATTCAAGAATTGATTGGACGCGCAGATCCTAGAGGTGAGGCGTGGGAATTAAACGTAATTAACCAAGCAATTCGGTCGCATCAGCTTACCACTGAGCAGATACGAGCGATTATTCAGTCAAGTATTCATGAAGTATTCTACAGCTTGAGTGATCAGAGACACCCGAAATCTTCGTGGAAGCCTTTAGAAGCTCTACCATTTAAGCCAATTGTGGCGCTCTCGACTTTGCAGACCATCGATGCAATCATTGCAGAACAGCAAAAGTGGCAGGAAGCGGGTTTGTCCCATGTCCAGAATATGATCCAAGGGTTTTCCCTTGACTTAGCCCCTTACATATCGAATCCAGAGCAGTTAAAACTGATGTTAGATGCTGATGCTATTTCTAGCAAAGCTTATAGCAGTCTTAACAAGATCTTGAATGGGACGAATACGCTATGGGATTTGTCGATTATCATGCACTGCTCAATGATTGGGGTGATGCGATCGCTTTTACCCTTAGTAGTTGATGGTATTGTCGCTTTTCGAGAAATTCCTGATTGGGTATCGCCAGATTGGAAGAAAACGAGCAAACTGCCTAAAAAGGTTTATCGAGGCTTGATTGCTTGTATTGATGACAGTCCTCAAATTGGCTTGGAAATGCAACATATCCTTGAGCCACTTGGGTTTGAGGTGCTTGTTATCACTGAGCCATTACAAAGTGTCAGCATTTTATTGCAGCGTAAACCAGATTTAATCTTTCTGGACTTAATTATGCCCAATACCAATGGTTATGAACTATGTACATTTTTAAGAAAAACTACCACATTCCAAGAGGTTCCCATCGTGATTTTGACTGGACGCGATGGGATGATTGATCGAGTGAGAGCAAAGATGGCTGGTTCATCAGATTTCCTAAGCAAACCACCTGAATCTGGCAAAGTGATACAAATGCTTCGGAAGTTTTTAAACCCTATTGAGGCAAAATAAATCCCCTTGTCTATCGCTTGTCTGTAAAGTTACCAAAGCATCAAATAAAGGAAATAATTGAGATATGAGCATCATTTTAGTAGTTGAAGATACGTTAACCCAGGCTGAATTTATTACAGGCAGTCTTAGAAACGCTGGCTTTACGACCGTTCTTGCCATGAATGGTGATGAAGCGCGAACCAAGATTAGTCAACAAAAGCCTAGTGCGATCGTCTTGGATGTGGTTTTACCAAATGAGAGTGGTTTTGAACTCTGTCGCGATCTCAAAGATAAGCCTGAAACTAAAGATATCCCGATTATATTGTGTTCTACCAAAAGCGGTGAGATGGATAAGTTTTGGGGCATGAAACAAGGTGCTTCGGCTTATTTGACTAAACCTGTGGATAAGGACGAGCTTGTTCGGACGATTAAGCTGTTGGTCAAGGATTAGGAGCGCGATCGCTATGACAAGTCAAATAACCAGCCCAAAAAGATTCACTGACACCAAGGGCTTGATTGAGCCGCTAACAACTGAGCAATTCTTAATGTTTTCGTTAGGAAAAGATCAGCAGCAAGCCTTGCTAGCCACCAGTCAATTGTTAGAAATTGTTAGGGTCAGTTTGTCACAGATAACGCCGATCGCAGAGATTGCTCCCTATGTTATGGGTGTGTATAACTGGCGTGGTGACGTGATTTGGGTAATTGATTTAGCAAGCATGTTGGGCTATAAACCTCTCTATGCTCAGGAGCGAAGCAAATTTCAAGATAAGTGTAATGTTATATTTTTGCGTATCCAAGATATGGTGATTGGATTGGCTGTATCCCAAGTGGGGCAGATTATCAAATGCGATATTTCCAAAATCCAGACAACGGGACTTACTTTTACGAATCCTGTGATGCATGAGGCTTGTCGAGGCTATTGGTTAAGTGCTAATAGCGATACTTTTCTGGTACTTGATGGCAATGCGATCGCCCAAGCCGCCCAATGTAAGGGCAATTCATGAATTGCCCTTACATTTTTATCTTTTACTTTTTACTTTTTACTTCCTCCCACGGAGCCTTAAGCCATGTTGACACAAGACAATCAACCCAAAAATCAACCTCAACCCTTGGATGATGTAGCCCCAAATGTCAACGGTGGTTTTTTGACCGAGGGGCAAGCAGGGCTGGACGCTCCATTGGAAAATTTAATTGATGATTTACCGCCGAATCCGCAAGTACCGAAAGAAAAAATACCGAAAGAAAAAAAATGGGCTTGGCGATCGCTTTCTCTGAAATCTAAATCAACAATTCTGGCGATTATGATTGGCTCACTTCCCGTTTTGCTGGTCGGACTTGCAGGATATTTAGTTGCTGACAATACTGTGACAACAAAGGCGAGAACAAACCACACAGAGGCTGCTAGTTCAACTGCGGAGAAAATATCTAGATTTATGTTTGAACGCTATGGTGACGCACAGGTGTTGGCAAGTCTTCCAATTTTTACTGATCCCAAGGTGAGAAAAATTTATAGTACGGCTGAACGTTCAGTACTTTTAACGAAATATGCCGAGAATTATGGGGTTTACGACAGTATTGCCGTTTTTGATTTGCAGGGTAATACTCTCGTCCAGATGCGTGATGGCAAACCTATTAGTAACTATAGCGATCGTCCATACTTCCAAGAAGCAATCAAGACTGGAAAGGTGATTCTCAACCCACCCGCAAAATCTAAGTCTTCAGGTAAGGTTTCGGTTGAAATTGCTGCGCCAATTAGAGACACTGAAACTAATCAAATAATCGGGGCGTTGCGAACTCGTATTCCTGTTAAAGTCTTTGAGGATCTAGTCTCTGTGGCTGATAAGGATAGTGGATATAAAATTGTCGATCCTAAAGGCATCATTTTTGTCTCTCGAGACAAAGATGTAGTTGGAAAATCATTAACAGAGGTATTTGAAGGGATTGACAGTTTAATAGCCAATAACAAGGCGGATTCTAAAACTGCTGTAAAAACTACCAATGGGAGTTATAGATTAGTTGGCTATGCTCCGACTCCTGAACTAACTGGATTGCCTAGCCTGAATTGGAAATTTATATTAAGTGATGACGAAGACGCTGCATTTAAAGCCGTAACAGAATTAGCTTTAGTATTTTTACTTGGTGGTTTAGCCTCGTCTGTAGTTGTAGGTCTATTCGTTGCTTGGTTGGCTAACCGAGCCATTAAACCGATCCAAGAGGCCGCTAATACTGTAGAAAAAATTGGTTTGGGAGATCTAGATACTCGCCTTGAGGTAGTAAGGGAAGATGAATTGGGTGTGCTTTCTAGCAACATTAACATCATGGCTAATCAGATCAAATATCTCAATGAAGAACAACAACAAGAAGCATCCAGACTAGAAGCTGCCAGAAAAGAAGCTAGAGCTGAAGCCGATGAAAGGGCGGAGCAACAAAAGCAAGAAAAAGAACAGCTGCAACGTCGAGCTTTAGAGCTATTAATGGAAGTCGATCCCGTTAGTCGTGGTGACTTAACGATTCGGGCGAACGTGACTGCCGATGAAGTGGGAACGATCGCTGACTCTTATAACGCAATTATTCGCAACTTGCGGAAACTGGTAGTTGAAGTACAAGGCGCTTCACAGTTGGTAACTCAAACTGCTATTAGTAATGAAATATCAGTGAGATCGGTATCCACTGAGGCAATGAAACAATCAGCCACAATTAATTCGGCTCTAGTAGATATTAAAGGAATGGCGCAGTCGAGTCGAGGTGTAGAAACCAAAGCCAAACAAGCCGAAAAGGGAATGCAGGTCGCGGCGCATGCACTTCAAGAAGGTGATGAAGCGATGAACCGTACAGTTTTGGGTATTTCTGAAATTCGTGAGACCGTTTCCGAAACCGCGAAAAAGGTGAAACGTTTGGGTGAAACTTCGCAAAAGATTTCACGGATCGTTAACCTGATCGGTAACTTTGCGGCTCAAACTAATCTCTTAGCGCTAAATGCGGCGATCGAAGCAGCCCGTGCAGGCGAAGAGGGGCGTGGCTTTAGTGTAGTTGCGGAAGAAGTTCGTGACCTTGCTGAACAGTCGGCGACCTCAACTGCTGAAATTGAACAACTAGTGGAAGAAATTCAGACTCAAACCAATGAAGTCGTAGCCGCGATGGAAACTGGTACGGAACAGGTAGTCACGGGTACAAAGCTAGTCCAGAATGCGCGTGAAAAACTGACCCAAATCTCACTAGTGAGCCAAAAGGTAAACTCTATCGTCCAAGAAATTGCGATCGCTGCGGATACTCAAACAAAAACCTCTGATCTAATGGGTGAAACGATGCAAGGCATTGCCGCGATCGCGGAAGATACATGCAAACAGTCGGAAGGTGTGGCGCGATCGTTCTCGGAACTCTTACAAGTTGCTCAAGATTTACAACTGAGCGTATCGCAGTTCAAGGTTGCTTAAAAATCTCGTAAAGGATTATGTTCTGTGTTTGTAAATACAGAACATAATGCTTAATTCAACTAGGATCTGACTAATTGTGTATACAGTATACAGATGTTAGTTACTAGTCAGCCATTGTTCCAACGCTTTTGGTATCCCGTCATGCCAATGTCACTATTAGCTGATGATAAACCCCAAGGTTTTCAGCTATTGGGGCAGAAAATAGTCGTGTGGTTAGATGCAGAAGGAAAACCTGCGGCGGCAGTTGATCGGTGTTGTCATCGTTCGGCAAATCTTTCGCTGGGTACGGTCATCAATGGCGCGATCGCCTGTGCTTATCATGGTTGGCAATATGATAGTGCTGGCAAATGTTTGAAAGTTCCCCAACTACCATCTGATACACCGATACCTAAAAACTATCGCATTGATACCTTTGCCTGTGAAGAGCGCTATGGCTATGTTTGGGTCTGTATCGGCGATCCGATCAACAAGATTCCCGAAATTCCTGAAGTCAGTGATCCTGAATTTCGCTTAATTCCCGAATTCTATGAAGTGTGGAATTGTGCGGGCTTGCGAGTCATGGAAAACGAAATGGATTTGGCTCATCCCACATTTGTGCATACCACGACTTTTGGTAGTGTTGACCATCCGATACCCGAAGAGTTGGAAATCACTGAAACTGATTATGGCTTGAGAGCAACAGCCCTACTCGGTGTAGTTAATCCTGAGTCTCAACAAAAAAACCTCAAAATGGATAGCTATATCACCCATCGCAAATTGGAGATGGATTGGTTTATGCCCTTTACTTGCAAGTTGCGGATTAATTATCCCAACGGATTAGTGCATATTGTTGTGAATACAGCTACGCCCATCGATGACAAATCCTCTCAGATCGTCCAGTTCTGTTTGCGAAATGATACCGAAGAACAAACCAAGGCTGCTGATGCGATCGCCTTTGATCGTCAAGTGACTTTAGAGGATAAAGCAATTTTGGAAACAACTGATTATGATGTGCCGCTAGATGCGAAATTTGAGCAGCACATGATGACCGATCGCCCCGGTTTGATGATGCGTCGTAAGCTTGCGGCGATGCTTAGCGCCTAGAAAAACTAAAAAATGTAATGGCAATTCATGAATTGCCATTACATTTTTTTGATTGTAATTTTAGTTTGCCATTTTTAATAGCAGTTCGGAATCAAGTAAAAAAACAGTTTGCGGTTCAGATTTTTTGATTGGTATTTGCATAATATGACTAGCAATTCCTAATGTGTCGCGATCGCGATATTCCGAAGTCACAGCTTGTAAACTCAGGAGTGGCACATCTTCAACATTGGGTAGCTTGTCAATCGTGATTCCACATAAACCTTTCATTCCCGCAAAAACCACCAAAAATCCCTTCGTAATATTTGTCTCTTGGTTATAAATGCGTTTATATAGATCGATAACTAAGACTTCCTGATCTTCATACATGGCAATGCCCAACAACTTATCACCACTGCGATGAATTTTTGGCAAAGGAATAATCCTCACGACACTATCAATTCCCATCGCCAAATTTAGACTTCCCATCGTGAAGATCAGAAATTTAAGTTTTTCTTCTTTTTTTTGCTTGGTGATCATAATAATTCTCTTGGAAATTCTCTATACCAGTCCGAGATGAGTTATGAGAGTCACACCCTGCGGGTGCGACTCTCTCAGCTAATTAGGATTTAATAGCCCTTGAATAGTTTTAATTAGCTGTTGCTCAAGATAGGGCTTAGTGTGATATCCCGAAGCTCCGAGCATCTCCGCAACCCCGCGATGTTTTGCACCACTACGCGAAGTCAACATCACAATCGGGAGATTTGCATAACGATTCTCTTTGCGACAGGCAGTTAAAAATTCAAAGCCATTCATGACTGGCATTTCTACATCACAAACCACAGCTTGAATTTCAGGCGATCGCGAGAGTTGCTCAAGCGCTTCTCGTCCGTCGGCAGATTGGATCACATGATAGCCGAATTTTTCTAAGGTTAGATACAAAGCTTGACGAGCGGTTAAGGAATCATCAACAATGAGAATCGTTCGTCTTTGGATGGGTGTGGATTTGAGTTCTAATTTAGGTGGTTGAGATTGAATATCACTGGACTTTGAATCTCCTATTATCGCTGGGCGCAATGACTGATTTGCTGGATTTCCGAGATTTAGCGCCAGTAAAGCGGAACTATCAATCACAGGCACAAGACTGCCATCACCGAGGACTGTACAACCATAGATGTAAGATGGCGGCGCAATCAATTTACCAAAGGGTTTAATAGCTAATTCCTGTTCGTTGATTACACGATCGATTGGTAAGGCAGCAATTTGATCACCGTCGGATAATAGTAACAGGGTGGTGTGATTTTCTTCGCCAAATGAGTCTGGGCTTAATAATTCCAACGATTTTTTTGGTAAAGGATAGCCATCAGCAAAAATAGAAGTGGGATATAAGGGAATCAACCGATCTTCAAACCGAAAAAATTCTTTACCTTGGATAATTTGAATTGTATTGGATTCAACGGTGATGATGCCTATTAAGGTATTGATCGCGATCGCCACTAATCTTTCCTGCACAATAAAAATTAGCAGCTTAGCAATACTGAGGGTAAGCGGCAGCTTGATGATGAAATTAGTACCTAAACCAGCTTCTGATTTGATCTCAATGGAACCTTTGAGACTGCGTACTTGCTCTTGTACGGTGGACAGCCCCATACCACGACCTGATAGTTCAGAGACGACTTCAGCCGTAGAAAAACTCGGTGCAAATAGGAATTGATAAACCTCTTCATTGCTGATTTGATTGGCTTGTTCTGATTGCAGTAATCCAACGGCGATCGCCTTCGCTTTTACTTTTTCAGTATTAATGCCATGACCATCATCTTTAATTTCGATATAGGTTTGATTGCCGCGATAATAAGCGCGAATTTCAATGGTCGCGATTACAGATTTTCCTCGATCCAGACGTTCTTGAGTTGATTCTGTACCATGATCAAAGGCATTTCTAACTAAATGTACAAAAGGATCGTAAAGTTTTTCGAGAACAGATTTATCAACTAAAGTTCCTGTCCCAAATAGTTTTAAATTAACCTGTTTATTATATTTACGCGATAGGTCTCTTACCATACGCGGTAAACTGCTAAGGATGTCTCCTAGTGGCAACATTCTCGACCATAACAAATCGTATCTTACCTGCTTAAGGATTTGTTGCTTACGGCGTTGATTTTGATGCTTTTGCTGCATCAAAATCGTCATATCGCGCATCCCTTCATCCATTTGAGCAATTTCTTCAAGAGCTTCTTGGATAACACTATGGAGACGATTATAAGAATCCATTTGTAACGGATCGAAATCGGCTAATAAATTACTAGAATTGGCGCTATTAATGGCACTAGTAATGGTACTAGAAAGAGAGAAATTTGCCGAATTAGTCAACCGATCATCTTGAGTTTTAACTTGCGATCGCTGTGCTTTATCGAGCCATGTTTGCAAATTTTTAGAAAGATTTTCAAAACCTTTAAACTGTTTTTGAATGCGCTCAATTTTAGCTTGGAGTTGTTGATTTTGAAGCATCGAAGCATTTTCTTGAGTGACCAATTCACTAGAAAAGTTGTTCAATCTTTCTAACCTAGGCAAATCAACTCTTACGGTTTCGGCAATATAGGGAGTGACTGTTTCAGTCGTTGTTTTTTTATGAGTGATTTCAGTTGATGGTTTTGCCTTGGCAAGATTAGATTGACCTAGTTGAGCTTGACCCAGTTGAGATTTGCCCAGTTGAGGTGTTAGTTCATTAATTTGTGGACTAACTGCTAAGTTAACCTCTGGCGCAACTAATTGCGTAGATTTCGGTAAAGTCTCTAGGGGTATTTCGGGTTCTATTGAATCCGTTTGCGTTGGTTGCGAGACAGTATTAATTAATAAGTTTTCCTCGGATTCATCAAATTCAAGCAATCCAAATACTGAATTTAAATTATCAAAGATATTTGCTTCATGGCTATTGGTTTGCTCATCTAAGGTTTCTGTAAAAATATCAAAATGCTGATTAACTTGATCTAAATCTGGATGATCTAATAAATCTGGATGATCTAATAAATCTGGGTGATGTAAATTAAGATTATTGGGAATTATAGAATCAAAAGCTACAGGATCAAAATCGTCGAATTTATGAACATCAGTGATTAAATCAGGGATTAAATTTGCATCAGCGATCGCTGGCAAAGTATTATTATATTCAGACTCAGTAAATACAGTTTCGAGTGGCTGCTCCATGATCGAATCTAAAACAATCTCTGATGACAAATCTAGCGATGTTTCTAAGAAACTAAAACTATCTATTTCTTGTTCTAAAGATTTAATCCAATCATGAGAAGAATCCAGATTTGCAAGTTCATGATTAGTAAGTTCGTAATTTGCAAGTTCATAATTTGACTCTTCGTCAATTAAATTATCAAACTGATTTTTTTTACTCTCTTCAATCTCTTTAGGTTGCAATTGATTGATCTGTCCTAGAGCAATTAACTCAGGGCTGGGTTTCCCTCCTTGAGCGCGATCGCCTGCTAGGACTTCAGCGCGGGCGGCGATAAAATTCGCCACAGCTACTTGCCCCACCAAAATAGGATTATCAGGATTATGCTCCAGAGCTTCTAATGTTGCGCTGACAATTGCTTTAAACCCAGCTAAGTTTAACAATTCACCAATGCCATTAAAGACTTCCATCTGCGCTCTAATTTCCCCTGTTACAGGTACACCCTCTGGGTTTGCAAGCACATTTTGCAGACGTAATATCCCCTGCTGCACATCGCCATCAAAGACAATTTGGACAATATCGACACCTAATTCGGCGGCGGTTGGTAATTCTGCATCTTCATCGATTCCCCCCAAATACATCTTTAAGACTTCAAATATGGGTTCCGCTGCTGCGATCGCAGAGGCTGACTCATAATGACCAGATTGCAATTGATCCATTAAGGGAATTCGCAAACAGTCATAAGCCTGTAATAACAAGCCTTCGACATCAGCATCAATTTCTCCTTCAAACCGATATAGCGATCGGAAAACATCCTCTAGTTGATGAGCGATCGTTTTGATTCCATCCAGATTGAGACTAGCCGAACCACCTTTAATAGAATGAGCGGCTCTCATGATTGAATGAATATTCGCAGTGCTGCGATCTTCACGCAAACAAAGTAATCCTGTCTCAATCGTTTGTAAAAATTCAGGTGCTTCTTGCTTAAAAAATTGATAAGCCTGATCTTGAATCTCTAGTTCGGTGCTGTACATGGCGGCGATCCTAATTCTCTAGCTGACTTTAAACTGGGATACATTGACTTGTAACTCTTGAGCAACTGTTCGCAACTCACCAAAGGCTGTACTCATAGTTTCGGTTTGAGTAGAGTTGTTGACTGCGATCAATGCTACGTTTTCAATAGTTCGACTTACCTCTTCCGATGTTTGGACTTGCTCGGAGGCTGATTCGGCAATTTCCTGCACCAGTTGGTTAACTCTTTGACTGGAAAATGCAATCTCAGTTAGTCTTTGACGAGATTCTTCCACCAGTTGAGAACCGTTGTTTACCTGCTCAGTGCCAATCTCCATCGCTTTACTTAAATCCTTCGATTGAAATTGGATTTCTTCGATTAGTTGTCGAATTTCCATAGTTGCTTTTGCAGATCGCTGCGCCAAAGTCCGAACTTCATTAGCAACAACGCTAAAGCCTTGTCCTTCTTCACCTGCACGAGCAGCTTCAATTGAAGCATTCAGGGCAAGCATATTGGTCTGTGAAGCAAAACCGCTAATTAATTTGACGACCTTGGTAATTTTTTGGGAAGCTTCTTCTAGTAGTTTTACCTTTTCCGATGTCTCTACTACAGTTTCGCGAATTGCGTTAAAGCCCTCAACGGTACTATTCATCGCCGCATCACCGTCCCTTAAGGCTTGATTAGTATAGCCCACCTGTTCTTCAGCTTGGACTGCAAAAGAGCCAATCTCAGCAATCGACTCTGTGAGGTTATGAATCTGTTCAAGGATTTTGGTAATTGCTTGTACCTGTTGATTGGCTCCACTCGCTACACTATTAATGGTTTGTTCATTGTTAGTTAAGGTCTGAGAAACAGATATAGAAGCGGTTTGGACTTGTTGGACTAATTTGCGAAGGTTTCTAATCAAAGAATTATAGGAATCAGCGATCGTGCCGATCTCATCTTCAGTCACGGTGGCCCGAATCGTCAAGTCGCCCCGACTGATGGGATCAACTTCAATTAATAGCTCCAGCGCTCGTTTTTGCAATGATTCCTTAGCTTGACGTTGTTCTTGAATGCGTAATTCTGCTTCGGTTTGAGACACTTCCTGCCTAGCGACCGCAAGACGTTCGGCTTCTTTCTGCTTCTCCACAATCAGGACTTCTAATTGCTCAACCATTTTGTTTAGCTCTTGCGACAATGTGCCAATTTCATCGCGACGATCGCTATCGGTCAATCGTTCGCCCATTTCCCCTCGTCCAATCTGTTTCGTAAAATTAGACAAGCGCCGCAATGGATTGGCAAAAGAGCTAGCCACAAGAATCCCGATCGCACCAGCAGCAAGAATTGAAACGGCGGCGATCGCATAGCCAGAATTCGACAAACTAGCCAATAGATCTTGAACTTCTGATAGAGGACGACCAACATAGGCAATCCCGATCGGCTTAGAATTATCATCAATTAATTTGCGATGATCATAGAGTGGCGCGTAAAACGTCAAGTAGTTGTCACCTGTGATATTAATTTCTCCAACAAACTCTTTGCCTTCTTTGAGTACTGTGTCTGAAACTTCACGGGAGGCACGAGTGCCGATCGCTCTGGTCTTATCAGGGCTTTTAGTGTTCGGATCGACATAGGGAACATTGGTACTAACTCGCCAATCCCCAGCAAAGATACTGGCGGTGGGCATATTGTATCGTTTAGAAAATTTATCAACAATGCCATAGTTGCGATTGAGCAAAGCTCCTACCACCGCCGTTCCCACGATCTTTCCTTTAACTTTGATTGGGTATACAGCCATACTGACTAGCCCCGATTTTCCCTGTTCGGTGTCGTAGGTGTTATTGGGGGCTGGTTGTTTGGCTTCGCTCAGTCCTTGCGTTATTTGGGGACGCATACCAATATTCGCTTGTTTCTCTAATCCAAGGGATTGCAAATCGGCGGATTTCACCAATTCGATTCCGTACATCGGCTTACCTGTGGCGATCGCATTTTTGACAATCGGCAGATTTGCCAAAGTAATATTACTCGGAGTAACTTTTTGTTTGTAAGATTGGGGAACTAGCTCTTGTTTATCTTTGGCGGCAAGTTCAGGGAATTTTGCGAAATCCTCATCCAGAACCAGTACATTACCTTCAATGCTACGACCGTTACTGTCGGTGATCAATTTGAGGTTCTTAATTGATTCTGGTTCACTGCCTTCACTACTAACTTGAACTAATGGTTGCAACATCGACCGTTTTGCCGCTAGTTCATTAACATCACTGAGATCAAAATTTGCGTCTTCGATGCTTTTAGCGATCGCCTCCGCACTACTTCTACTTTCCGAATTCGTCCAGAGTACATATTCCGACACAAAGAACGAACCTTTTTCTTGAACAGAAGTGCGTAGCTCTTTCAATGACGCTTGTTCTGAAGACTTAACCAATATTTGGGTCACGATTAATACTGGCAAACCTGACGCAATCAACAGCAGAATCGACAATTTCCACCTTACTCCCACGTTATTCCAAACTTGAAATGGCAACTTCCAGAAAGGTGCTTTTGGACTAGTTTCAGGTGTTGGTAAATTAACCTTCGGCAGCAAAATTTTTGTAGTCGATTTGTTCTGTAAAATCTGCCCTGAAATCTGGGCATTATTTTCGGATGGCGAAGGTTCAGGTTTGTCTTTCAGTAACATAATCTTAAAAAAGGATATAAATGATTCTCTTAAATGTCAGGGGGATTTACAGTAGGGGCAATTCATGAATTGCCCCTATACCTTATTCTTCGCCCATATATTTGAGAATCACCGTACTTAGTGGCGGCGCAGTCACATCGATTGAATAGGGCTTGCCATGTGTACCATAATCATCGGTATATTTGCCTCCAAGATTGCCAACACCGCTACCACCATAAATCGGGGCATCACTGTTGAGAATTTCCTTATAGAAGCCACGTTCAGGCACACCAACGCGATAGTTGTGATGGACAACAGGTGTAAAGTTGCAGACAACTAGCACAAATTCGCCATCTAACCCTTTTCGCAAGAAGGAAATGACCGAATTTTGGGTGTCATTGCACTCAATCCACTCAAATCCATCCTGCGTGAAGTCCTGTGTATAAAGCTCAGGCAGCGATCGCAAAGTTTTATTGAGATCGCTGACATATCGCTGAAGCGTCTTATGACTAGGATATTGCAATAAATGCCATTCCAAATCGCCCCAAACGTTCCATTCCGCCCATTGTCCAAATTCCATGCCCATAAACATGGTTTTCTTACCAGGATGGGTGAACATATAGCCATAGAGACATCGCAGGTTCGCAAACTTCTGCCATTCATCTCCAGGCATCTTGCCGATCATCGGACTCTTGCCATGCACGACTTCATCATGGGAGAGCGCGAGCATGAAGTTTTCGCTGAAGGCATACCAAATACTGAAGGTGAGATAGTTATTGTTATGCCCACGGAAATAGGGATCGAGCTTGAAATAGTCCAGCATGTCATGCATCCAGCCCATATTCCATTTCAGGTTAAAGCCTAAGCCTCCTGAATAGGCGGGCCATGTCACCATCGGCCAAGAAGTGGACTCTTCTGCAATGGATAAGGCTCCTGGATAATAGGTGAAGAGAATACTATGCAAATGGCGGAATAACTCGATCGCTTCGAGACTTTCACGACCGCCATATTCATTAGGTAGCCATGTTCCTGGGTCGCGGTTGTAATCACGATAGATCATCGAGGCGACCGCATCCACACGGATTCCGTCAATGTGATACTTGTCGAACCAAAACAGAACATTGGCAATTAGGAAGTTCTTCACTTCACTACGCTTGTAGTTGAAGATTTTTGTTCCCCATTCCTTATGCTCCCCAATCCGCACATCGGCAGGTTCATACAGGAAAGTTCCATCAAAAAATGATAATCCATGTCCATCCTTAGGGAAGTGGGCGGGAACCCAATCAACAATAATACCGATGTCATTTTGGTGACATTGATCGATGAAATACATCAAATCTTGGGGAGTACCATAGCGCGAAGTCGCGGCATAATAGCCCGTAACCTGATAGCCCCAAGATCCATCAAAGGGATGTTCCGCAACAGGCATCATTTCAATGTGCGTATAGCCCATTTCTTTGACGTAGGGAATCAGATCTTCCGCAAGTTCCCGATAGGTGAGAAATCTTGCCCCAGGTTTGAGATCGGCGGCTGATACCCCAGGATAACCACTTTCGGGCGGATTAATCATCGAGGCGTGCATCCATGAGCCAAGATGCATTTCATAGACGGAGATCGGTTTCTTCAGTGGATCTTCGCTACTACGAGTTTCTAGCCATTTCTGGTCGTTCCACTTGTAGGTACTGAGATCGTTGACAATCGAAGCGGTTTTCGGACGAATTTCTTGAAAGTAGCCGTAGGGATCGGACTTTTCGTAAATATGTCCTTCAGGGCTTTTAATTTCGTATTTGTAAACAGTACCCACGACTAGTTCGGGAATAAATAGATCCCAAATACCTGTATTGCCCTTACGCATTTGATGCTGGCGACCATCCCAGTTATTAAAGTCGCCAATGATCGAGACGTTACGCGCATTGGGAGCCCATACCGCAAAATACACCCCACTGACATTATCAATGGTGGTCAAGTGTGCGCCCATTTTTTCGTAGATCTGGTAATGTGTCCCTTCACCAAATAAATAGGCATCAAACTCGGTGAGCAGGGGTGACTTGAAATAGTAGGGATCATGGATCAAGCGATCGCTGTCGCCCGATTTAACCTTGAATTGGTAGCTAAATAAATGGGGAGCGTCACTAATGACGCATTCAAAAAAGTGAGGATGATGCACTGAATGCATCGGATATTCTTTTTTCTGATCGGGCGTAATGACAGACACCGTATGTGTGTCGGGTAGATATGCTCTCACCACCCAGACCGACTTACCATCTTGCTCAATTTCATGGGGACCTAAGACGGAGAAGGGATCGTGGTGTTGATTCCACACAATGCGATCGATTTGCTCGGTGGGTAGGGTTGGGATCATATCGGTTTTACTAAACGCACATAATTAAATTACTGCATATTATTCACCAAATTACGTTGCGTAATCCAAAGTAAAGAATGATGGTTTTATTATTATTATTTTTGATACGTTAAGCTGTATTGGGTAGAGCAAATAATCGGGTTAGCAATGCATTTTATTGATCGAGTTACGATTCATGTAAAGTCTGGAGATGGTGGCGATGGTCTCGTTGCCTTTCGCCGTGAAAAATATGTGCCTGCGGGTGGTCCTGCGGGTGGCAATGGCGGCAATGGCGGCTCGGTGATCCTCCAAGCCACAACCGATTTGCAAACCCTTCTAGATTTTCGCTTCGAGAATATTTTTAAAGCTGAAGATGGTGAGCGTGGCGGACCAAGTAACATGACTGGCAAAAGAGGCAGCGATCGCTTGATCAAAGTTCCTCTTGGTACGGTGGTGATGAATGAAGAAACGGGTGAAGTGTTAGGTGATCTTACCGATCTCGAACAAACCCTTGTGGTCGCTAGAGGTGGTAAAGGCGGCTTGGGTAATAAATATTTCTTGAGCAATCAAAATCGCGCCCCTGACTATGCCTTACCAGGTTTACCAGGAGAAGAATTAAATCTTTATTTAGAACTGAAATTAATTGCCGAAGTCGGAATCATTGGGATGCCAAATGCGGGTAAGTCCACCCTAATTTCGGTTGTATCGGCAGCCCGTCCTAAAATTGCCGATTATCCTTTTACCACGCTCGTACCAAATTTGGGCGTAGTTTCTAAGCCATCAGGTGATGGGGTAGTATTTGCCGATATTCCTGGGTTGATCGAAGGCGCATCGGATGGCATTGGCTTAGGACATGACTTTTTGCGCCATGTCGAACGCACTAAGTTATTAATTCATCTAATCGATGTGACTCAAGATGATCCTGTAGGGGCTTATCACACAATTCAAGAAGAGTTATTAGCCTATGGTCATGGTTTAGCGGACAAGCCACAGATCTTAGCGCTCAATAAAATTGATGCGATGTTACCTGAAGATGTGGAAGAAATTGCTTCACAGTTTGATATGCCAATCCTATCTATTTCGGCTGCTTCTAAGAAGGGTTTAGATAATCTCCTGCAATCAGTTTGGAAAACTTTGGAGAAGTTCGATCTATCGCAAAATGTCTAGGAAAATAGAGTCTCTTACTCCCCCTCGCCTCTCTGGGAGAGGGGGCTGGGGGGTGAGGGCAATTCATGAATTGCCCCTACGTTGGAATAAGATATTAGGCTACCTTTGCACCTTGCCATCGGGAAGGGTCGCGCCTTTGAGAATTGCACCGACAAGATTTGCGCTGCTTAGCTCCGCACGATTGAGAACAGCATCAGTTAAATCGACACTTGCCAAATTAGTTCTCGCTAGATAGGCTTCAATCAAATTTACCCGCACCATGATCGCCCCCCTAAGATCAGCCCGGCTGAGATCAGCGCGGGAGAACTTTACATCAGTTAAATCAGCCCCCTGCATCTGGACACGGCTTGCCTTCACATCGGGCATCACCGCACTGCGTAACGACACACCATTAAAATCAGCATCAAGCAAAATCGCTCGTTCCATCTTGGCATTATTTAAAATCGCGCCCGTGAGAACTGCCGAGGTGAGATTTGCTTCCGTCAGAAATATACCTTGCATATTTGCGCCATGCAGTTTTGCTTCACTGAGATTCGCGCCATTGAGAGTTGCTTCTTGTAAATTTGCACCACGCAAATCGGCTTTATGGAGATTTGCACCTGATAAATTTGCGCCACGCAGATCGACCTCAATCAGGTTAGCACCCACTAAACTAGCACTGCTGCGTTTCTTTTTATTGGGATCGATTTCATGCTGATCGCCAACCGCCCGTTCTTGTCTGAGATTTGCCCCGCGCATACAAGCACCAGTGAGAGTTGCACCATTTAAATTCGCAGTCCGCATATCCGCATCAATTAAGTTGGCATCCATCAAATTTGCAAGGCTAAGATTCGTGCCGAAAAGTGTCGCACCTTGGAGACTTGCCCCATGCAAATCAGCATTAGATAGATTGACATTACTAAGGTGGGCTTGATTAAGATTTGCGCCACAAAGATTTGCCCCAGTCATGATCGCTGAGCGCATATTTGCTCTTGTTAAGCAAGCAAAGGTCAAGATTGTGCTGTGCAGATAAGCCTTGGAAAGGTTTACGTCTAACCAATCAGTATGGCTAAGGTTTGCGCCACTGAGTTTAATGCCACTGATATTCAGTCCACTAAAGTCGCGATCGCCTTTAGCATAACGGCGCAAAATATCTAAATGAGTAAGTGCTGATTGCATAGGGAAGCCTTAAAGAACAACCAACTGAACTATATAGTTTTTTATAGCGCTTTGCACTCATAACCAAACAAAAATTTCAGGTCAAGCTATATCCGACTAAAATAGTCTGGTATATTTGACGACTATAAATGCTTGTGTTAAGGTTCATTGCAGTAGCAAAAAGTAAAACAAAAACCTTTATTGATTAGAAGGGATATCAAGAACATGACAGCAACGATTGTTTCTCCTTACATCAGCGATCGCCTTGAAACCTTTAGTAATCTCAAATGCAAAGAGTGCGGCGCAGAATACGAAGCTAAGGCGATGCACGTTTGTGAATTGTGCTTTGGTCCTTTAGAAGTCGCCTATAACTACGATGTGATTGCATCTAGAGTCAGCCGCGAAACCATCCAAGCTGGTCCCCTCTCAATCTGGCGCTATCGTGAATTCTTGCCAGTTAAAACTGAAAATTATATCGATGTATCCACAGGCATGACTCCCTTGATCAAGGCAAACCGTCTTGCCAAGCGTATCGGCATCAAAAATCTCTACATCAAAAATGATGCTGTAAATATGCCCACCTTGAGCTTCAAGGATCGCGTAGTTTCCGTTGCCCTCAGCCGTGCGCGTGAACTAGGTTTTACCACCGTTGCTTGTGCTAGTACTGGTAACTTAGCCAACTCTACCGCCGCGATCGCTGCCCATGCAGGTTTAGAGTGTTGTGTATTCATTCCCTCCGACCTTGAAGCTGGCAAGGTTCTTGGCACAACCATCTATAATCCCAAAGTTTTCTCCGTACATGGCAACTATGACCAAGTAAACCGCCTTTGTTCCGAAGTTGCCAATACTCATGGTTGGGGCTTTGTGAACATTAACTTGCGTCCTTATTACTCTGAAGGTTCCAAGACCCTCGCCTATGAAGTCGTCGAACAACTTGGCTGGCAACTTCCTGATCATATTGTCGCTCCCCTCGCTTCTGGCTCCCTCTTCACCAAGATTTACAAAGGTTTCAATGAGTTTGTGAAGGTGGGCTTAGTTGATGATAAGTCGGTGCGATTCAGTGGCGCACAAGCCGAAGGTTGCTCACCGATCGCTGCTGCTTACAAAGAAGGTCGCGATTTCATCACCCCTGTCAAGCCTAAAACCATTGCTAAGAGCTTGGCGATTGGTAATCCTGCTGATGGTATCTATGCGATCGATATCGCGCACAAAACCAATGGCAACATTGAATCTGTCAATGATGATGAAATCATCGAAGCGATGAAGTTACTTGCCGAAACTGAAGGTATCTTCACCGAAACTGCTGGCGGAACCACGATCGCTGTCCTCAAGAAACTAGTGGAAGCTGGCAAGATCGATCCCGATGAAGTAACTGTCGTCTACATCACAGGTAACGGTTTAAAGACTCAAGAAGCGATTCAAGGTTATGTCGGCGAACCATTTCTGATTGAACCTAAGCTTGATAGTTTTGAGCGCGCGCTAGAGCGTTCTCATACTCTTGATAAGTTAGAGTGGCAGACTGTTGCTGTTTAGCAAAAAAGGAGTCGCAACGCGACTCCTTTTTTGTTTTAATTTATTTTTATTTTTGAGAATCCAATTTCTTGATATATGAACCTAACTGAGTAAAAGTCCCAGCATAGGTAATCGTGCGCGTACTGTAGCCCTTAAGAGCAACGGAATATTGTTTGAGGGGCAGTAAAACCGCCGCATAGGGTGTCAGCCCATAGGTAGCCGACCCGATCGCTACATCCAATTGCAGTTGTTTGGTCGATGACTCTAATCGAAAAGCAGAATTGACCGTATCTCCGAGGGCAGTGTAGTCGGGATGTTCACTAGTACCCATCTGCCCTACCATCGCATATCCCGTATTTACCCCCGCACCAACTCGTAATTGGAAGGGAAATTTGAATTGTTGGTTCAGTTCATTACTCATTTCATATAGTTCATACAGAGCGCGATAGACCTTAAGCATGTCCTGTGTTGATACAGTGTCTGAATTGTTTTCAGTTTCATGAATCCATACTGTCATGATCGCATCGCCAATATATTTATCTACCCAACTACCGTGGCGATCAATTATTTCCCCAGCCCGACGAAACCAAGTACCGATCGCCTCTGAAAGAACATGTTCATCCATTTGTTGCGTTAGTTTGGTAAAGTCTCGAATATCAATCACCAAGACTGTAATTAGTTGTCGCCGATGTAGCATGGCTGTCGCAACCGCATCAGTTTCTTCAATCTCAGATGGTTCAATATCGGGAGAAGTCGTGGTTTCAGGACAATAAAACTCTAACTTTGTTTCACCAAGGATAATGCGATCGCCATTTTTTAAATTCACAGGGATAGTCACCCGCCGACCATTGACAAAAGAGCCATTTCGGCTACCCAAATCAATTAGAAAATAATTGCTTTCACCAACAATTTGGAACATAGCGTGATTGCGCGATGCACATTTATCAGCTAAGGGAATATCATTCTCCGAGCCTCTTCCTAAATTCCAAGAATGCGCGTTTACAAGAGGAATTTGTGTCGTACCTTTAGATCCGTGAAGTACGACATGTGGTTTATCATCCCAATTTATGACAGGCTGACTCACAAGGTTATTATCCCCTAATCATGAAATTTATAAGTGAGTTTGTAAAGTGAGTTTGTAAATAGCTAGAAATTTTTCCTCTTGCTCAATATAACGTTTTTTGATTTTTGGCAATATAGCCAAAAGCCATAACCTTTTCCTTAGCGGCACGCTTAAAAAATATGGTGATCACCTCAAAGTACAGCAGTTGCGGTTATCCATACCCAAAGCCAGAAGAATAATCCTAAATAAGAATGTTACGATCGCTACAAGCAAATGCAAAGGAATACATACCCATAAACATCAGCCCATAAACACCAGCCGACAAGCGACAATTAATATAGGGACGAAAACTCATGAGATTTTACACATTTGGCAATAATTTACCTAATGGTTCGGGGAATGGCTGGTCGGGGCTGCGTTTTTGGCTCACGGCTTTATTGATCTTCTGGACATTGAGTAGCATTGGTTTAGGCTGGCTAGTCAACTCTTTCTTTATACTCATTGGTCTAGTTACCTTTGTGCCTGTGATTGCTTTTTTCGGCTTGCAGTGGTGGGTAAAACGCAGTATTGTTTCGGCTGAATGTCCCGTATGTAGTTCAACGTTTACAGCTACGCGATCGAGTCAATTTCAATGTCCTAGCTGTGGCGAACCATTGCAGGAACAGCAAAACAAATTTGTAAGGATGACACCACCAGGCACAATCGATGTTGATGTTCAAGTTGTGGATTAAAACAATAGCCCTGTAATAAATTACGGGCTGAAAGCTTAAACCCGTTGAAACGGCTTGATTAGCCAGATATCTTAGTCAGTTTTATTAGTCAGTTTTAACTGACTTTAGCTTTAAGCCAAGAACTTTAGTTCTTGGTATAAAATACTGTTAACTTCGCCTTATTATTTATACTTAGCGTTTAGCATAGGATGTCACCATGCCATTGATTGCAACCGATAAAATTGTCAAAGACCTAGAAAAAGCAGGTGCTTTAGCAATGCGCGTTCCCCCTGAAGGTGGGTATGAAGGTCGCTACCAACTGCGACTTAAAAATGCGGGTTATGAGATTCTTTTCATTACAGCGCGAGGTTTGGGTGATGTAAATAGCTATCTTACTGGTGTGCATGGTGTGCGTCCCTCTCACCTTGGCAAAACCGAGATTCGCACATACTTTCTACCACCCGCTATCCAGTTTCGTCTCAATGCTTTACCTCCAAAGTCAAAGGGATTAGTCGTATGGCTAATCGAAGGGAAATATTTATCCCAAGAAGAGTTAGATACTCTCAGCCAAATTCCCGATCGCGATCCCCGTGTCAAAATCGTGATCGAAGTCGGTAGCGATCGCGCTGTCACATGGCAACCACTGAAGCAAACTGTTGCTGCTTAATAGTTACCGCTTAATAAGAGGGGCGCTCTGCGCCCTTTTTGATTATTAGTTGGCTTATTAAGGAGGTAAGCTTGGCACTTTCAAAGGAGCAAACTATAGGGTTGGTAATTCTCTTGGGAGCGTTGGCACTAAGCACTGCTACTAACAACAAACTGGATCGTAAAACTCTAGAATCTCTTCCAGAGGCAGTTGGTGTGGCTATATTAAGCTCAGAAGATGAATCCAAAAAGGCAATACAAGAAATTAACCAGATTAGAAAGAGTTACGGTAGAACTCCAATTAATTACAGTTCCCAAGTCTATGCGTTAGCCCTTGCTAGAGCCAAGGATATGAATGAGTATGGTTATTATGATCACACCAATCCCAAAACTAAAACCTGTGCTGACACAATGAAGGGTAGCTATGGTTTTGAATCCAGCGACTATCTCGCTGAAAACATCAATACTTATGTTGCGGTTGGAGGCGTGTCATCCATGAAATTAGAGACAATGAGTGATTCAATCAAGGGATGGATGGACAGTAGAGGGCATAGATACAACCTCCTATATTCTATGCACCTTGCGGGAGCCGTTGCTTGTGATGGCAATAAATGTGTTTTTCTTGGTTTAAATAAAAAAGAGCTTGGAAAAGGTTGCCACACGGGAAAAGAAGGATTAGATTATTGGGAAAAAGCCCCACCGCAAACTGGAGGAATTTTGATAAATAAATAAGGTGATCGCTAAATTAATATGCGAATGTAGGGAGGGAATCATGCGGATAATAGCTAACTTTGGTAGATCATTGGCATTATTTGTGCCAACATTTTTTTGTCTGTATGCCACTGACTTATGGGCGCTCAACTTATTTGTATTCATATCGACATATCCAGTATCGCCATCAGATCGCCTATCTGGTATCTGGTACGGATTTATGTATCTTGCAGGCGGTGCTGTCTTATACCTTTTTGTAGTGGGGTTATGGTGGTTGCTAATAAAAACTCTTTGGAGAAACAGCCCTGATTGGATCTCCAAACTCAGAAAGTTGGTTAAAATGGTACATGGTAGAGAAGATGTTGCGCGAAGACTGATAGAGGGGAACTTGAAACTATTCCCAGATAAATCACCTGATTGGGCTTGCGATAAGGCGATATCAGATTTAGAGAGAGATCGGCGGACTTGACAACGGTTGTATCAAAATCAAGTTAATTTTTTAGGTTAGCTAACAGAGATAAATAAAATGTCACAGGAAGATTTTCAGCAACAAGTTATTCGGAAGTTTGAAGAGTATGAAGAATTTCAAAAGCAAGCCTTGCTAAAAATTGCAGAGCTAAAGACAGATATTGACGATCGCTTCACCAAGTTAGAGTTTGATATCAAAGAGGCTAATATCCGTTTGGATGCGTATCAAAAATCATCTGGACAGATCGTCAACCTAGCATTTGGACTAATTGCCAGTGCGACAGTTATCACTGTAATTTCATCGGTGTTTAAGAGATAATCGTACAGAGAGCGGCAAATAAATGAAAAAATATGTATCTCTATTTAATCAGTAATGCTATGCTAATAATTCTGCTAAAATATTGAACCGAATCACGCAGAAAATTAGAGCTATAAACCCATGATGAAGTTGAGATTAAAGCGATTTGGCAAAAAGTTTGAAGCCAGCTATCGCATCGTTGCCGTAAACAGCACTAGCCGCCGCGATGGTCGTCCCCTCGCTGAGCTTGGTTTCTATAACCCACGCACCAAAGAAACCCAACTCGATGTCCCCGCGATCGTGCTTCGCATCAAACAAGGCGCACAGCCGACTGACACAGTACGTCGTATTCTCGAAAAGGCAAAGGTATTCGATCTAGTTGCTGCATAAAGTTTGCCAAAATTAGAGAATCTAGGCTTGACGATAAATACTTGACCACAGCGCCTAACTACAATGCCTGACTATAATGCCTTAATTTGTTTTTTGCTAAAGCCATTATTGGCGCATCCAGAAGCGCTGCGGGTGGATTTTGAGTCAAATAGCAAAGGCGATCGCCTCTGGATCAGAGTTGCTTTCGATCCAGAAGATCGGGGGCGGATTTTTGGTAAAGGCGGACGGACAATTCAAGCGGTGCGGACAATCGTGATGGCAGCAGCCGAAGAAGCGGGACATTGGGCAAGACTTGAAGTTTTCGACCCCAACCCCAACACAGGTTCGGACGATCGCTATGCTCGTAACTCTGAGCGTTCAGAACAAGAGCGACAACAAATTGAAGTTGAGCGTCCTCGAATCAATATTGAAAAGCCAAAGCGACGGGAAATTAATAACTAAACTAAAAGGGGTGCAACGCACCCCTTTTAGTTTTAACCAGTAGTTGAGATAATTATATGAAAGTTGGCGCGGAGATTCTTTGCATTGGTACGGAGCTATTATTAGGCGAAATACTGAATAGTAATGCTCAGTATTTGGCTCAGCAATTAGCCTTGTTGGGCGTTCCCCATTTCTATCAAACTGTCGTTGGCGATAATCCCGATCGCATTCACCAAGCTCTAGAAATTGCGGCTAGTCGTTCTAATTTAATTATTACGACTGGTGGACTGGGACCCACGCCTGATGATCTCACCACTGAGGCGATCGCTAATTTTTTCCATACGCCCTTAGAAGAACGTCCTGAAATTTGGGAACGTATTCAACAAATGGCATCGGAAACAGGGCGAAACCTCACAGCCAATAATCGTAAACAAGCCTTATTACCCAAGGGCGCAGAAATTTTACATAACCCCATCGGTACGGCTCCAGGAATGATCTGGGAACCACAACCGAATTTGTTGATCCTCACCTTCCCTGGTGTGCCGAGTGAGCTTTATCCAATGTGGCAGCAAACCGCTTCACCTTTGCTGCAAGCGCGAAACTATGGTCAAGGTACATTTCACTCTAAAGTTTTACTGTATTGGGGCATTGCTGAGTCGGCGCTAGCCACAAAAGTCAATCATTTGTTTGATCTCAAAAATCCTACGGTTGCGCCCTATGCAAATTATGGACAGGCAAGACTACGCATCACCGCAAGGGCGAACAGTTCAGAGGAGGCGATCGCCCTAATTGCCCCAGTCGAAGCTGAAATTCGTGAACTCACGGGTGAGTTTTGCTATGGCACTGATGACGAAACTCTCGCCTCGGTCGCGGGTAAACATTTGTTAGAAAGTGGTCAAACCTTGGCAGTGGCTGAATCCTGTACAGGTGGTGGACTAGGCGAAGCACTCACGGAAGTATCAGGCAGTTCTCGCTATTTTCTTGGTGGTGTGATTAGTTATAGCAATGATGTCAAAGTTAATTTATTAGATGTCGATCCCCAAGCTCTTGATCAAAATGGTGCGGTGAGTGCGATCGTTGCTGAACAAATGGCGATCGGTGTCAAGGCTAAACTTAAATCTGATTGGGGGATCAGCATCACGGGGATCGCTGGACCAACTGGCGGCACAGAATCAAAACCTGTGGGCTTAGTTTATGTGGGGATCGCCCATCCCGATGGCAAGGTTGAGGCGATCGAGTTCCGATTTAGTCCCTCTAGAGGTAGAAATTGGATCAGAATGCTAACCGTAAGCTCTTCTTTAGATTTGTTTATAAAAAGATTTGTTATGATGGGTAAATAAGCCTAGATGATCATTAGGGAGCCAAGCATAGTGAAAGCGATTAAGAAAGTATTGCAAGAAATCGGCGAAATTTTGAATCGTGTATTGGAATCCCTTTTGGGACAAAATCAGCCTCAGCCTGAGTTGATTCCTATACCTGTGAGAAGTAATTCTCGGCGATCAAATCGTTATTAAGGTTGAACAAGACCCGCAAAGCGGGTTTTATATTTTATGTGGGGAAATATAGCAGCGTTCAAATAGCTGTTGTATAAAAAGATTACGATAAGTACGGGCATCTCATAAATGTCCGTATTTTTTTAGAAACCATACTCAGCAATTATGCGAATTGACCGCTATTTGCGATCGCGCTAGCATAAACTCGTATTCGCCAGATACTGTCTTCTCGGTGAATAACAATCATAAGTAAATTTCAAGAAAGTTTATCGCTAACTCTCTCGCCACTTTCCTTAATCATAGCTCGTTAATTATTTTATTAGCGGTGACGATACTGATTGGCTCAATTTCTTTGGTTGGGATATTGGCGCGATCACTAATCTTGAGATTAAATCGCTTAAAAAAGTCAAATCAAGAATTAGAGTTACTTATCCAAGATAAAAATAATGAACTTGATGCGTCCAAATCTTCGCTACAACGGACTCACTTTCTTTTGGATCGGAGAGAGCAGCAATTACGCAAACAACAAAACGTTTTGTTTGCCTTAACCAAAGACAAAGCAATCACTCAAGGTGATTTTATTGTTGCTGTCCAGAATATTGCTAGAACAGGAAGCTATGCTCTCAATGTTGAGCGCGTCAGCGTTTGGCTATTTAATAAAAGCAAAACTGTTTTACACTGCCTAGAACTTTATCAAAAAAGTCTCAACTCACATACTGAGGCAGACATTTTAACCGCCGCCGAATACCCCAGCTTTTTTGAGGCGCTCTTAGAAAATCGGACTGTTGCTATTGAAGATATCCAAGAGTCGGATATATTGAGGGAGCTATTACCAAAATACTGTCTACCATTGGAAATTGTTTCAATGCTAGTTTCTAGATTTGAAGTTGGTGGTGAAATCTTAGGAATACTATGCTTTGAGCATACAGAGATAGAACATCTATGGCTCGAAGAAGAAATTAGCTTTGTTAATTCTCTGTCGGATTTGCTCGCTCTTGGCATGGAGTCACAAGAAAGAAGACGAGCGGAAGAAAGTCTCCGCTATGAACAGAAAAAGTCCGAACGTCTTTTGCTAAATGTTTTACCGCCAGAAATAGCCGAACGCCTGAAATCTGTGCAATCAATGACCAAGGTACATCTGAAAAGTAGTGGTACAATCATTGCCGACTCCTTTGACGAAGTTACGGTTCTATTTGCTGATATTGTCAATTTTACGGAATATGCCGCCTCTATTTCCGCTAGTGAATTGGTAAATGTCCTGAACGAAATTTTTTCTGAATTTGATCATCTCGTTGAACAATACGAATTAGAAAAGATTAAAACTATTGGTGATTCCTATATGGTGGTGGGTGGCTTACCTGTACCCAGTCAAGACCATGCTGAAGAGATCGCCGCGATGGCTTTAGATATGCAAAGAGTAATTCAAAAGTTCAAACGTTCGGATGACAGTCCTTTTTTATTGAGAATCGGAATCCATACGGGACAGGCGATCGCTGGTGTAATTGGCACTAAAAAATTTATTTATGATCTCTGGGGCGATACTGTGAATGTGGCAAGTCGGATGGAATCTCATGGTATTGCTGGTTCTATTCAAGTTACAGAAGTAACCTATCAACTTTTAAAAAATAAATTTAAATTTAATTCAAAACGACAGATTAATATCAAAGGCAAAGGTCAAATGATTACCTATCTATTAACAGGCAAATAGTTTATAAGTAAGTTGGCTTAATCCAATCTAAAATCTAAAGTTGTTTCGCTGAACTTCGCCCTCCTCAACAATTTTGCTATTACATGATTGATTTACATGATTGATTTAATTAAAGCGATCGCCTCTTCTCTCGATTGAATTTTGCCTTCCACTTGAGCAATTTTGACAGTTTCTAGTAATTCTCCAAATTTAGGACTGGGGGGAATTGCCAAATCTTTTCGCAGATCATCGCCCGTAATTAGCGCTACAGGATAGGCGATCGCATCATCAGGATTGAGCCAACGTTCTAACCAAGGCGTGATTTTATCAAAATCATAATTACTAGCCACAGCCAGAGTCGCGATCGCGGGGAAAAATTCTAAGGTTGGCTGAAATAATTTATATTGTTCCGTGAAAGACGCATCATCTATCAAATTGATAAATTGCGGTAAATAGCGCAAAGTTCCCAACAACCAGCGCTGTTCGGTACGACTTAAACCTAATGCGTCGAGAGCATTGGCGCTATTTGTTAACGCCGCTAATTTGACGATTACCAATGCATGGCGATCGCCTGATAATTCCCTATCAAAAAATGATTGTAAGCTAGGAAATTTGACCACTAGTCGCAAGATGGCATCTTCTATCTTGGCAAATCTCTCCAAATTTAAAGATTGCGGGGGCAACCAATGGTCAAGGATGTGATCGGCGATCGCATCAAGTATCCTGTGGCTGCCATTTGCCATCGACAATAGATAACCTAGTTCTGTGCGAACTCGTTCGGCTGCTACGGATTTTAAGGATGGTGCAAGCTTAACTAAAACCTGTCGGGTTAAACTTTCAATCTCAAATCCCAACTGTGCGGACTGACGATATCCGCGTAAAATTCGCAAAGGATCGTCGGCAAGATTTTCAGGTGCAACCATCCGAATTCTTTTCGCCTTCAAATCGCCAATTCCATCAAAAGGATCTATCAGTTGTTGCCCCGCCAACGGCGAGAAAACATTTTGCTCTAACTGATGACATTCCAAGGCGATCGCATTCATACAAAAATCGCGTCGCCCCAAATCTTCTGGCAAACTATCACCCATCTGTTGAGCAAAATCCGCCGTGCCGTCCTTAAAAACTACCCGCGCAATCTGACGCTCGGCATCGAGTACGACGAAACCTGCTTTGTATTTGCGAGCGATCGCCTGAGCCGTTTCGATAGCTTTTTCAGGTAAAACAAAATCTAAATCAAGATATTTACCTTGACGGTTTAAAAGGCGATCGCGCACCCATCCACCCACCAAATAAGCTGGTGTCGGTAAGTCATTAAAGTCAAAGGGAAATTTCTGCAAAATGTACTTGTAGCTCGCTTATGTTTCTATTTTTTTAGAGTTGTGAGAATTGAACTCTACGGGTGCGATTAGCTTGCTATACGTCAATTCCTAATTCGCGAAGACGTTGTGCTAGATAAGCGGCGCGTTGCTCAGCAGATTCCGCACGTTGCTCAGCAGATTCGGCGCGTTGCTCAACCAAGGACATTTCTTGTTCGACTAACTCTAAACGTTCAGTATCAGTGGGTAGCCAGTTTCCGTCGGTGTCGTACCAACGTAACCATAGGCGATGAATACCGCGATATTCACCTTCCCAAAGTCCTAACCCCAGCTTAATTTCGGGTAGCCATAGCTTCGGCTCAGTTAACTGGACTTCTTGGTAATGTTGCGATCGCAAATTAAATAGTCGCAGTTGATTGGTATAGCGACTGAAAACCACATAGTAAGGGATCTTTAGAATCTGTTCATACACTTTCCATTTTGACGGAGGTTGTTCATCTTTGCGACTGTAACCATTTTCTTGATAATTAGCTTCTTGATAGTTAGCTAGCTCCCGTTCACCTAAATCTTCTTTTTCTGTGCCAGGCGAAAGTAACTCAATCGCAATATAGGGAGCTACGCCTTCCTGCCAAATCACATAACTCAAACGTAAATCGTGACCATCATAAAGTTTTGGTACACCCAATACCGCAAACCAGTCAGGACGCTTATACCAATTTTGGTGATGGACATCATAGTAAATATTTAAGTCACTAGCTGTAAACACCATGTCTTCAGGGCAGTTGGCTGGACGAAAGGTTAATCCCAATAGTTCGGGCTGATAGTCATGAAATTGATCTGGCAAACCAGGTAAGTCATACATTGTCGGCAAGGTTTCTCTGGGAGACAATGGCGGATCGCTCTGCTCTGTTGGATACTTAAGTCGGTACATAATTAAAACATAATTAAAATATTCTAAAGACTCAACCAATTTTACACCTGAATATCGATTAAGAGTCGGCAACTATCGCGTACTCTTTGAGATAGAAAATGAAAGTATTGTGATTTATCGCGTTAAATCTAGAGACTAAGCCTACCAATAAATTCCATTATGCTTAACTTAAATCCAGAATTGATTATTAAAGATGGCAAGCCTATGTTTGCAGTAATTCCATACGAGCAGTTTTTGGCAATTAAGGAGATGTTGGAGGACTTTCAAGACTTACAGGATTTGAGAGCCGCTAAGCAAGAAGAATATAGCCAACCCGCGATCGCTTTAAATGATGTCAAGCAAATGCTTGGCTTATGAGATAGTCGCTAAATCGCTATTCACTTTCCGAAAATTCTAGCGTTGTCTGTTTTGCTTTAACCTCCATTTGCTTTTCAGCCGATTTTAATACTTCTAAACTAAGGAGAATATCGAGTCGTTTTTGTTCTTCGATGATTTCTTGAACGGTGACGATCCGAATTTTATCCACGGGGGCGCTCATGTATTGACTTTTATAAATTCCTGCTTCTTTAGCTTCTTTGATCATGTCTTTAGTGGGCTTTTGCAGGGTGATAAATACGCCTAATACTGCACTCTCGCGGGTCATTGTGCCTTGCAGATCGCGGATATCTCTGGATGAGACTTTGCCAGATTTAACTTGCAAGATAATTCGTAATTGCTCAACTCAGAACAAATAAGGATTTGAGGGGATTCAAGGCAGCAAGAATCGACTCAAAAGAGGATAAACCCTGTCTTCTTCCAGTATTGACAATAGAGCGAATCATCGC
>JBILGV010000174.1:0-4031 GCA_044350865.1 Pseudanabaena sp. | reverse complement strand
GATGAATACATCTGGCGATCGCTTCAGGCTGGGGCGTTGGGCTATATTCTCAAGAGTGCTACCTCAAAACAGGTCGCGGCAGCCATTCGTACTTTAAACCAGGGCTATAGCCAGCTAGGCGCGACCATCGCATCCAAACTTTTTGCTCAGCTCAATTCCACTTCTCTAGCTGCTAACGCAGAATATCAGCATCGGTTTAGCGATCGCGAATTGGAGATTCTGCAACTATTGGGGAAAGGAAAAACAAATCAGGAAATGGCTCAAATTCTCCATCTTGCCCATGGCACTGTGAAAAACCATATTAGCCGCATTTTGAACGAGCTAGGAGTGAGCGATCGCACTCAAGCCGCACTCTGGGCACAACAACATCTCAACAAGCCAACTGATGCAAAGTAAATCCTTTGCCTATTCGATATCCAACTCGGTGTGTGTTTTAATCACTGGCTTCAGATTGTAGAGGAGGAAAGGTAGCAAGATCGGGAAGGTGCTATTTGATTTTTCCTGTGGAATCGAGAAAGGGTTGAGATCTCTTAAGGTGGAGCTAGTGCCATGCGATCGCTTGTTTATTCCTTTGAGATCATGCGGTAGTAATTCGTCATTAAATGCACAGATCCCCGACTTTTTCTAACGAAGCTCTAGGTGGCAAAATCGAAAAGCATTGTTGTCATATAACGCTCTGTCCATTCTGTGCCAAAAGACTTTTCGAGAACTCGCCGAGTTTTATCATTTTGTTGTTGCTTCTCGCAGTAATAGCGCTGACCCGCCAAAATCTGATCGATTTCCACAGAAGTCGTTAACGGCTCAGTTGCCACCGCTAGCTGACAATGCAAAGTCAAATAATCACGCACTCTTTGTAAAAAGGCAGCTTCTTCGCGATCGCCCATTGGACGCACAAACAAACAAAAATCTGAAAAGATATCGCCCCATTGGGGTAACTCACGAATCTGCTCAAACCGCATCACAGGCAAACTCGATAAAGCATTGTAGTAACTGCGGGGTAGAGCGCGTTCAGGATGCACAGGCGACAAATCAGCGATCGCAGCGCTAATACTCCCACGTCCACCGACTAAATCGGCTCCAAAAATCGGAATACCATATTCGGGATTAGGAAACATCACACAGTGCAGAATATCTAAACCACTGCCAACTCTGGCTAGCTCTAAATGCAGCTTCCGAAATTGAGGTGTGCTGTAGCAATGATTTTCAATTACTAGGCGCTCACCTTCTAAAGCACCTTCAACATAGCCAAGATCCTCTGGAACCTGATATGGAGATAAATCTAAATTTTCTCGCCATACTGTTTCAATGCAATCAGCTAAATCGTGAATGAGAGGATATTGTTGCTCTCGCAGCGACGCTTGGATGGATGGATTCATGCGAATTTATCTCAAAATAATTAAAAAAATCTAAACAAGTTTTAAAAAAGTACTTATTTTTCCACACTCACTCATTTTTTGTGCAAATTATGTGCAGTATTAGCGCGAATTGCTATAGGCGCGAACACGTTGTAGACGATTATGAATCCGATTTGCTAAGTCACTAGCGACAATCGGTTTACATAAGTAGTCATCAGCGCCAACTCCAAAAGCTAGATTCTGAGTATTTAAATCTGTCACAATACTTAAAAATAAGACTGGTAAACTTTGCCAATTAATATTGCTTCTTAAAGATTGGCAAAGTTCCAATCCATTGATCTGGGGCATATTTATATCCAAAACTAATATATCAGGTAGCACAGCTTGTAATACTGTCCAGAAATCATGGGGATCTGCCAAGGTTGTCACCTTAAATCCCCAAGGTTTTAACATCTCAGGTAGCGATCGCAGACAATCAAGATCATCATCCACAATCATCACCTTAGTTCCGATGTGAGAGGGATTTGGTGCAAATGTTGATACGTCTACGGAATCGCTCATTTGGACAGGCATATTTTCAATGAAATCAGTATTTTGGATGGATTGCTCTAACTCGCTTACTAGTAATGTCAGCGATTCTAATTGGTTCTTTTTAAGTAGGGGTTGGTTGTTGAGTAGGGTTTCGATTTGACGTGCTACTTGCATCGCCTCCAATAAACCTAATGTGCCAAGAGTCCCCGCCAATTTGTGGCAAGTTTGATAGGCGATCGCTTGTGAATAGGGATCAGGCTTACCTGATCGTAGTCTTGCGATCATTTGCGCTAGTACCTCTAGTTCTTGCAGGGTTTTTGGCTTGGTGGAAATCCAAAGCTGATTTAAAAATTCTAAATATTTTTGTTGTTGCTCTGCGTGATAAATACCAACGAAAGAGGCAGGAGAAGTGACGGGAATCTTAACTGAATCAGTCCTAGAATCCTTGATTTTGTGAGAGACTTCATGATCCGTTACTTGATCAGAGGATTTATCGGCTGATTTAAGGTAGTAGCCGCGTCCGTGGACTGTCGCAATAAAATCTGATGGAGCGCCTGCGCTAACTAACTTGTGACGTAATCGCCTTATATGCGATCGCACTGTTGCCTCCGATGGAAATTCATCAGAAGACCATAGGCGATCGAGAATTTCTTCAGAACTTAATAAATGCTGACTATCACGGAGCAAGAGTTCTAATAGCTCATATTCCTTATTAGTTAAGGTAAGCTGGTGATTATCATAGGAGACTTCAGAAGTGCTAGGGTCAAGCGTCAAGTCACCACACACCAACAAAGGCGAAGAACTAGCATTACTCCGCCGCAATAGCGCCCGAATCCTTGCAATCAATTCAGGTGTATCAAAGGGCTTTACTACATAGTCATCTGCACCTGCATCTAGCCCACTAACTTTTACAGTGCTAGCATTTTGAGCCGTCAGCAAAATAATCGGAGTTGTATAGCCTTCTGCTCGGAAGCGATGACATAGGCGGATACCATCCAGCTTTGGCAAAATAACATCTAAAACAATAAGGTCGTACTCAAAAGTTGTGCTGTAAGTCCAACCCATCTCACCATCTTTGACTACATCAACAATATAGTGATGTTCGGTCAGACTTTTCCTTAAGACCGCAATTAATACTTCATCGTCTTCTATTAATAATATTTTCATAATATCTCCCTACAGTCAGTTGATAGCAAAACCAAAGCCCACCGCAACAAGCTTTGATAGTTACCAATCAAGTACTTTACTAATTTGCTCAGGTAAATCGAGAGAATTAAACGGCTTTGTGATTACCCCACTTACGCCTAAATCATTAAACTGCCGTCTTTCTGAGGTTTGCGCTTTAGCCGTTAAGAAAATCACAGGAATTTGAGCAGTTTGTGGGTCGCATTGAAGCGCTTTAAATGTGGTAATCCCATCCATATCGGGCATCATCACATCAAGCAAGATCACATCGGGTAGGCGATCTTTAGCTATTTTAATTCCTTGTGGACCCGAACTTGCTATTAATACTTCCCAATCGGCAACCATTTGAATGCCAAACTGGACAACAGTTTGAATACTTTCTTCATCATCCACAATCAAAATTAGTTTAGTGGTCATAATTTACGAAGTTTTTTGTTTGAGTTAGGACTTACGCAAAAAAAAAAACGAAATGTAAGAGTAATTCATGAATTACCCTTACATTGCTGACTTTTACAATGCTTGCCTGTTGTCACCGATTTAATAAAGGTAGCGTAAACGAAAAAGTACTACCCTTACCTAAAACGCTCTCAGCCCATATCTTACCCTCATGCTGCTCAATAATTTTGCGACAGATCGTTAGCCCCAACCCTGTGCCACCTTTGCGCCGTGAGTCCGATGAATCAACCTGTTGAAAGCGTTCAAAAATACTCTCCAATTTATCCAATGGAATTCCCTGTCCTTGATCTCGCACTGAAAATAGTACATGGGAATTAGTTAGAATTTCTGCGGTTAGCCAAACAGTCGCATCTGTTGATGAGAATTTGATCGCATTGCTAAGGAGATTTGTAAGGGCTTGAACGATGTAGTCGGAATCAATAAGAATCTCAATATCTATGGGTTTAACCATTAAAATAATACCAAATTGTTGAGCCATCGGTTGCATCGCTTCTGTAGCCTGAA